>CAXUEW010000234.1:0-5666 GCA_964250115.1 uncultured Terriglobus sp.
TTGTGTCGCGCGTGATCTTTGATTCCGTGCTGCAACGCAAGACGCGCGGCGAGGCTTTGTCGATTTGATTGTTGTTTGTCATCCCGCAGCAAAGCGAAGGGATCTGCATTTCTGCCAGCGCAAGCAGGCTGCGTTGCTGGGGAAAATTGCCTGTATGTTCGCGCCGAGCGCGAATCGGACAGACTCACAGACCGCCTTTTGCGACGAGCCGGCACACATGCAGATCCCTCCGCTGCGCTGCGGGATGACAAACGAATCTTGAGGTTCTAAAACGTGGAATTGTTCCGCAACATTGAAATCGACTGGCTCAGCAAGAAGTGGTACTTCCTCGGCTTCTCGCTCATCTTCTCCGTCGCCGGCGTGCTCAGCATGCTGTTCTGGCACCATGTGCCGGTCGGCATCGACTTCAAGGGCGGCACCCAGGTGCGCGTGTCCTTCGACAAGCAGCCCAATGAAGACCTCCTGCGCCGCGTGATGGACCAGGCCGGCATTCGCGACGCCAGCATCCAGCGGCTCGGCGGCGGCAACGGCAACGAAGAAGTCATCACCGTGCCGCAGAGCTCTGACGCCACTGCCGATAATGGCCGCCTTGCAGTCGTGAACGCGCTCAACGCGAACTACCATGACTCAGCCTTCAAGATTCAGGACGCTTACACCGTCGGCCCAACGGCAGGTAAGCAGCTCACGCGTCAGGCCGGCTGGGCCGTGCTGTGGTCGTTGCTGGGCATGCTGGTCTACCTGTGGTTCCGTTTTGAGTTCATCTACGGCGCGGCAGCCGTGATCGCAGTCTTCCACGACACGCTGATCACCATCGGCTTCTTCTCCCTGACCAACCAGGAAATCACGTTGACCGTCATCGCCGCCATTCTGACACTGGTTGGCTATTCGATGAACGACACCATCGTCGTCTTTGACCGTGTGCGCGAGAACCTGCAACTGATGCGCCGCGCGACCCTGGCCGAGATCGTGAACAAAAGCATCAACCAGACCCTATCGCGAACCGTGATTGCCTCAGGCCTGACGTTCCTCACCGTGCTGGCCTTGTACCTGTTTGGCGGCGAGGTACTGCACGGCTTCTCCTTCGCCCTGGTGGTCGGCATCCTGATCGGCACCTACTCGTCGATCGCGGTCGCCGCGCCCATGCTTGTCGCCTACCAGGACTGGCGTGCCAGCAAGGGCAAATCCACGCAGTTGATGGCGGGCCGCAAAGCCACCGTCTAAAACCGGCACAAGCAGATTGCCTGCGATGCCGGTTGGCCGTAGCATCGACCCATGCAGGCTGCTGCCGTTATCGCTGCTCCAAAGACCTCATCCCGCGAGGTCGTGGTGCTGCAGTGCATCACGCTGCTGTGGATGCTGGTGGAGTGCTCCGTCGCACTGACTGCCGCGTACCGCGCACGCAGCGTGTCGCTGCTGGCGTTTGGGTCTGACAGCTTTGTGGAACTTGTCTCGGCAGCCGTCGTTCTGCTGCAGTTCGTCCCTGGCGCACGCCTGTCGCAAACGCGTGCGGCGCGTGTCTGTGGTTTGCTTCTCTACGTGCTGGCAGGCGTGGTTGCCGCCATCGCCGTGATCGGGCTGTTCCTGCACAATGACGCCGACACCAGCCGGCTGGGTATGGCAATTACAGCATGTGCGCTGCTGCTGATGCCGGTGCTGGCACGGCGCAAGCGCAACGCGGCAGACCGGCTCAACAACCGAGCCCTGCGTGCGGACGCGGTGCAGTCCGCCACCTGCGCCTACCTTGCAGCGATCACGCTGGCCGGCCAGTTGCTGCACACTGTGCTGCACTTTCCGTGGCTCGATTCCGCAGCTGCGCTGGCAGCGGTCCCCATTCTGATCGTCGAAGCGCGGCGGGCACGGCAAGGGCACACCTGCGGATGCTGTTAGTGCGTCCGCCTTGCCCCTGCTTGCAATCGCACATCCTTTCGCAATAACGTACTCTCATGAACGCTCTTCAAGACCGGCTCAGCGGCACACGCAGCCTCGCCGACCAACTGGGCATCTGGGCCTCTGCCCTATGCGTCGTCCACTGCGTGTTGACGCCCGCGCTGCTGTCGTTTTCCGCGGTGCTTGCGCATTGGTTGCCGGGTGAAGAGACGACGCATCGTGCGCTTGCGCTTCTGGTTGCGCTGTTTGGAACCGTGGCGTTGCTCAGGGGCTTCCGCACACACCGTCGCACGGTGGTGCTGTTCTTGATGACCGGCGGCCTCTGCTGCATTGCAGGCGCGGCTTGGTTGGGCGATTGGCTGCCTTCACACGCCTACGAGGTCGGCATCACCTTTGCGGGCAGCGCCCTGATGATTACGGCGCACCGGCTGAACCACACCTTCTGCCGCCGATGCGAGTGCGCCGCAGGCTGCTAGCCTGCCAGTTGCGGAAAGGCTGTGATTCGCAGCTTGGCGGCTCCGTACGGGATCAACGTCAGCAGTTCTTCAGGCTCTGCGCTGGTCTGCAGACCCGCAGGGACGGGTGCAGCGACGCCGTCGGCGGAGCGCCAACTATTCAATCGTTGTGCGCGAACGCTCAGGCGGGCAGGTGTGCCTTCCGCAGCGAACGGTCTTGCAGGCAGGGCCGACTCCACAACCTTCACATTTGCGGCGCTGCCCTCGTCTACCCGCAACCCATAATTCCAGCCACGCCGCGGGAATACCTGCCAGTCGGCGGTGCGGCTGCGTTCGCGTAGCTTTACCCAGGTCTCACCGGGGTCCAGGGAAAAGACCAGCGGCCCGCGCATGAGGCTGATGCTGTTGTTGAAGCCACGTAGAATGGCCGGCTTCATGGGCAGCCTTAGTTCGACCGAGTCACCGGGCGACCACATGCGATCGATCCGAGTGAATGTGCCCGGCGTACATGCAACGTCCAACCCGGGGCCGTTCATGGAAACAGACGCGCCTGCGGCCCAAGCGGGAATGCGCAGCAGCACGGGAAACTTCATTGCCAGCGCGGGCCGGACCACGATTCGGACGGTTTCACGAAAAGGATAGTCGGTCTCGACGGCGATATGCACCGGCTGCTTGCGGACAGTTGTCCTTACGTCGCATGGAGCGTACAGCATCGCTGCCAGGGCGTCCTCCGGGGTGCGCATCCACAGGTGCTCCGTAAGCTTTGGCCAGCCCTGGTGAAAGTTTGCGGTGCAGCAGCCAAAGTTTGGCTCCAGGCCGTACAGGTTGGATTCGACACCGTTCGTCGTCCACGGTTTCGAGTTTAAACTGCATTGGATCTGGTTTGGCTGCTGGTCGTACTGGTGCGCCCACATGTCATCGGTAAAAGTACCGGGCAAGGCGTTGTAGGCGATCTTCTCGATACGGTCGCCGATCAGCGGATCGCCGAAGGTGGCCATCGCTACCTCCATGGAGTACATCGTCTCCACTACCGTGCACAATTCCGTGCCGTGGCTTGGGTCTAGGCCGCCCAGGTGTTCGTCGCAGGAGAACATACCGTTGGGCATGCCGTGGTAGCAGTCGAGCGTGCCGATCTGCCTGCGATAGTTCTCGTGCTCGGCCGCATCACCGCTCATCCGGTAGCGCACGGGCGCGACCTTAAGCGCTTGGCCGTGGTTCACGCCGTGCGTTGACAGCGCGTCGTGCTCCTCGCCGGATGGATCCTTTCGACCCAGCACCGCGCGCGTGACCGGCTCGGTCGTCTTGAAATCAGCAAACTGAGCGGTCCAGTCATGTCCCTGTGCCTGCAGCAGTTCGGCGAGTTGCAACAGCTTTGCGTCTCCTGTGCGGTCGTAGAGCCATTGCACCACCAGCACCTCGTCCTGCCAGCGGTACTTGCCCCACTCCCGCAGCGGCCGAGCAGGCAAGGCTTCCAGCTGGTGATGAAAGTATCGGGTCAGCACCGGCACCACGCGAGGGTCCTGAGTGGCGTCGTGATACTGCATCAGCACCTTGCACATCACCATGCGCGGCCACCAGTCATCGTTGGTCGCGGGTCCAATCATGCCACTGGCAGCCTGGTGGTCCAGCGTCCAGTTCACAAAGCGCATGGCCTTGGCTTTCAGCGTGTCATCCTTGAGCAGCCAGGCCAAGGGCAACAGGCCGTCGACAAAGTAGGGTCCACGCTCCCAGCTTTCACCTGTTCCTCCCAGCCAACCGCTGTTCGCGCCTACATCCGGCCAGAACTCATCCAGGTGGCCGCCCATGCCGTCGGCCTGCACGCGCAACTGCCGCAGGAGCCATCCGCTGGGCATCACCGCGCCCAGCGGCAGCGGCTGGAACACTCCGGGATGAAGACTTTCCTTTGCAGGAGCCGCCCCAGGCAGGCGACCAGCAGCCGCGGCGGTGGCAAGCGCACCCGCGCTGGTGCGGCAAAACGTGCGGCGGCTGATGCTCATGCGAGACACCTCGGAAACACAGTAGCAGAGGGGCGGAACGATCATCCTGCCTCTAAGAGAGTGGACGTAGGCCGCGCAGTGTAGCAAATGTGTTCTTACCCAGCTTTGCTTCCACGACCTGCTCGGTCGGACCCCATCGCACCTGGTCGAAGCTCACTTCGTACAAGTCGATCTTGCCCTTGGGAGCGTTGTAGTAATAGCGCTGCGTCATGGTAATTTCGGCCAGTAGATGGTTGGCCGGGATCAATTCCATGCCGCGTTCGTTGAATGCATCTCCTCCGCCAAAGTGGGCCATAGTGTTCACACCCTTCAGACCGTAGCAGTGGAAGGCGTGCATGGTGTTCTGCTTTTCCAGCCGGTCTACGCCGCCGCCTACCTTCACGGCCTCGATCTTGTAGCGGTGACTTCGGGCGAGCTGGATGTCGGCATCGGTCCAGTCGATGAGCGGCTTCAGCGCCAGGTACTGGCCGTCTGCGCTCTTGGTCGTAAAGATCAGCGCGGCGTCGTTCAGGATGGGGAAGTGGCAGATCTCGGACAGGTCCGGGCCAACGCTGATCACTGAGTTGAGGCAGTTGTCCTTGTTTTTCAAGCCAATGCGCAAGAACAGCGAATTCTTGTACACGGGGTTGAACGGGTGCCAGGCCTTAGTCCATGGCAGAGCCCACGTACACCTCCGACGGCTCATCCTCGCGCGCACGCGTTTTGAAGCCGGTGTTCTGCAGTTCTTCATAGCTTAGGGAATCTGACCGGAAAGCGATCGGGAACTTGATGGCGGGGTCCTTGTCGGAGGTGACCACGATGTCAAAGTTCAGGTCACTGGCGTCTTTCGCCACCATGATGCCCTTGCCCATCTTGAAGCGGGCGCCCGTGCGCTACTTGCAAGTTGTTTGTCCCACGGGCTACTATCCTGCTCTCGCGCATCGTGGTTTCCGCAACCCACAGGCCTGAGGAGTTTTGCTGCGGATGCCGTTTGGAAGCCGATGAGAAAACCCCGGGAACAAATCCGAGCATCCCGGTGTCTACAGTTCCAGCTTTACCTCTCGCAGAACAGGGGTTATCAAAGTGTTTGAAGATTCGTTGGTAGAGTCGTCCGGTAAGCTCAAGTCGAAGTCCAGCCATTGGATGTGGGCGACCGCCGCATTCAACCTGACCATCGTCGCGATCATGATTCTGATCCCGCTGCTTTACCCAGAGGCATTGCCCAAAACGATGATGACGTCGATGCTGACGGCGCCACCACCGCCACCTCCACCACCGCCACCGCCGCCACCGGCAGAGGTCGTCAAGGTGACCAAGGTTGTGGCCGCGTTCGATCCTATGACCGCGC
>CAXUEW010000235.1:0-5664 GCA_964250115.1 uncultured Terriglobus sp.
GTTTCGGTGCCACTGCCCTGAAGGACTTGACAACATTGCTGAACGCCCCTCGGCGGACTGCGCGGGGCGATGCATCGCAAGCCATGCGGCTGCTGCTTGCCACTGCCTCTCCTAAGCAGGCGCTCGCAACTCCGTCGGTGGAAATGGATGCGCTGCGTGCTGCCAAAGCAGAGGTCAGCGAAGCACTTGCCATCGCGCGAAAAGCTCCGCCGCGGTTTGCGACCAGGTGGCGTAACGAACTGGGTGCAGACATGATCGCGGTGCGCATCGACACACCCTGTCAGGTGCATCCGCTCGTTGCGCAGATCTGGCGGCCTCGCTTTCCGAAGGCCGTAGTCTTTGGCGTAAATGTAGGCTTCCGGCCCGGCTTCGTGCATTTTGCGGGACGCGCCCCGCAGACGGTGAACCTTGTGCAGTTTCTACGAGCACATACCCCTACAGGTGCGGACGGCACCTTTGGTGGCGGGCACGACCAGGCCAGTGGAGGCTCGTTGCCAGTCGCGCTCTGGAATCCCTTCGCCATCGAGATGGGTTGGGGGCCAGAATTGCAAGTTAGTGAAGAAGTGCAGGCGGGGCTGGCCCTGCAGGGTTGACCAGACATTTTTGCTGAACCCGGATCGTCGCGGCGGGCAACGCCACCTAGTAACCTATGTGGTTCGCGGCAACGGTACGTGGTCATCGCGATTAGCAATGCACATTCCCCAAAGCACCGCAGATCGCGAAGTATGTGGCATTGCGCTGCTGTAGCCACTCAGCGGCTTTGCATTTGGCGATGCCTGAATGGCATGCTTAAGCCATGAATCGATTCGGCACAGCCGCCGTTGCCGCCCTGCTCTTCGGCTTGAGTGCAAGGGCGCAGGACAACGGCTACTGGAAGGCGGCCAGCACCACGGCCCGCAGCATCACCGGCGACATCGGCATTTCAGGTGAAAGACTTTCAATCAACTTTGCCACCTTCACTATTGCAGACATACGTCCGTTGACCGCGGATGAAAGCGTCGCGCTCTTCAACATCGAAGCAGACACAAAGGGCGGCGGCAAGCTGTATCGCCTGAACATCCCTGCACAGAAAGCTTTTCTGCACCGAAATAACATGTGCGGTGCGGAGGATACGCAATGGATGACCACGTTTGTCAGCGCGAAAACGATGCAGGTCGCATTCTTCTCCGGTTCGAGGATGCCCGCCTTCACACCGGATGCAATCGCAAACTCCAGTGTGCTGTGCGGCACATTCCTCTACACACGCTAAGCATGCACTTGGAAACAGCATAAAGGGGAGCACCAAATCGGTGCTCCCCTTCTTTAGATACAGTCTGGTTGAGACTAGCGGCTGCGACGGCCGCCGGAACCACTGCGTCCACCACCTGATCCGCTACGGCCACCACCAGCGGGTGCACCTGCACCGCCACTGCGACGCCGGCCAAAGCCCCCGCCTGCACCGCCGCGCGAGGAACGCGAGGGGACTGAGGTCTGCTCGTGGCCCTGGCCGTCCGGGCTGGTCTTCCAGGCGCGGGTCTCGAGCTGCATCAGGTCGTTCGATCCAGCTACATCCAGGGGAGCATTGCGCTCTTCCTTCTTCAGGTCCTTGTCGGCCACGCGCCAGTCAAACTGGATCTTCAACTCGCGTTCCATGCGGCGCGCATCGCTGCGCTCCTGCGGCATAACAAAGGTAGTTGCAACGCCCGTTGCCGAAGCGCGGCCCGTACGACCGATGCGGTGAATGAAGTCATCACTACCGCCCGGCAGGTCGTAGTTCACGACGTGCGCAATGTGCGAGATGTCGATGCCGCGCGCCGCAACGTCCGTCGCCACCAGGATGCGGCTCTTGCTTGTCGAAAATGACTTCAGGGCAGCGGTCCGCTGTGACTGCGAACGGTCACCGTGGATCACCGACACCTCATAGCCAAGCTTCTCCAGCTTGCGGCTGATGCGATCCGCGCCGTGCTTTGTGCGCGAAAACACCAGGTACGTGCCGGGATCTTCGTTCAACATCTTGTCCAGCAGCGAAAGCTTCTGGTCCTGCATCACGGTGTAAGCGCGAAGTTCGACGCGCTCGTTCGGCTTGCTGGTGGTGCCGATCTCGATGCGGACGGGCTTGTTCACATAGTCGCGAACGATTTCCGTGATGTTTGCGTCCAGCGTGGCGGAATAGCACATGGTCTGGCGAGTCTTCGGCAGGGCACCCACAATGCGGCGAATGGCCGGCAGGAAGCCCATATCGAGCATGCGATCGACTTCGTCCAGAACCAGCATTTCCACGTTGCGCAGGCTGATCTCGCCGCGCTTCAGGTAATCCTCAAGGCGTCCGGGCGTTGCGACTACGAGGCGTGGGCCACGGCGAAGCGCGTCAAGCTGTGCGCCTTCGGACAGGCCGCCACAGACGAGCACAGCGTCGGACTTGGCATTGGAAACGATCTTGCCGTAGGCCTCAAGCACCTGCATGGCAAGCTCGCGCGTGGGCAGAAGGATGAGCGAACGGATGGGTTTGATCTGGCGCTTGCCGGTCTGCACGGTTGGCACCGGAGCAGGGTTCGAGTCCATCTGCTCAATCATCGGGATCAGGAACGAGAGCGTCTTGCCGGTGCCGGTGGCGGCGGTTGCAAGCACGTCACGACCCTCACGGGCGGGCGGAATCGCTTTGGCCTGCACGGGCGTCGGCGTCACAAAGCCGGCGGCTGCAAGGCGATCCTTCAACCGCTGAGAGATGTTGAAGTCGTTGAAAAGAACTTCGGGGGTGGCAGGTGCAGCGGAAGTTGTTGAAACGGACGAGGAGCCGGTGGGCTCAAGGACTGCGGTGTTGCTGGAATTCAAGAGAGATCTTTCTTCTGTGGTAGCGGTGCGCGCATAGGCGGACCTGCCTGCCAATTTCCTATAGTTGCAGGGCTGCCTTGCTCCCATTTGGCTGGGGAAGAGGCACCATGGATTCGTTCGGTTCAGCAAGCCGAAGTGGCTCTGCTGCTGCACGGCGAGGTCTTCATTCAAGACCGGTCAAGCCAGAGCAACCAACGCTTCCCTCTCACTTGTTCAAGGGATGGCATACAGCGGTGGTTCAGAACATCGCAGTCTCTGGCCAGCCCAAATCCACTCCGGGCTGTTCCCGCGATGCACACGCCTAAGAGTGCGCGTAATCCAAGTGTAACCGTCACCTAGCCGCAATGCAACCGAACCGGGCGACTAGAATAGAAGTATCGAAAAGGAACAATAGGGAACAGTGGTCAAGCGAGTATTAGACCGCCTTGGAAACGACCCCCGGCTGGCGAGCATATATAAGGGAAGCGCCACGGGCCTGCTCAGCAGGTTGGTCACGCTGGGTGTCAGTGCGATCAGCCTTCCCTTGAACGTCAGGTACCTGGGCAAAGAGGAATACGGTATCTGGATCACGATCAGCGGCACCGTGGTCATGCTGAACCTGCTTGACCTTGGCATTGCGAGCACGCTGACGAATGTTCTCTCAAAGGCATACGCGGATGACGATCAAGTAGAGGCTGTTCACGCCTATTCCACCGCATTCTGGCTGACGGCTGCCGTTGCTGCCTTCCTGGGTCTCATCATCACGATTTGCTGGCCCTTTGTGAACTGGGCGTCGCTCTTTCACCTGGCGGACGCGTCCACGGCAGTTCAGGCAAAGCGCTGCGTCGTCATCGCTGTTGTAGCGTGTCTGATCAATTTGCCCCTTAGCCTCAGCGGCAAAGTCGGCGCGGCCTACCGTGAACTCCACCTGATGAACTACGCAGCCATGGTTGGCGCAGTCTTTTCTCTGCTGGCCATTGTCGGCGGTATCCTGCTGCATTGCACGCTTTCCGGCCTCATGCTGGCATACTGTGCTTCCACCGTCATCAGCAACGCCGGCATCAACCTGTGGCTGTGGGCCATTCGCAGACCGTGGCTCAAACCGGCACCGTGGCAAGTGAGTACCACGATGGCGCGCTCCTTGTTCGGGCAGGGGTCGCTCTTCTTCATCCTTCAACTCTGCGGCGTCGTGGTCTTCAACACCGACAATCTCGTGATCACGCACTATCTTGGACCGCAAGAGGTTACGCCCTACAGCGTGGCCTGGCGGCTGGTCAGCTACGCTTCCCTGCTGCAGCAGTTGCTGATTCCCGCCGCGTGGCCCGTACTTTCTGAGGCCTACCAATCCGGCGATATGGCGTGGATTCGTTCAACTTACAAATCACTGGTACGCAAAAGCCTGTCAGCGGTGGTGCTTGTAAGTGTCGGGATCGGCCTGTTCGGCCGTCCGCTGGTGGAGACCGCCTTCGCCGGGCAATACCAACGACCAATCAGGCGTTGCTGCTTTCTGCCGTCGGCCGTCTCAAGCTGGAAACTACCGTGGCGGTACTCGCAGCGGTTGCCAACCTGGCACTTTCTATTTACCTGGTGCAGCGGATCGGCTCCATTGGCGTGATTCTTTCCACCATTCTGTCCTTTCTGTTCCTTATGCTGGGTCCACAGCAATGGGAGGTGCAACGGGTGTTGAACGGCAACTATTTACAAAAGCTGCGTGAAGCGGAAGAAACTGTCGCGGAGGTCTGATTGCGGTACTTTGCTTCCCGTTTAGAAGTGCTACTTTGCGATCCTTTCTGGAGTATCCGTTGCCTCGTATTCTTGCCTGCATCGTTCTTTATCAAACGTCTCTCAGTCAGAGCCGGACATACGAAAGCATGCGCGAAGCTGCCCTGTCGCTGCCCCTGATTGACAAAGACATTCAGATGTTTATTGCGGACAATTCCCCTGAAGAACACGGGGTCCCGCCAGGTTTCCAGGGCACTTACCTGCATGATGGCACCAACCCGGGACTCGCAAGGCGCTATAACCAGGCGCTGCAAGCCGCGGAGGCCTGCGGCGCCGAATGGCTGCTGACGCTGGACCAGGACACAACACTTACCGTGCCTTACCTGAATGAGTTACTGACACTTAGCAAAGAACTTGCAGGCAATCCGAAAATAGCCGTCATACTGCCCAAACTGATCGCTCTCGGCAAACTGTATTCGCCCCACACAAGTTGCTATCGATCCAGCCGCGTGTCGATCGATCGATCGACATCCGGCGTCTTGAACGACGCGATCTTTGGCTTCAACTCGGCCGCACTGGTTCGTGTCAGTTCGCTGCGTGCTATCGGCGGCTACGATGAGCATTACTGGCTTGACTATCTCGACCACGCCACGTTCGCAACTCTGCAGCGGCGAAAACTGCAAATCTTCGTCATGAACTCGGTCCTTACCCATGAGCTTGCGCAAGCCCACGGACCTGTCAGTGCCGCGCGATCGGAAAACATCCGGCGCGCCGAACAGAGATTCTATGCGGAACACAGCCACGGCCGGGAATGGATGGGGCGCAAACTCGACATCCTGAGGCAAGTCATCGGTCACGCCCGTCGCGGCCGCTTCGGCATCGCCGCGGAGCACTTCCGCTTCCTGGTGAACAGGCTTCCATAAGCCCTTTCACGAGCAATGCGACACTGAAGCGAGGGAGCAAGGGCCTGTGTCAGAACAACCGCATGTGCAGGTCCTGGTGGCCACCTACAACGGTGCGCCGTACATCGGCATGCAGTTGGACTCGATCCTGGCGCAGACCGGCGTGGATGTCAGCATCCTCATCAGTGATGACGGCTCCACGGATGCGACGTGCGAGGTGCTGCAGCGATACCATGCGTCTCACCCGGAC
>CAXUEW010000236.1:0-5093 GCA_964250115.1 uncultured Terriglobus sp.
GTACCAGCTACGCCCGTGAGCGCGCCGCCGAACTCGGCGTTCCGGACACCACCCTGCAGAGCGGCAAGACGCAGCAGCAGCATGGCGACCGCGACGAGTCCCCCTCAAACGACGCAGACACGGTTGGCGGTCTGCATCTGCCGGTGCCCCCGTTCCCAGAAGCAGCCATGATGATGACGCTGGTCAACACGGACGCGCCTGGCATCACCATCCTGCCGACTCACCGCATCGTTTACGGCCTGAAGAACTTCTCCTCGGCAGCCTTTTTGGACCGCGCTGCGGAGTTCTTCGAGGTGTCAAAGGTTAAGTCGAAGGCCGCAGCCAGCGGTTCCGACGCCGAAAACGTGGAGTCTGCCGCCGAGCGCACGGCTCCGCTAAACGACACAGGGGGCGTTGCGTTCCTCGCTGTAATGCAGGATGGCACCTTCCTTCTGCAGGCCAAAAAGGATGCAGTGGAAGCCGCCTTGCAGCACGTTCCGCCGCGCCAGCGCGCGCTGGATGTCGTTCAACTCCACGCGCTTGTGCTGGAGCAGTTGCTGGACCTGACGCCCGAAAGCATCCGCAACCAGGAGAACCTGCGCTACCTACGCTCTGCCGAAGATGCCGCCGCACAGGTGGCCCGCGGCGAAGCCGACATCGCCTTCCTCATCAAGCCGGTCACGCTCGATCAGATGAAAGAAGTCTCATTGAGCGGCGAAGTGATGCCGCAGAAGTCAACTGACTTTTACCCCAAGCTGCTGAGCGGCCTCGCGTTCTACGCCCTTGATTAGCCGTCTTGACAACCGGGGCTAAAGCCCTGTTTATGTAGCGAGTGAGTCAGGGGCCTAAAGGCTCCTGCTTTCTCCTGCCTTCTTGTTTGCAATCGAGCCCAATCTGGAGAAAGCAGTGGGCTTTAGCCCACTGAACCCTTGCTACAACGAGAGGGGCTTTTAGCCCGGGCCGGCAAACCACTCGGGCGTAGGGTCAATGGCTTCTGTTCGACCCGCCGAGGAGAACGGATATTCCTGTGCGGCTTGCACAAGCTTTGTGCGCACGGATTTTGCTCGACATAGCTCTTGGCTGTCTCGAAGTCGTCAGGACTTACGATGCGGCGTTCCCGGTAGCCGCGTTCCCACACGTCCAGCTTGCTTTTGAGCAGGAAGGAATACCCGCCCTTCAGAAATTGCACCGCTTTCTCCAACGAGACGTCAACAGCAGGAGTCAGCACGAGGTGGATATGATCGGGCATAAGGACGAATGCGTGGATATTCATTCGCTCTTTCTCGCGGTTGGTCTGCATCACCTGCATCACCTGCATCATGAGCTCAGCATTGTCAGCGACCTGGAACAAACGGCGGCGTTGTGCACACACGGTCGTGACAAAGTAAGTGCGAATCTCCTGCGGTGCCAGTCTCACCATGTCAGCGTACGACAAACGCCGCGGCTAAAGCCGATTGGTCGCTGGACTTATTCAGGGGCCTAAAGGCCCCTGCTTTCTCCGGCGCCGCGCTTTGAAGTCTGCTCCGGCTTGTCGATTTCAGGCGAGCTCCGGCTTATTGCTTTGAGGTGGAGATAATCCCATATGCCCCTTGTCTCGGACTGCTTAATCTTCGACCTGATAAGCCATCTGAAATTAGACTGCTTGATCAGGAGAGCTACTTGCTCCGGAGAAAGCAGTGGGCTTTAGCCCACTGAATAAAGGCTAACGAGAGGTGGCTTCAGCCGCGGCTTTTCGAAACTGCTGAGCGGCCTCGCGTTCTACGCCCTCGATTAGCTCTGATGAGACAGATGAGAAGGCCCGCGAAATGCGCGGGCCTTCTCGCGTGATGCGGCTTAGATTTAGCTCAGGCCGAAGCAATAGAACATGCCGTCGTAGGTGCCGAGATATACCTTGCCGTTCGCCACGGTAATCGAGGAGAAGTGGTTGAAGGCCTTGATGGTATCGCCGCTCGTCCAGAGCTCTTTGCCCGTCTCGGCGTCGAGAACGTAAATAACCGCTGGTTGGCCGTGCGAGGCGCGGATGCTGGAGTCGAAGTTCAGACCGATGTCGTTCCATGACTGCTGCGAGTTCTCACCGCTGCCGTAGGAGAAGACCATGCCGTTCGCAATGATGTTCGGTTCGCCACGGTGCATGTCGCGTGAGACCCAGACGGCCTCAAGCTCTGGCTTGCCATTCTTCTCCACCATCTTGAACGCGGCCTGCCCGCCTTCCTTGGTCTCGGGCGTGTTCTCGATGGGGAACTTCATTTGCGAGTGCTTCGGTCCCCAGAAGGGCATTAGCACATACCGTGTCCCCTTTGCGTCCTCCCACGAGGAAAGCGCGCCCCACGAACCGGCATTCTGGAAGTCGACGATCTCGTTGCAAACCAACGGCGTTTTATACAACGGTGTGCCGTGGTCTGCGCCGCCGGGGCTTTGTGGATCCAGCAGGTACACGCGGCACTCCTTTCCGGAGGCGGCGATGTATTCCTTGCCGTGCCAGTTGAAGACCGTCGGGGTGTTGTTCGGATCAAGATCGCGGCGGCGCAGCCAGTCCCAGTTTGGTGGCGTATACCAGTCCTTGACCACCCAGCTTTTGCCGTCTTCACTCTTCTTGAAGCCAACAACAGAGTTCCCGATCACCAGGTTCTTCGGATTCTTCAGGTTGACCAGGCCGTCCCCGGTTGTGGACCAGACTGTACCGTCGCTGGTGATTACCGGGCCACGACGGCCCCACAGACCCCCACCGCCGCCGAAGCCGACTGTGGTAGTTGGCGTGGTCTGCGAGCCATCAGCCTTTACTGACAGCAGGCCGGTCTTACCCGCGTAGACCGCGTAAATAACTTCACCGTTGTAGAGTTGCAGCGCGAATTTGCTGACTGCACCCATCTTGATGTCCGGGCGCAGACTTTCGCCGGTAACGTCGCTTAGCGTATGCAGAACGCCGCCGCCGTCTACCACATAGATCGGGCGCACACCACCGGCTTCCTCCGGTCCGATGGCCGGCACGCCCGTGCTGCCCTGCGGGTTGAGGAAGTTGAAGTGCTTCGGGTCAGTCTGGGAGCCCCGCATCGGGTCTGGTGGCGGGGTCGCTGCGGCCGCAGGTGTCGCGGGCGCTCCGGCGGCACCCTCCGGGCGGCCGGAAGCTGCGCCCGGCGCGATCGGTCCGGCTGCTGCTTCTGGCGGTGGTCCCTGCTGCCGTTGCGGCAACTTCTCGTACGTGAAGGTCTTCTGCCAGGCAAGCTTCTGGGCTGAGGTATCGAAGGCGTACAGCGTGTCGGACGATCCCAGCACGTACACCATCTCCCGCTTGCCGGTCGCAGTAGGAACGCCTTGTACAACCAGCGGTCCCATCAGCGTGTGCAACGCGTGCGGTACTACATCCGTCTTGACCTTCCAGAGCAGCTTCAACCCCTGGATGTTGTTTTTGGTCAGGGTGTGCTCATCGCGATTCCAGCCGGAGCGGATGTTATCTCCGCCGTCCATCAGCCAGTTCTGCGCATGTGCAGCACCGCATGCTAGCAGGGCTCCGGCAGCCAACACGGAGAGTGTCTTCCTTTGTGAAACAGTCATGATTTAGCGCTCCTCAGGGACGCCATAGGCGTACAGCATGTTGTCGTGCGTGGAGAAGTACACGTGCCCATTGGCGACGGCGATACCGCTGCTGGCGAAACTGGATGCGCCGTTGCCGGTGGAGAACATCTCTTTACCCGTCGCTCCGTTCAGGATATAAAGCACCGCGGGTTTCGACATCTTGCCGACTTCATCGGCTGCGTAAAGCGAACCGTTTTCTTTCGCGGTACGCGTGGGCATGCCCGAAGAGAGGGCAAAGACCAGGCCGTTTGCCGTGGCGGGAGCCACAGGGCCGGTCAGGTCGCGGGAAGACCATACAGGTGTCAGGGTTGGACGGCCCTTGCCAACCGTCAGCTTGAAGGCAACGATGCTACCCGTTGGAGCCGTCGCGGCACCGCCGGGGATCTTCATGGTCAACGGTCCGCGCACCGCCGCATAGACCCAACGCTGTCCTTCCTCGACTGATGTGGCAAAGGTGCCATAGAGTCCCGTGCCGTCTGCCTGCGAAGTCGAGGTGACCAAGGGCTCAGATGCGAAGAGAGGCGTGTGGTGGTCCGACCCGCCCAGAGCGGTCGAATCCAGGATGTAAATGCGTCCATTGCGTCCGCCCGCAATGACATAGTCCTTGCCGCCTTCCGCAAATACGGCAGGCGTGATCCCGGTCACCGGCAGCCCGGCTTTGGGGGCAGGAGCCGCGTCGGACGGCGTGAACCAGTCCTTTACCGTGAGCGTCTTCGCCTCCAACGCGAGCACGGTGTCGTTGTATGTTCCGGCAGCATCTCCCTTGCCGTCAGAAAGCGTGCCGTAGACGATGTCATTCTTGGTGCCGGCTGCAACACCGCCAGTGCCGGAGAAGCCTGAACCGTTTGTCATGAACGCGGTGACATCCCACTTCGACGGTGCCACCATGGGCAGGTCTGGTGTGGCCGGCAACTTGGGTGGTGTAAACGTGCCTGCATACAGGCCGTTCGGACCGCTACAACCGTTGATGGTCGCGGCATACAGTGTGGAGCCTGAGAAGTTCAGGCCGGTCACGTTGCTGTTTGCGGGCAGCATCTTTGCGGGTGGAATCATCTCTGCCTGGCCGTCCTGCGCGCGCAGCGTACGCACGTAGCCATCAGCGCTCACGCTGTAATACGCGGCCAGTCTTGCAACGGGATTGGCACCGCCAAATCCACCAAAGCGCGACGTGACGCTCTGGCCGTACATCACCATGCTGGAGGTGATGCCGCCGGGGCACAGCGTCGTAGAGGCTGCTGTGGCAGTCTTATCGAGTGGCGGAAAAGCCGTCTTGAAATACGGCAGCCCAAGGTCGGCATCGACGGCATGCGAAGCTCCGCCGCTGCCGTTTGCCAGCACCAGTTCCTCAAAGCCGTGATAGCCGATGAGCCGGCTGAGCACGATGGGGTTAGTCATGGCCGTGAGGCCTTCAGCCTTATTGTCGAAGCGGTACTTCCAAAGCTGCTTGATCTTGCCTGCGGCGACGACGGCCGGCGAAAAGATCGTCTCACCCTGCGACCATCCATCGCGTTGCGGATTGCCGCCGGTACTCGGCCAATCGG
>CAXUEW010000236.1:5103-5651 GCA_964250115.1 uncultured Terriglobus sp.
ATGTGTAAACACTGGAACCAGCCAGCGCGCAAAGCGACCAAAAGATCCATTTCCGCATGCTTTAAACACCCTTTCTGCTCACTCGAAACATACGTTTCAGACCGTTTTGAGACGTCTCAGAGACATTCAGGACCTTACCAAAAGACTCATTTCCGCGCATGTTCACTCTTGTTTTGTGAAAATAAGTGCGTCTGGAGCGCCCAAGGATTGGCGACCCTGTTTATCCCACCGGCACCGGATGCTTGTCAAGCTTTTCAATGGGGAGGATGCCCCGCGACCGGGCAGATCGGGACAGAGGATGCTCGAGATGGGAAGAGACGCGCTTACCATCAGGAGCATGCGCTGGATGCTCCTGATCGACACCGCCGGCAGTACTGGCAGCGTGGCCCTTGCCGACCTGGCTCCAGACGGTAATTCATCGAGCATGGTGCCGTGCGTCGTCGCGGAACGGCATATCGCAGGCCGCGAGACGCAGGAGCGGCTAATGACCGCAGTCGCTGAGGTGCTGCATGAGAGCGGTCTCGCCCCATCTGCACTGCACGTGCTTG
>CAXUEW010000237.1:0-3038 GCA_964250115.1 uncultured Terriglobus sp.
CTGCTGCACCGGCAGCACGGCAATGTTGCCGCCACCGTAATTGGCCACGAACAGGAAGCGTCCGGTGGCATCCAGGCTCAGGAAGACAGGTCCACTGCCAACAGAAGACGCCGTGTTCAGCAGGCGAAGGTCACCGGTTTGCTTATTGACCTTGAACGCTGTGACCGAACCACCGGTACCGCCCTGATAGTTGCCGATCTCATTGACCGCGTACAGGTAATTGCCGTTGTCCGAGGCCAGCAGAAAGGACGGATTGACGATGTCCGACGCCAGCTTGATCAGCGCGAGATTGCCCGAACGCTGGTTCATCTCATACAGGTAAATGCCTGCGCCATGGTCGGGATAGGTGCCCACATAGGCGAACTGCCGCTGACCATAACCGTAGTTGAAGGTGCCTGCGCCTGCCGGTGCAACGCCTGCAAGGGCCGCCGTTGCGGCTGCGCCTGAGAGGAAGTTGCGCCGGGAAAAGATACCGGACGAAAGAGGAAAACGTGCAGCTTGATCTGGCATGAAAGAGACTCCGGAGAACAGCTTGGCAAGCCCTCAGGATCGGGTACCTGCGAGTGAATGAACATACAAGAAGATTCTTGAACCGGCGCTTACAACGGCATACGCGAAACCTCGGCGCAGCTTCCACAGCTTACAAATCGCAACTTACTTCGGCAGGTAATAAGGCTTAGCGGGTCATGCAGGCAGGTAGTTCGGCAGGCTTTATCTGTTCTTCCTCTTTGGTGATCTTGAGGACATCGCTTGCACGCAGCATAGCCGCCAATGCCTTGTTCTGCAACGTAAAGTTTTGCGTTTTTGCGGGGAAAATCGAAGATTTTTGCCTTCAGAGCTTTCCGGCGTGTCCACTTAGGACAAGCGGCCTAGATACGTGTGGGCCGTTTGACGCAGTGCGTCCGTTGCCGCCGTCACGAATCCTTTTGGGAAGTGCTTCGCAAGCCAGTGGCACGCACAGTCAAAAGCCTGTAACCAGGGTGTATCGACATATGCCATTCCGAGACTCCTGCATTCTCTGTAAGTTCTGTAGGATGTGCATCCGAGAATATGTGGATACGTCCTAGGTCGTATCCACCTATAGCTTCCTAGAAGGTCATGCTGAGTACATTGCAGATAGAACTTGCGGCTTTAGCCGCCGAGATAGCTAGAACGGATCCTAACGGAGGTGGCTTTAGCCGCCAAGAGTCCGATCTCAGCGGCTAAAGCCGCATTTCCAGACTGACTCGATTCCTATCTCGTCGGCTAAAGCCGCAACAAGTATAAAGACCTATATGTCGATACGTCCTAGAACAGCCGTTCGGCTCTGCGGATATTTCCAGCGGTGCCGATGTTGGCCAGCGAGAAATTGAACCGGTAGGCATTTTCATTGCGCACGCTGCCAAGCTGGTACTTGCGATATTCGACGGAAAAGCCGCAGCAGTTCCAGTTATAAGCAAACTGCGCGGCGGCGTACTGCGCCTGCACCGCACGGATGATGTTGGTGGTGGTGGACTGCGGCTGCACCGCGCTGAGATCGAGCCCTATGTTAGCGGCGATGCTGAGGCCCGGCTTGGTGGGCGTGCCGTAGCCCAGCAGGAAACGCAACTGCGAGAAGTCTGACGTGCCCGATGTGACCGTGGTGTTGCCTGTCCCGGTGCCGGTAGAGAAGCGGCCCGGCGCGTTCAGTCGCGCGTGGCTGAGGCCGCCGAAGACGCTGCCGCCGTGAAAGTCGAGGAAGGTATTGCTCTGAGTGAACTTGCCGGCATGGGTGTCGTAGTTCATGTCCCACTCCAGGTCGATGTGGTCGGTCGCGCTCAGCTTCATCTCGGACACAATGGGTGAGATGTCGCGTTTGTCCGTCAGAAAGGCGACGCCGCTCAGGTCAAGCGTGGTGTCCAGCACATTGCGCCGGTTGTTGACAATGACGCCGCCAAAGCTGTCGTCGAAGTAAGTACGCTGGACTAGTTTCCAACGCAGCGTTTCGCGCGCGCCGCCGCAGGTGCCGTCGATTTCGCTAGCGGTTTCGCCGGTCTCGCAGTCGCGCACTTTGGAAGGCCGCATGAACAGGCGCTGCACAAAGCCATATTCCAGTTCGTTCTTGTTGCTGACTACATCGGTATCGTCGAAACGCAGAGTTCGGTTGAAGTTGTCCACACCGGAGGCATAGCGATAGCGCAGTTGCGGCTCAATGGTGTGCTTCGCCTGCCTGCCCAGGAACTTTGAGAAGACGCCGGTATCGAAGGTGCGTTCCAGCACGGGCGCGCGCATCTCGAACTCGGCTTCGGTCAGGAAGCGGTTAAGGCTGGCGGCGCGCTCAATGGGAGGCGGTCCAGGCAGGGCGGTCGCAGCGCGCGAGTGCTGGTACCAGGTGTCGCGCAGGCCCACCTGCGGGCGGAAGTGGAAGCCGGCAAAGGCAAACGGCAGCGAGAGCCGCGGATGCACATCCAGCCGGTTCACAAAGTCCGACGCAAAGCCGGTCAGTGCCGCTGCTGTGCCTTGCGTGCGCTTCAAAGCCCCGAACTGTGCGGTGGCACTCCACACCAGCGGCGTGGTACCCAAGTGCCGCTCCAGCACCTCGCCCTGCAGTTGCGGCGCGTGGAAGATACGGATCTGGTCGCCGGTACGGACGATCTTCAGGCCCTGGTAACGATCTGCCTCGACCGAGGCGACATAGCCGTTCCTCGCGTGCGTGACGTAGGCGTACGACGTGATGTCCGAGGAAACGGCCTGGTTGAAGTTGTCGGTAAATGCCTCGCGGTAAATGTAGCTGCTGAGGTACTCCACGTTGGCTGCTACGCGGGTGAATTCGCTGAAGTCTTTGCGCCCGCTGAAGGTGGCGTCTTCGCCACCCTGATTCACGTAAGTGACCACCGGTTTGCCATTGGCGTCGGTGGTGGTCTGGTGGAAGCCGCGGTCGAGCAGGCCGGCGTAGTGGGCGTTCATGAAGTCGAGCCCCTTGCCACGCATGCGGAAGGTGGCAGACTGCTGCCACCCACGGCTAGAAAAATATTCGGCACCCACGGTCAGTTCTGCCGACCGGCCGAGCGGCATGTAAA
>CAXUEW010000237.1:3048-5616 GCA_964250115.1 uncultured Terriglobus sp.
GATGACGGGAATTAAGAAGCCGCCCTGCCGCTGGCCCTCGCCCGTGGGGTGTGTTGCATAGGGCAGGAAGAAGACGGGAAAGTTGAACAGCCGGAAAGTCGTTTTCGTCGCGCGTGCCTTACCGTTGCCGACAGAAAAATGGCCGGACGCAAGCTGCCAGTCCGGCTTGGGCAACTGGCAACTGGTCACGGTGCCGTCGTAGATATCGAACTGTGCCGGGCCGTTCTTCACCACCATGCGGCCGGTAAACAGGAACGGATTGTCCGTCGTGTAGACGTTGCCGCGCGTTGTCGCCTTAACGCCCACCGAACCCTGCACGTCGTAGAAGCGGCCGGTCTCACTGCGGATGTTCAGAGTGGCCCGGCTGGCACTGAGCGACTCCGTGTTGCTTGCGCCGTGAATGTGGATGTGGCCGGTTGCTTCCAGGTCGCCAGTGGCATCGTTGTAAGCGATGCGGTCGGCCTCGACAGAGTAGTCTCCGTACTGGACGTGCACATCACCCTCCAGCAGCATGTTGTCGCCGGTGCGGGACTGCCGGTTGCTTTCGAGGATGACCTTGCGCTCGTTGGCTTCCGGTACGGGGACGGCAATGGGATAGCGATCGGCTGAGGGGTCATCCGGCAGGTCTGGCGTCAGTGCCGGCATGGAAGAAGCCCCCGTTGCCGATGCGTCTGCGGCAGACACAGTTTGCGTTGCTTGCACAGGTGCCTCGCTGGTTACCCTCTGCGCGTGGCTGCGTACCCCGGCCAGCGCGCCAAGCGTGATACACCAGCAAATAGAGCCAATCACCAGGCCGTGACGACGCGGTTTCAGCGGGGGTGAGGGATGCTCGCAACTCTGTTGATTTGACACTGCCAGGTTCATTCTACGAAAGCGAGTCTACCCCTTGAGCACCGCAAGCCCACTTCCTCTGCAGCCGCTGCCGCCACCCACACTTTCGCAGGAGGAAGCGCGCGCGCTAAAACAGCAGGTGAGCAGCCGCTTGCTGGAGCATCGCCAGCGCAGGCCGCGCCTTGCCGACGCCCAGCCGGTGCTGCCCATGGAAGGTATGACCAGCCGCAACGGCAAAGACCGCCGCGTTGCTGACTCTGTGGCAGCCCGTTTCGCGGGAAGCGTGTCGTACCGCGATTTTCTACAGGCTGAGGCGGAAGCCGCCATACGTCAGGCAGAGGCCACGGCAGAGGTGGCGCGGCGTAACGCGGAGGCTGTTGTCGCGTCGCAGCAGCAGTTGCTCAGCGAGATCCGGCAGTGGAACGAGCAGGAAGTTGCACCTGAGCCGACTTTCCCGGACCTGCAATCTGGTAAAGGGCTTTCCATCAGCGTGCACACCGACAGCGTTGCCATGGAGGCCGCGCCCGCCACGCTGCAGGCGGCCATTGCCGCCAGCCACGGTTTCTCAGAGCCGCTCTTCCGTACCGCTGGTGCCGTTGAGGCTCCGAGCGAACCAATGGAACCCGCGGTTCCGCTCCCGGCGAACCTGATCGAATTCCCCCGGCAACTGGTTGCCGCACGCCGAGCGCGTCCTCGCCTGGCGGAAGGCCCGTTGCGCGAAGAGGCAGACGCCTCGCCGGAGCGCGCCCAGCTCCGCATCTTTGAGGTGGAAGCGAGCTCTGTTTCAACCGAACCGATGGCGTCGAGCGTGCTGCCGGAGTGGCACACCATCCGGCTGGATGCGCAGGAATCGACCCGTGTGGCGGAGTCGCCTGCCACGCAGACATCGTTGGCCCTGCCGGTATTTATTGCGCCGGTGTCCTCGCGGCTGATGGCTGTGATCGTCGATGGCTGCTGCATCGTGTCGGCTTTTCTTGCGGCCGTGGCGATGGCTGCGTATGCTTCACCGGTGCTGCCGGAGGGCCTGGCTGCTGCCGTTGCCGCTGCGGGCACGCTGTTCGTCTTCGGACTGCTGTACTACATGCTGTTCTTCACGCTGAACGACGCCACGCCCGGCATGCGCTACGCGCGCATCGGCCTGTGCACCTTTGGCGACAGCAATCCAACGCGCAGCAGCATGCGCCGCCGCGTCTTCGCGATGCTGCTGGCAGGCATGCCGCTGGGCCTCGGACTGGTGTGGGCCTGCATGGATGAAGACGGCCTGGGCTGGCACGACCGCATCTCGCGCATGTACCCGCGGGAGTATTAGTCGATCCCCTCCGCCTGTCATCCCGCAGCGTAGCGGAGGGATCTGCATGTATCGTTAGCCGCCGTATGGGCTGGCTGAGCTGACGTGCGCCGATCCGTTCGCGCAGGGCGCGAACACTCTGACCGTTGAGGCATGTCTGCTTGGTGCATGCGCAAGCACACATGCAGATCCCTCCGCTACGCTGCGGGATGACAAAGTAGAGTGGGATCGGGCCATTCCCTAAGCACCGATCCCGCACATCGCAAAGAACGCGATGTACGGGACACCCCCTTGTTTAGCTGATTTAGAAGGTCGTGCTGACCGACAGGCGGATGGTCTTGCGCGGTTCGCGCAGGATGTAGTCCGCGCCGTAAAACTGTAGCGCCTGGGCGTAGGTGTAGCGGCCCGCGCCGGTATTCGGGAAGAAGCCGCGGAAGGTGGCAGAGTCG
>CAXUEW010000238.1:0-5613 GCA_964250115.1 uncultured Terriglobus sp.
CCTGCGACTGCGCCCATTTCGTTCGAGCTCCTTGCCTGCTGAAACCTGCCGTCGGCTCACCTATGTGGCCATCGCACGGAAAAGAAAGGCATCGACAGTATCCTGCCCGGTGAAAAGGGCAGTCAATGTGGACTTACTTTCCTGTTCGATTAGCGTTACCGGCGTGCGATGAACGGATCAGCCTTCGTGTGAAGCAAAGATAGGGCGACATCAGAAAACGGAATGCATGCGGACGAAAGCCACTCCCCCCAGTTGTCATCCTGAGCGGAGCACGCAGTGCGAAGTCGAAGGACCTGCTTTCCTTTCGGACTGTGCTGCCGCTTCGGGAAAACAGCAGGTCCTTCGACTGCGCTGCGCTTCGCTCAGGATGACGGGGGCCTACTCATGATGGGGAGAACGTAGGACATGAGAGGTGGCTTATGAACCAATTAGCACGGTTGCCACTGCCGCAGCAGCGTCCGCAGCGCGCGGCCCCGATGGCTCACCCGCAGGCGATCTCCCGGAGTGACCTCCGACATGGCGCAGTTCAGCTCCGTCACGTAGAAGAGCGGATCGTAGCCAAAACCGCCGGGCGCACCCGCTTCGGACTGCAACTCGCCTTCCAGCTTGCCGAAGCTCACCTGCTCCACGCTGCCGTCCATTGCGACAGCCAGGGCGCAACGGTAGCGGGCGCGGCGATCGGCCTGCTCCAGCATGGCCAGCAGCAGGGCATCGTTGTTGTCGGCGTCCAGGTTGCCGCTGGCCGGGAAGCCGAGGTCGGTCGCGCATCGCGCCGAGCGCACGCCGGGCTTGCCGTCCAGCGCGTCGACCTCCAGGCCGGAGTCGTCGGCCAGCACCCACAGGCCGGGTGACAGGCGCGAGTAGTACTCGGCCTTCAGCCTGGCGTTGGCCTCAAAGGTGTCGCCCGTCTCATCCGGTGCCGGGATTGCTTCGACTCCCGGGAGCGTCTCGAACGCAACGCCGTTCGCTCCGGCCTCGTCCGCGGCCAGGCGAAAGTCTCGCAGCTTGCCCGGGTTCGTGGTGGCGATGTAGATCGTCATGGCGTCAGGCAAAAACCGTGTCGTGCGGCGCGGGATACACGGCGGGATAGCGCACGCCACGGGCGATCAGTGCGTCGATCTCAACGACGGGCCGAATGCCGCCGCGCGCACCCGAAGCGGTGCAGTTCAGCGCGGCTGCGGCACAGGCGAAGTCCAGCCTGCGTTCCAGGTCCCAGCCCTGTAGCAGCGCGTAAATGTAGGCTGCGTGGAACATGTCGCCGGCACCGGTCGTGTCAACCACCGGTACATGGTAAGCGGGGGTGTAGTGGAAGTCCTTCCCATCCCAGGCCAGCACGCCGTCCGGTCCCAGCGTCGCGGCGGTGATGGCGCTGCCGTAGTCCCGGCGCATCTTCTGCAATGCCTTCTCCAGGTCGCGGATGCCGGTCAGCCGGGCAGGGAAGTCGCGCGAGACGATCAGGTGGTCGATCAGTGGCAGCAGATTTTCGACACCGGGATAAATCTCGTCCAGATCGGCAATGACCGGGATACCCGCAGACCTTGCCCATCCGGCGGCAACGGTGGCTGCTGCGGTGTCGAAGCCGTCCACGTGCAGCGCGCGGGCCTTCTGAATCCAGTCCTTGCGCAGGTCCGCCGGTTTCACACTCAGACGCTCGTCGCGGCGCAGCAGAACGGTGCGCTCGCCGGTGCCATCCACCAGGATGATGCTCTGTGCACTGGGGGTATTTTCCGCTGTAAGAATCTGCGCTTCGACGCCGACCCGGTCGAAGGCCGCGCGGTGAATGGCGGCGGCGGCATCGTCGCCCAGCTTGCCGACGTACCGGGTGGAAAGGCCACACATTTGGCAGGCGACGATGGTCGAGGCGGTCTGGCCGCCGGGCAGCACCTGTACGGTTTGAAACTCGACCTTCTGGCCGATGTGGGGGAAGCGGTCCAGTGCAATCAACGTGTCGGTCGCGTTCAATCCCACACCGACGACGTCCACCGGGGAACTTATCTGCATGGGCTATGCTATCGCGGCGGCAATGGCTTCGATGCGCAGACGATCTACTTTCCTATCGCACGAGCGGCCTGCTATGTTGAACGACGACATAAGGGGCCTTTGGATGAAACGTTGCTGGCTGGCACTTGCTCTGATTTCCGTGATCACAGCGCCGCTTTCCGCACAGGTTCGCGCCGTGGCTGACCGGCAGCAGTGGTACATTACCTCCGGCGAAAGCACCTATGTCGTCGGCGTGGATGAGCGCAACATGCTCGAAAGCCTGTACTGGGGACCTGCGCTGCCGGCAGACGCGACGCTGCCAAAGGCCCAATCACAGCGGGAACGCGCGTCGTTCGATGGCCCTGTTAATACCACTCCGCTGGAGTACCCGGCGTGGGGCCAGGGGCTGCAGCTTGAACCGGCGCTGAAGGTCGATTCGCCCAACGGCGACCGGACCCTGGTGCTGGTCTACGACTCGGCCAAGGTCGAGCCGAATCACCTGGAGATTGTGCTGAAGGATACCGCTCAGCCGATTCGCGTACACCTGCATTATCAATGCTTTGCAGAAGGTGTACTGGCGCGCTGGTCGACGGTCGAAAACACTGGCAAGCAGCCGGTTCGCATCGAGCAGGCTGCGTCCGCAACGTGGAACCTGCCAGCCGGACGTGACTATAGCCTGAGCTGGCTGACCGGCCAGTGGGGTGCGGAGTTCCAGCTACACACCGCCGCCTTGCAGCCCGGTGGACAGGTGCTGGAGAGCCGCCGGGGCAGTACCGGCCATCAGGCGAACCCGTGGTTCAGCATCGGTCGCGAGGGCCAAACCACTGAAAACGCTGGCCCCGTCTGGTTTGGCGAACTCGGCTGGAGCGGCAGTTGGCGGATGAACGTCGAGCGCACTCCGATGGACCTCGTGCGTATCACTGCGGGCTACAATCCCTACGATTTCGCCTACACCCTTGCCCCCGGCAAGAGCCTGGATACTCCGCACTTCTATGCCGGATACACTGCTGGCGGCCACGGCGAGGCGTCACGCATCCTGCATCACTTTCAACTGGCGCAGGTTCTGCCGCTGGGGCCTGTGCCGAAGCCACGGCCCATCATCTACAACTCGTGGGAAGCCACCGGATTCCGCGTCTCCGAGGCCGGACAGATTGCGCTGGCTGAGAAAGCCGCCAACCTGGGCGTGGAGCGGTTCGTGATGGACGACGGCTGGTTCGGCAAGCGCAAGGACGACCATGCCGGCCTGGGCGACTGGTACGTGGACAAGGATAAATTCCCGAACGGCCTGAAGCCGTTGATCGATCGGGTGCACGGTCTTGGGATGAGTTTCGGGCTCTGGGTTGAGCCGGAAATGGTCAATCCGGACAGCGATTTGTACCGAAAACACCCCGATTGGGCCATGCATTTTCCTGACCGGCAGCGCACAGAACAGCGAAATCAGCTGGTTTTGAACCTTGCAAAACCTGAAGTTAGGCAGTATTTATTCGACTTTTTAGACCATTTAGTGAGCGAAAACGACATCGCTTTTCTCAAGTGGGATTACAACCGCAACTGGAGCGAGCCGGGCTGGGAAGATGCCCCCGGCGGCAAGGGGAATGGTGACGCGCAGAAGGAGATTTACATCACCTACGTCCGGAATCTGTACGACGTGCTCGAGAAGCTGCGCGCGAAACATCCGAAGCTCGAGATCGAATCCTGCTCCGGTGGCGGCGGCCGGGTCGATCTCGGCATCCTTCGCTACACCGACGAGGTTTGGCCGTCGGATAATACCGACGCGCTCGACCGCCTCAGCATTCAGGATGGCTTTACCCACGCCTACAGCCCGCAGACTATGGCCGCGTGGGTGACGGATGTACCAAACTATCTCGATCGTCGCAACATTCCATTGCAGTTCCGCTTCCTTGTAGCCATGCAGGGAGCACTTGGCATTGGCAATGACCTGAACAAGTTCACGCCGGAGGAGATAGACCTGTCGAAGCGAATGGTCGCTTTCGACAAGACGATCCGGACCACGGTGCAGCAGGGTAAGCTCTACCGCCTTGAGCGGCCGGAAGGCAGCGACAGCGCTCAGGTGCAGTATGTCTCGCAAGACGGCACCCAGGCAGTGGTGTTTGCCTACCTGCACAGCCAGCGTTACGGGATGCAGCAGCCTGGCGTGGCGCTGCAGGGGCTTGATCCAAAAGCCCGCTACCGTGTTCGCGCGCTGGATGAGAAGAAGTACAGCGGCGAGCCGGTCGTTTCCGGGGCGGTCCTGATGGGGAGCGGCCTGCCGATCCATCTTGCTGGTGATTACGACAGCACGGCGGTGGTGCTGGAGCGGGAGTAGGGCTACGTGTCATCCGTTGGCGGCGACCACTCTCACACTTGTCATCCCGCAGCGAAGCGGAGGGATCTGCATGTGTGCAGATGGTGGCGACATGGTTTTAGAAATCTGACGCTCAAACTTGAGCCGTAACCCTTTGCAGGCCGATCCTGTGATCCATGGCCCACCAGCCTGCCTGTAGGGGTCGGCTTACCTGCAGATCCCTCCGCTTCGCTGCGGGATGACAACCATCAAGGGAGAGATCCCTCCGGGTCGCTGCGGGAGACAACCATCAAGGGTAAGACATGGCAACCATCAAAGGTAAAAGCAGGGTAAGGCTATAACGACTGTAGTGAGCCTCCGCTGCTCTGCACCGACACGCTGTCCGCGTATTCACCAGGCTGCAAGCCCATCCGCTGCATCATGCAAACCGTGTAACTTCAGGGCAGAAACTGCGTCTAATACTGCAGGGTGAAGTTGCGTTTGTGCCCGGGAGTCAATGGTATGAACCTCAAGAATCTTGTCCTTCTTTCGACCCTGTCCCTGACCGCTCCGTACGCATTGAGCGCACAGCAGGCACCCACCAGCACAACGCCTACCACTTCCACGCCTGCGCCGACAACGAACCCTAATAACCAGCCAACATCGCAGCCTGGCGGCAAGACTGGCGGTGGCCCAACGGGTGACGGACCGGTTACGGCCAGCAAGGAAGATCTCGATAAGGCGCGGACCGAGGCTGCCAAGAACAACAACGAGCCCATTCCGGAGCCGGGCGACGACCTGCGCAAGGACATCAAGAAGGGTTCAGTGGACGACGTAAGTTCAGCCGGTACACGCGACATCGGCGGCCGCGGCATGGGCAACTGGTTTTCGACGGATTGGGAGGTACGTAACGGCAAGGGCTATGCCATGGAGATCGAGCGCTCCTCGCACCTGATCACTGATCCCGTTATCGTGGAGTACGTCAATCGCGTCGGCCAGAACATCGTGAAGCAATCCGATGCGAAAGTCCCATTCACCATCAAGGTGCTTGATTCGGACGAGATCAATGCTATGGCGCTGCCGGGCGGCTTCTTCTACGTGAACAGCGGCTTGATCCTGGCCTGTGATGAAGAGGCGCACGTCTCCGCGCACCATGCTGCACGCCAGATGACTCGCATGCAGTACGCGCAAATTGGCATGGTGCCGCTGATGTTTGTTGGCGGCTACACCGGTTACGGCATCTATCAGGCCGCCCAGATCGCCGTGCCGCTCAGTTTCCTGTCGTTTTCACGCTCGTTTGAAAGTCAGGCAGACTGGCTGGGCGTGCAGTATATGTACCGCTCCGGCTA
>CAXUEW010000239.1:0-1845 GCA_964250115.1 uncultured Terriglobus sp.
ACCCGCAAGTACAAGGCGGTGCTGTAATGCGCATCTCCCGCGACAAGGTCAACAAGCTGGCGCACGTCGTGGCCGACACTTTGGCCGAGACCGCCGAGGCAGAGTTCCTGGAAGACCGCAACACCATCCGCCAGGAAGCACGCAAGATTCTCGAGGTGCTGTTCCTGGATGAATTGAAGATCGACGCAGCCGCCCGGCTGAAGATCTCTTCGCAGCAACGCATCATCCAGGAAGGCACCCCGGAATGGGACATCTTGTACAGGAAGTACTACAACGACGAAGTCAAGCGCCTCGGAATCTAGTCACATCCTGAATATCTGCGTTTAAGATCGAGCTAACGATCTGCGGATCACATCATGCGGTCACCCTGAGCAAAGCGAAGCATCCCGGTAAAGGGCTGTCCCTCAAACGCATTCCGACCTTTCAGGCAATCCGCCATGCAGCCGACAAGCCAAGTTTGCGTTATACTCTGGAAGTCGTAAAGCAGCATCCCACCCGCCGAACTGCGGCAACCGTGGCGTTATGGTGTAACTGGTTAACACGTCGCCCTCTCAAGGCGAAGAGTCCGGGTTCGAGCCCCGGTAACGCTACCAAACAGCTTACTTGCAGGCTGTAAGTCCTGGGAAATTTCAACACCACATACGGCGATCTCGCTAGCATGGGTTTTAACCCAAACGGCCACCTAACAGGTCGCAGCCGATGTTTTAGCATCAGTACTGAGTCAGGTTGTGTATTCCTTTTCAGTCAGCGTTCGTTTACCCTTTGCGAGTTGCTTCAATCAACCCATTCAGGAAGTGACATTGTTGAAGCTCTGGCCGCAGAATGACTGAACCCAACGGCCAACCCAGGCCGAAAATCGTGATTGTTGGTGCGGGTCTTGGCGGATGCGTCTGTGCATCTTCACTGAGTCACGCCTACGACGTAACTGTGATTGAGTTGGGCAGGTCAACCTCGGACCTTGAGGAAAGAGTTGTCGACGTCGCGAGACCGGCGAACGGCAGTCCTCACGTCGGGTCGGGTCTGGGTGGCGGTACGGCCCTCTGGCATAACGCGCTGATCGAGATCGACGAAGAGATATTCGATCAGAGTTGGCCCTTTCCCAAATCTGAGCTTAACAGGTGGTATGAACTGGCCTATCCGCTGCTGGGAGGCACACGAAAAGAAGTACTCTCTCAGCCGTCCGAACTGCTGAAGCACGAGTACCGAAAGATGGGACTTGAAGCGGACCTTTACCAGTCCCAGTTCGTTCCGGCGGCACGGCGGAATTTATGGCATTCTCTTGGACTCAGTGACCGGGTTTGTCTAGTGCGTGGGGAAGCAGTGAGCTTTGGTCTGTCTGGTGAGCGCGTAGAGTCGATCACTGTTCGAACGCCAAGGGGTGAGATAGAGATTACCGGTGACTACTTTGTAATCGCTGGCGGCGGCTTCGGCACACCCATATTGCTGGAGCGCTTGTCTCAGCAGGTCGACTTACCTTCACTACGCAACGCCGGGCGTTTCTATGAAGACCATCCGCTGGGTTTTGTGGGCAGGGTGCAGATCTCGAAGCCGATCTATCGTTTCTGGAACTACGCAGTTCCTGGTGGCAGCCTACGGGAGCTAGCGGTTGTTCGTCACAATGGCTTGCATTTCTGCTTTCAACTTCGTCCGGCGGCATTGCTCCTGAGAGGCGACCGTTCGCAGCGGATGGGCAGCATTCTTACGAAATTAAGAAACCAGATGTGGAATCCGCTCCACTGGTTACGATTGTTGGCTTACTGGGACGACATACTTGACATCTTGTCGATGAAGTTTCGAATCCGCATTCCAACATCGCACTACTCAATCTACTTGCAAGCAGGACAA
>CAXUEW010000239.1:1855-5605 GCA_964250115.1 uncultured Terriglobus sp.
AACATCCATCGGATGAGACATCTGTTTTTGGCGGAGTTGGCAGCAGCGATGCGCAGAAGCTGATTCATCGCAAATGGGTTTTGTCTCCTGAGTACTTCACCACCATCCGGGAAGCGATCGACATATTTATCGATAAGATCCGTCCTATTAGTCGTTCGGTGAATGTGTCGTCTGACTGGCAGAGTGCCTTGGCAACAGGTGCACACCATTCCGGTACCGCAAGAATGTCGCTTGATCCAGAGAGCGGCGTGTGCGATGCCAACGCAAAGATCCATGGACTGGAGAATGCCTATATCTCCGATGGCTCTGCAATCCCCGGCAGCGGCATCGCCAACACAGGCCTAACGATTGGTGCACTCGCACTGCGCCTTGCAGATCATCTTGACGGGATCATTTGTGGCCCGGAGGCCGTCGCCGCTAAAATCTCCGCGGACGATGTGAGACCAGGATTGTGTCTGGTGACTGGAGCCACAGGCTTTATCGGACAGCGATTCTGTACTCGCCTGCAATGGGCCGGGACACAGAAACTTCGTGTGTTTGCCCGTTCCGCGGACAAGGCCTCTGCACTGGCCGGCCCATCTGTCGAAGTTGTCCAGGGCGATCTTTTAGACCCAGGCGCGATTGCAAGGGCACTGGAAGGGTGCGACGCTGTGGTCCACCTCGCACATGGGGAAGATGATGTTGCAGCCGAAGCGACTGGGAACCTTGTCCATGCGGCAGTGCGTGCAGGTATCAAACGCTTTGTTCATGTTAGTTCCATAGCCGTGCATGGTCCTGAGCCTGGACCTGAAGCGGCTCAGGAATCGACCGCGAAAATCGGGCGCTACGGAGAAAGCTACTGTGATGCGAAGGCTGAGGAAGAGAGGCTTGTAAGGGGGGCGATCGACTCCGGCCAGCTACGGGCCGTGATCCTTCGCCCGACGATCGTGTACGGCCCGGGTGGAAGCTTTGTCGAATCGATCCTGAAAGACGCAAGGCGCGGCAGTGTTTCACTTGTTGACGGAGGCACGGGCGTGTGCAATGCCGTCTATGTTGACGATGTTTGCGATGCGATCGAGGCCTCGCTGATAAGCCGCACCGCGGTTGGTTCGAGTCTCTTTATCAATGGCGATCAAGCTGTGACTTGGCGGGAGTTCATACTCGGGTTTGCTGCACTGGTGGAACCCGCAGCGATTGTTGAAGATATTCGTTCTGCTGACGCCATCGCCTGGTGGTCAAAGAATCCTGCCCGAGCTGTAAAAAGCGTACGTACTCTTCCGGGGAAAGTCGCTCGCAAGCTGATCACGATGCTCATGCCGAAACCGGTAAGTTCGCCTTATCCGTCTCTTGGCAGGATCCAGCGAGAAATCGTCCAGGTTAGGTTCGACAACAGCGAAGCCAAGCGCGTTTTAGGCTGGACCCCTAAGGTGGACTTTCCTGCCGGCGTCCAACGTATCAGGGAGTGGAACGAGCAGGATGTTGACTCTCCACAAGGTTAGTGATTCCGCGCCGTAGGATTTCCCGCAAGGATTGCCTCACGCAGAGGCTAATTTGTAAGAATGTCCGCCTCTGCGAAGCCGATCTGCTGGTCTTGGATTCTCCTGCGAGGACAGTCAGCGTAGGCAGCACGCGTATACTTTTCCTGTGAGCAGCCCCGCCAAAACCTTCTATATCGAGACCTTCGGGTGCCAGATGAATGCGCACGATTCCGAGAAGGTGATCGGAACGCTGGAGCATGAGGGGTACACGCGCGTCCAGGATGAAGAGGCTGCGGGGCTGATCCTGTACAACACTTGCTCCATCCGCGACAAGGCAGAGCAGAAGGTCTTCCATCGCCTGAACGAGTACAAGCGCATGCAGGGCGAGGGCAAGCAGTTTGCCGTGCTGGGCTGCGTGGCGCAGCAGGAAGGCAACAAGATCTTCGAGCGCGCACCGTACGTCTCGCTGGTGTCCGGTTCGGCGTCGTACCGCAACCTGCCGCAGATGCTCGAACGTCTGGAAGCGGGCGAAACGCGCATTACCGGGCTGGACGACCACCGCACGCAGGAAGAGACCTTCGACACCGAATTCACCACACGCTCAAACCCGCATCGCGGCTACATCACCATCATTGAGGGCTGCGACAAGTTCTGCAGCTACTGCGTGGTGCCGTACACGCGCGGCAAGGAGCGTTCGCGCTCGTCCGACAGCATTATGGCCGAGGCGCAGCGAATGGCCGAGCAAGGCTTCACCGACATCCAGTTGCTGGGCCAGAACGTCAACAGCTATCGCGATCCGATGGGCAAACGCACCTTTGCGGAAGTTCTCGGAGAGATCGGGCAGATGACGGGCATCCGCCGCGTGCGTTTCACCACGTCGCATCCGCGCGACTTTACGCCGGACATCATTGCCGTCATCGACAATGTGCCCACCGTCTGCGACCACGTACACTTGCCGGTGCAGTCGGGTTCGTCCGCAGTCTTGAAGGCCATGCAGCGCGAGTACACCCGCGAGTGGTACCTGGAGCGCATTGCCTGGATCAAGGCCGCGAAGCGCGACATCAGCATGACCAGCGATATCATCGTCGGCTTTCCCGGCGAGACGGAAGATGACTTCGAGCAGACGCTAAGCCTGCTGGAAGTGGTCGGCTACGACGCCGTGTACGCCTTCCAGTACTCGCAGCGGCCCAACACGCCCGCCGTGGGCATGCCCGACACCGTGCCGGACGACATCAAGGCAGCACGCCTGCAGCGCCTGATGGATGCGCAACGCGAGCGCCAGCGCATCAGCTATGAGCGGCACCTGGGCCAGGTGATGGACGTGATGGTCGAAGGCTACAATCGGCAGCGCGGCCAGGTGACCGGCCGGTCGTCCCAGAACAAGACGGTCAACTTCACCACGACGCAGCCCATTTTGCCTGCGCTTGGCAGCTATCTCAACGTGCGCATCACGCGTACATTTCCCAACAGCCTGGTGGGTGAGGCTGTTCTGGCAGGCTGAACATGCGAGAACCGGCACAGCACGCGAAGGGCAGCGTCATCCCGGAAGATGCGGCAGGTGACGTGGAGGTTCGCATCCGTGGCCTGATGATGGACCCGGTCACGAACATGCCCATGATCGTTCTGAAAGATGTCAGCGGCGATGCCGTGCTGCCCATCTGGGTCGGCATCTTCGAGGCCAACGCCATCGCGTTGGAAATTGAGAAATCCGCCACGCCTCGGCCTATGACGCACGACCTCCTGCGCAACGCTCTTCGCGCTTTCGAGGCGGAGGTGAAACGCGTCGTCGTTTCAGACCTGCGTGACGATACCTTCTTTGCAGTGATCTGGCTGGAACGCCACGGCGAGACCCTGACGCTGGACGCCCGCCCTTCTGACGCGCTCGCGCTCGCCATGCGGGCGGACTGCCCAATCTACGTCAATCGCTCGGTTATGGACAACGCCAAGACGGCGCAGAAGGGCCGTGACGTCAACCAGGAAGAGCTACGCCGCTGGCTCGAAGGCCTTGGTGACGACGACATGGGCCGCTACAAGATGTAACGCAGCGCTCTGAGGCCCATGCCGTTTTGAAGGGAATCGCACATAGCATCGTAAAGGCTGCCATTCGTGGTGCCGAGTCCGTCGTTCGTCCGGTTGCTGCGCGTAACCGGGCCGTTTCGCATAACTTCTTCCTGCCGCAGTTCCAAACCGCGCTTGGCACCATGGTGCATGCAACACCGGTGGTCGAATCGCTTGCTCTGGCGCTGCCGGCGGCACGCATAGTCGTGGCTGGAGGGGGTTTCGCGGAACAGAT
>CAXUEW010000240.1:0-5591 GCA_964250115.1 uncultured Terriglobus sp.
CATGCTGGCCAAGCGCCCGCTTTCGCTGATCGCCATTGACGAAGCGCACTGCATCTCGCAGTGGGGCCACGACTTCAGGCCGGACTACCGCAATCTCGCATCGCACCTGCAGGCACTGCGGCCCGCGCCGGTGATCGCGCTGACCGCCACCGCAACCCCGCAGGTACAGCAGGACATCGTCAGCGAACTTGCACTCAGGCAGCCATCCAAGTTCATCCAGGGCTTCCGCCGCACCAACCTGGCCATTGAAGTAGTCGAAGTGTCGAAGCCGCGCCGGATCGAGCTTGCCGTCAAGCTGCTGAAAGATGCCGCGAACCGCCCGGCGATTATCTACGCGCCATCGCGCAAGGACGCGGAGGCACTGGCATCGGAATTGAGCACCCATTTCCCCGCAGCGGCTTACCACGCCGGCCTTGATCCCGGCACGCGCGACCGCGTGCAGCGGGCCTTCCTGTCGGGAAAGACCGAAGTGGTCGTCGCCACCATTGCGTTTGGCATGGGTATCGACAAGGCCGATGTACGCACCGTGCTGCACATGGCCATGCCCGCCACGGTGGAAAGCTTTTACCAGGAGATCGGCCGTGCAGGCCGCGATGGCAAACCCTCTCGTAGCGTGTTGATGTACAGCTTCGCCGACAGGCGCATGCACGACTTCTTCCTGGAGCGGGACTACCCACCGGCGGATACGCTCGCACGCATCGCCTCCGCACTGCGGAACGAGCCGGTGCATGCGGATGATCTGCGCATTGTCCTGAAGCTGGACCTCGACATCTTCGGACCGGCGTTGGACAAGCTGCTGGCCCAGGGCGCGGTCAGCATGGACGGCGGCGGCAACGTGACCCGGGCCGGTGACGGCAGCACCGCATGGCGCAGGAGCTACGACACGCAGGTGAACTTCCGCCGCGGCCAGATTGACGCCATGATGCGCTTCACCGCCGGTGCGGAGTGCCGCATGGCTGCCCTGATCCGTCACTTTGGCGACCTGTCCGACGCCAGCCGCACCTGCGGTCTGTGCGACTTTTGCTCGCCGGAACGCGCCTCTGCGCAGGCGTTCCGTGAACCCACCAACGATGAGCTTCGTGAGATTAGGCGGGTGCTGCGTGCGCTTGCCGCCGCGCCCAGCGGCAAGTCAACCGGCAAGCTGTACACGGAGCTGTATCCCAAGGGTGAACTGGATCGCAAGGAGATGGACGCCCTGCTGGACGCGCTCACGCGTTCCGGCTATATCTCGATGGAAGCGGCCAGCTTCGTCGCGGAAGACGGCCGTGAGATTTCCTACCGCAAGGCCAGCCTGACGCACGAAGGCCGGGAGGCTGCGGAAGGAGAATCAATCATCGGTCTTCAACTGCGCGATGCGGAGGCGGTGAATGCAGGCCGCACACGCAGCCGGACGCCCACCAAAAGCAAGGCGGCGGCCATGGACGACCAGCCGCTCACGGCACAGCAGAAGACGCTGGATGCCGCCCTGCGCGCATGGCGTTCCGCCGAGGCAAAGTCACTGGGCAAGCCCGCCTTCGTTGTCTTCGGCGACCGGACGCTGCGCCAGATCGTGATCGACGCACCGGGCGACGTAACGGAACTGAAAGGCGTCTCCGGCATCGGAGCGGCAAAGGCTGAACGGTGGGGCGAGGACATCCTGTCTGTCATCAATGGGACAGGCAGCACGGCTGCTGCAGCCGAACGCCCTGAACCACGCAACGTATCGCAGACCAAGACACGTCCGCAGCCCTCCCCGTTGTTCAGACCGCCCACCGTAAACCCAGGCACCGCTGTCGCGGCCCCCTCCGCGTCAACCCTGGAGCAGGCGCTCAAGGTCTGGCGCATGCACGAGGCGAAGCGCCAGGAGCGCGCACCGTTCACGCTACTGCTGGACCGGACCATTCAGGACATTGCCGCGACCAGGCCCGGCTCCCCGGATGCGCTACGCGATGTGCCCGGTCTGGACAGCGCTTGGATCGACCGTTTCGGCGAGGCTGTGTGCACGGTAATCGCTCAATACTCCTGACAGGGTAAGCAGGTGAACCAATCTCTGCAGGCTGGCCGCCATTCACTGCTATGCTGGGTTTGTTATCCGCACGTTGTCTGTGCATGCTTTGTCTTTTCACATCCGCATCACCTTTCCGCATCACGCATGAAGGAGCTTACCCGCCATGGCTGATCTGTCCAGTTCCAATGGAAACTACGCGCCGCACGGTTTGCGGCTGAAGACCGGCCTGGCTGAAATGCTCAAGGGCGGCGTGATCATGGACGTGATGAACGTGGAACAGGCACGCATCGCGGAAGAAGCGGGTGCCGTCGCCATCATGGCGCTGGAGCGTGTGCCTGCCATGATCCGGGCGGAGGGCGGCGTAGCCCGCATGGCGAATCCGAAGCTCATCAAGGAGGTCATTGCCGTCTCATCCATCCCCGTCATGGCCAAGGCGCGCATCGGCCACTTCGCGGAAGCACAGATTCTGCAGCAGCTTGGCGTCGACTTCATCGACGAGTCCGAAGTGCTGACCCCGGCCGACGACACCTACCACATCGACAAGCACGCCTTTACGACGCCCTTTGTCTGCGGCGCGCGCAACCTGGGCGAGGCCCTGCGCCGCGTCGCGGAGGGCGCTGCCCTGATCCGCACCAAGGGTGAACCGGGCACCGGCGACGTGGTTCACGCGGTGCAGCACATGCGCCAGATCATCCGCGAAATCAAGGCACTGACTGTGCTTGGCGATGAAGAACTCTACAACGCCGCCAAGGTGCACGGAGCACCCTACGAGCTCGTACGCATGGTCGCGCAGACCGGCAAGCTGCCCGTGCCGAACTTTTCGGCCGGTGGCATCGCCACCCCAGCCGATGCCGCGCTGCTGATGCAGCTTGGCGCGGAGACGGTCTTTGTCGGCTCCGGCATCTTCATGAAGGAACGCGCCACACCGCTCGACGTGGAGAACGACCCGAAAGAGCGTGCGGCAGCGGTCTCGCGTGCAAAGGCCATTGTCATTGCGGCAACCCACTTCGACGATCCAAAGATACTTGCCGAAGCCAGCGAAGCCGTCACCGGTGCGATGAAGGGCCTGGCTGCCATGGCGATTGAAGAGCAGCACCTGATGCAGACACGCGGCTGGTAAAGTGTTTAGCTTCGCGCACAGCAGAGGCCGCGAGCAATCGCGGCCTCTTGCTTTTCCTCTGACGGGGCATATTCGCAGACCGCGACAACCAAAGTGAGCCGCTATGATGACGTATGCCCGACTCCCAGCCGCACTCTGATTCGCCAGTGATCGGCGTCCTTGCCCTGCAGGGAGCGTTTGACGCGCACGCGCGCATGCTGCAATCCATCGGTGCCAAAACACTGCTGGTGCGCAAGCCAGAACAGTTGGCGACGATTGACGGGCTTGTCATCCCCGGCGGCGAATCGACCACCTTCCTGAAGCACCTGGAGCGCGCGGGCTTTTTCGAGGCGCTGACCACCTTTGTGCAGGCAAAACCCACCTTCGGCACATGCGCCGGCGTTATCCTGCTGGCAAAGCGGGTGCTGAATCCGCCGCAACGCTCATTGGAAGTGCTGGACGTGACCATCGAGCGAAACGCGTATGGGCGGCAGAACGATTCATGCATTCTCGAAGCGGAGACTTCCCTGCCTGGCGGACCCATCGAAATGGTCTACATCCGCGCGCCGCGCATCACGCAAGCTGGCCCAATGGTGGAGGTGCTTGCAGAGCGCGACGGTTCGCCCACGCTGGTCCGCCAGGGCAACCTGCTAGCTGCCACATTCCACCCGGAGCTGTCTCACGACACGCGCGTTCACCAGCTATTTGTCGATGCAGTCAAGGCCGTACGCACGTAGCTGCGCATGTCTCGCTGATTGACGCCGCACCCTGTGCATCAAGCTGAAAAGCGGAGTAAACTCTGCGATAAGTGAGCCACCATGCCCACACTTCTCCATCCCGATGAGATCACTCAGCGCCCACCGCAACGCGTTGAAGAGGGAGATACCGGTGGCGGAAAATTACCCCCGGTTGACCCGAAGCATACCGGCGGCGGTGGTGAAGGCGACAACTGGAACAATCGCCCCGTAGGCAGTCGCGGTCCCCGTGAACGCCTGCAACGTTACCGTTTGGGGTTGTTTTTTGCGCTCGGCGGCGACTTAATGTTCTTCATCGCCATTATCAGCGCGTTCTTCGTCACGAAGCATTCCGGCCACTTTGACGCGTACAACCGATGGATCAATCCCTGGCTGCCTGTCGAGATCCCGGCCATCCTGTGGCTGAACACGGCAGTTCTTCTGCTGTCGTCGCTTACGGTTGAAGTGGCGCGGCGCGCCATCTTCCGCGAGATGGACGTTCTGGAGGAATGGCTGGGTCTTGGCCGGCCCACACGCAAGCGCGTATTGCCCTGGCTGAGTGTCTCTATCTTCTTCGGAGGGTTGTTTTTGTGGGGCCAATTCGTTGCGTGGAAGCAGCTTGCCATGCAACGGGTCTTCTTCGCCGGCAATCCTTCATCGCGCTTCTTCTACCTGATTACAGGCATCCACGGCATCCATCTTGTGCTTGGCCTAATGCTATTGATTGCAGCGGTCGTAGGCATGCGGACGGCGCAGATGATCGAATCGCGCCAGATCCTGGTGGACTCCGCCGCATGGTACTGGCATACCATGGGCTTTCTTTGGATTTTCCTGTTTGCGCTGCTGATCTACGGCCAGTAAGCCGCGGTTATCACAGCTGACTGACCAGGCTGCCTGCCAGTTCGGCATACTTGTCCACGGCTTCCAGCAGTTCTGACTTCAACACCTTCTCTTCGGAGGTGTGTGCTACGTGGATGGTGCCGGGGCCCAGCAGCATGGGTTCACCCCACGCAGTCAACGAGGAGATGTCGGTCGCGTACTTGGCCACCATGGTCTCCCAGCCGGGCATGCGCTTCATCCGCACCGTGTGCAGATCCAGCGAGTACTTCACATCGATACGACCAGCCACAATGCCTTCGATGATCGTCTTGACGCCCTGCGACGGACCCACCAGGCGCACCAGCAGGTGGGCCTCCGCGGCATCGGGGATCACGTTCGGCGCGCGCCCACCAGCGACGATGCCGATGTTCATCGTGGAAGGGCCAATCTCCGGATCAACGGGCAGTTCAGCCGCCAACAGGTCGTGCAGCACGTTGACCAGCTTCTCAATGGCAGAGTCGCCAAGCTCAGGATAGGCCGAATGTGCCATCTTGCCGCTGGCACGCAGTTCGACACGGAGCGCGCCCTTAGTGGCGAGCGCCAGCTTGTTCTCCGTAGGCTCGCCGTTGATCAGATAGCGTGAACCATGCCCATCCAGGTTCGCTACCTTGGCACCCGCAGAGTCTCGTTCCTCGCCTACGACGTACAGCAGGCCAACCGGAACGCCGCCCCTGTGGAGTTTCTCTGCCGCGGCAACCTGAGAGGCCAGGATACCCTTCGCATCGCACGACCCCCTGCCGTACACCCAGGTATCGTCCTCGCTGGAACCGAAGTACGGCGGAACGGTATCGAAGTGCGTCGACAAGGTGATCTTTGGCGCGGTTCCAGGCATGGTTGCGTACAGGTTGAAGCGGTCGCCTGTGCCGCCCCCCGGGGTCAGCGCCTGATCCGG
>CAXUEW010000241.1:0-5571 GCA_964250115.1 uncultured Terriglobus sp.
TGCATGAACCGGCGCGGCGAGGTGATCGAATACGTCAAGCGCAAGTATGGTGCGGACCAGGTCGCACAGATCATCACCTTCAACACCATGGCCGCAAAGGCCGCCATCAAGGATGTCGGTCGCGCGCTGGAAATGCCTTACGGCGAAGTCGATCGCATCGCGAAGATGATCCCTACCACCATCGGCATCACTATCGACCAAGCCTTGAAGGACTCGCCTCCACTTGCAGCCGCATACGAATCCAATCCCCAGATACGTGAGGTGATTGACGCGGCACTGAAGCTGGAAGGCCTGGTGCGTGGCGCGGGAGTTCACGCGGCCGGCGTGGTGATTGCTCCACAGCCGTTGACCGAACTCCTGCCTGTCACGCTGACCAAGACAGACGACCTTGTCACCGCCTACGACATGAAGGCGGTCGAGAAGATGGGTCTGCTCAAGATGGACTTTCTTGGGCTGACTACGCTTACCGTGATCGATGATTGCTTGAAGCTCATCAAGCAGCACCAGTCAGTGGATGTGGATCTTGCAACCATTCCGCTCGACGACCAGGTGACATACGAAAAGGTCTTCCACAAGGCTTTGACCTCGGGCGTCTTCCAGTTCGAATCGGGTGGCATGCGTGATGTTCTGCGCCGGTATAAGCCAACCACCGTGGAGGACCTGACCGCGCTGAATGCGCTGTACCGCCCCGGCCCTATCCAGGGCGGAATGATCGATGACTTCATCGAGCGCAAGTGGGGCCGACGGGCTGTCGAATACATGCTGCCGGAACTGGAAGACCTGCTGAAGGAGACGCTCGGCGTCATCGTTTACCAGGAACAGGTGATGCAGATTTCCTCCGTCATCGCCGGTTATTCGCTTGGCGGCGCTGACCTGCTGCGGCGCGCCATGGGCAAGAAGAACATGGAGGAGATGGCTCTGCAGCGCGACCTGTTCATGGCCGGAGCTGCGGAGCGGAAACATCCCAAAGAAAAAGCTGGGCAACTCTTCGATTTGATTTTGCAGTTCGCAGGCTATGGGTTCAACAAGTCACATTCTTCCGCCTACGCGCTGCTGGCTTATCACACAGCGTGGCTCAAGACACACTACCCGGTTGAGTTCATGGCGGCGCTGCTGACCAGCGAAACATCGAAACCGGAAAATGTGGTCAAGTACATTGGCGAGTGCCGCGAAATGGGTATTACCGTTCTGCCGCCGGATGTGCAGGTTTCCGATGCAAACTTTACTCCGAGTGGTGGCGGCATACGTTTCGGTCTGGCGGCGATCAAGAACGTCGGCGGCAATGCGATTGAGACCATTACCGCAACGCGGCGCGAACTGCAGAAGGAGAGTAAACCCGGCTTCGCATCGCTTTGGGATTTTTGCGAAACGGTCGAGCTGCGGCTATTGAACAAGCGCGTGCTTGAGTCACTCATCAAGGCGGGCGCCATGGATAGCTTCGGTGCCCGTGCCCGCGTTTTCGCCGCAGTCGATGCAGCCATGGAGCGAGCGCAAAAGTCGCAGCGTGATGCAGCCAGCGGGCAAAGCGGGTTGTTCGGGCTGTTCGATGCAGGCCCAAGTGGTGCCGCTCAGATTCCTATGGACGACCTGCCGAAGGTGCCGGAGTGGGACGAGCACACGCGCTTGCAGAACGAGAAGGAAGTGCTCGGTTTCTTTGTCTCGGGTCATCCCATGGATAAGTACCGCGAGAAGCTCCGCAATCTTAAGGTTGTCGATACGGTCACTGCGTGCGAGATGAAGCCGGAGCCGGTCGTCTTTCAGCGTGGGCAGAGGGAACCGCAGAACGAGATTCAGATTGCCGGTGTCATCACCGGGCTGAAGGTCGCGAAATCGAAACGGTCCGGCGAGATGTATGCTTCAGCCTGCCTGGAAGACACCGTTGGCAAGATCGAGTTGATCGCATTTCCGAAGGACTACGAGAAGCTGCAGGAAGCTTTGAAGATTGATGTTCCCGTGCTTGTCCGAGGATCACTGCGCGGTGAGGAAGACTCCGCGCCGAAGCTTTCACTCACCTCGATCACTGCCTTGGAAGACGTAAAGATCAAACTACCCGAGGCGCTCCGCATCAAGGTCCCATTGCATAACCCGGATACCGCTTTACTGGACAAGCTTTTGAGCATCTTCGCGGGGGCACCCGGACCGGGTAAGTTACTGCTTGACCTGGAAGAACTGGGTGAGTTTTGCGTGGTACTGGAGCCACAGGGACTTTCCGTCTGTGCGGACCGCCTGTTTATCGACCAGGTTGAGGACTTGGTAGGGGCGGGCGGCGTCAAAGTGATTAGCTAAGTCTAAGTTTAGCGGCACGATTTATCGACATATCCCAGAATGGGATAAGTGGGTATCAGCATTTGGACGTATTCGTTGACCTGAAAAAGTACGGATGATCTGCTTAGGCATCTTCCCCTAAGGACCTTTGCCACGATGCTTGTTCCCCGTTTGATTTCTGCCGCCGCTCTGCTCTCAATTTCTCTGCTTTCTCGGTTTTGTTTTGCAGACAACTTCGTCTATTCCGTCGCAACCCATTTTTCTGACTTCCAGGTGGACGGGACCATCACCACAGCTACGAACGTTGGAGTGCTGACATTCGGTGACATCGCAGACTTCAACTTGCTGCTTACAAGCGTGGCCGGATCGGAAACTCTTACACTGTCCAACGCGTTGAACAGCGGCCTGTACGGATACGCGTTGACCGCGACTCCAGCCGGTCTTTTCTTTGACTATGGTGAACCGAGTTCCGGGCTCTTCTTCAACAATCCGGCGACTGGAAGCCACCTGTGCTTTCAGACGTCCGGCTGCGACAGCGGAGCTGACGCGCACCAGTCGATCTCTGTTGCGGGCACGACCTACAGCGCAGCACAGTCAGGCGTGGTGCAGATTGCAGCCATGCAGGCGGACGCCCCCCTGGCAGTCACGCCGGAACCCTCAAGCTTTCTGTTGCTTGGTACAGGAGCGCTGGCCGTGTTCGGGGTTTGGCATCGCCGGCTTTACGCGTGATGTTAAAGGCTCCGGTTCCACGAAGGTCGCGTCACTTGCCCTGCTGAGGTATCGCCATTTCTGCGCCGAACGTATAATCGATCCGGGCTTCGATGGCAGAGACAGACGCAAGGCAAGTGACAGCGGTTGTGCCGGAGGCATGGCGCATGACCGAGGTAGCTCGCGATCCACATCGCCCGCATCCCATGGAGTTTATTGCTGCTCTTTTCACGGATTTGAGCGAGATCCATGGTGACCGAGGGTTTGGCGACGATGCCGCCATGTACGCGGGTATGGCCCGCTTCGACGGAGACGAGGTGCTGGTCTTATGCAACCGCAAAGGCCGCACCACGAAGGAACGGATGCACTTCCGCTTCGGGTCACCGGAGCCGGAGGGCTACCGCAAGGCGCTTCGTGCGATGAAGTTTGCGGAGAAGTTCGACCGCCCAATCTTTAGCTTTCTGGATCTTGCAGGTGCCTATCCTGGCTTAGGGGCCGAAGAGAGAGGGCAGGGCGAGGCCATTGCAAGAAACCTGCTGGAGATGTCCAGGCTGCTGGTGCCGACCATCACCACCATTACCGGTGAAGGCGGTTCCGGCGGAGCTCTGGCGCTTGCCGTTGCAGACCGCGTCCTGATGCTGGAAAACGCCATCTACTCAGTGATTTCACCGGAAGGGTGCGCCTCCATTATGTGGAAGGACGCTGGAAAGCGTCAGCAGGCAGCTGAAGCACTACGGTACACGGCGCCGGACGTCAAAGGCATGGGCTGCGTGGATGACGTGGTCGCCGAACCCTCCGGAGGTGCACAATCAGACCCGCCTGCGGCCATGGAGATGTTGCGGAACTGCCTGCGGCATCACTACGGCGATCTGAAACAGCAGGCTGTCGATGTGCGTATTGAAAATCGCTATCGCAAATTTCGCAACCTGGCGCAGTTCTACACCGCTACGTAGATCCCTGGCAGCACGCAGGCGAAAGCAATTTGATGATCCCCAGCACGACTCCGCAGTCCAATCAGAGCACGATCAGCCCCGCACTGTTGTTTGTGCTTTCCTGCATGTGGATTGTTGTGTCGCTGGCCGGCGGCCGTCTTGCAGGCACACTTTCGTCCGCGACCTGGTATGACTTGAGCCGTGAATTGTTTACGGCAGCCATGCTATTCGGGGGCTTCTACCTGCTGGCACGTCTCGGCATCCCAGATCTACGCCCGTTAAGCAGCGTCGGCTTCGTCAAAAGGCCCGGCATCGCACGGGAGTTTGGACTGGGTGCGGCGCTGGGCTGGGGGATCGCGCTTGGACTGGTGCTGCCCGCCGTGCTCAGTCGAAATTCCAACGTCGAATTCCGTGCGGATTGGGCGGCCCTGCAACACCTTCTGCTCAGCATGGCCGTGCTGGCTGCATTTGTGTTGGCTGGGCAATTGGTGCTTTCGGGCCTGCCGGTACGGTTGTTGGTGCGTTCGATCGGCCCAGGCTGGACGGTTACTGCTGTCGTTCTGCTTGGTGCTTCCCTGGTTCTTACCACTAGCGCAGGCCCGGGCAGGGGATTTCTGTTCATGGCGCTCGCGTTCTGCCTGTGCGCCTTTGCCTTTCTACGCACACGTGCCATCTGGCTGCCACTGGGCCTGCAACTGGGCTTCAGTTTCAGTCTGCAACTGCTGTTCGGTGCACCATCTCCTTACACGCCATTTACATCAGGGGTTGTACGGAACAACACAAATGGTCCGGTCTGGCTTACAGGTGGTCTGTTCGGACCGGAAGCATCCACACTCGCTCCTCTTGTTCTTGCGGTGGCTTTGTTCGTGCTCTTTCGTCTGACAAGAGACTACGCCTGGCACTACACTTACCAGCCAATCGTTTCCGCCGGCTATCCCATGGACGTGCCGCCCCCTGCAGCACACACCAAGGAAGCAGCAACTGCGACGACTGCGCCGCTGGTTCAGATCGGTAGTATGACACCCGCTCCGCCGCTGCCGCGGTCCACATCGGAACCGCGATAGCCTGGGCGTTTTCGCCTGACGCAAAGTTGCATTTCCGGCGCTTGCAATCGGGTGTGTGGAAGGTCTACAGTGCAGGCATCGGGAGGCTCATGCATGCATTTATTCCATCAGCACGTGCTCGTTCTATGCACCGCTTTGGGCCTTTCCGGAAGCATGTTCGCGCAGGTCAATCGTCCTGCGCCCCAGCGTGACGTGTTCGTCGTCGGTGCAGACACCGCCTTTGGCGATCCGCTGCTCGGATTTAAGCCGACCCGTGTGGAGTACACGCATCAGCCCATGGATTTGCCGGGCCGCCGCGACCTCGTGCGTGCGCTGCTGATGGAACAGGGTTTCGCGCACCGAGCCCTCCCCTTGGGCGCGCCTGGGCTGGTGATGCACGCAAACGGGCGGCTCACCGTCGATAGCGAAACCCTGAAGCGTCGCATGTACAAGAGCGGTTCCAGCGCGGCCGCCGGTGACCGAATCATGGTCACAGATATCAATGTGCGTGCGGACCGTATCGAGGTGGACGTGAACGGCGGTCCTTACCTGCCGCATCGCTTTCTGCGGCACATTTCCATCAACGGCGCTCCCTTGGCCGGTGACGGACAGGTTGGCGAGTC
>CAXUEW010000242.1:0-1933 GCA_964250115.1 uncultured Terriglobus sp.
GAGTCGATCCGCCGCGAGGATGGTGTTGGATAGACGCTGCAAAGAGGCATTGGCAAACTGGCACAGCGACCGGTGCTGGGCGGCGTGAGAAGCGGTTTCATCCGCTCGAAGATTGATCCCGGTTCCTACAGCAGATAGAAGGCGTTTCAGACGGCTGATGCCGCGTCACGACGGCGCTGCGCGTAAATCATGGTGCCGATGATGGTTTTGCCATCATGAATTTCACCCGCTGCCACCATCCGCACCAGCTCCGACAGCGGCAGCAGACGCACCTCGATGCGTTCGTCGTCTTCCGGCTCCGCGTCGCCGGCCGTGATGCCGGTGGCAAGGTAAATCTCCATCCATTCGCCGACAAAGCCCGGGCTGGCAAAGTAGCGGACCAGGCGCGTCCAGTTTCGAGCACGATAGCCTGTTTCTTCGATCAGTTCGCGTTTGGCGGCTGCCAGCACATCTTCGCCCGGCTCGACGCGGCCCGCCGGCAGTTCCAGCAGGTACCCATCGGCTGCATGTCGGAATTGCCTCTCAATGACCACCAGCGGATCGTCGGGGTTGGTCGTCTCGTCCACGGCCAGCACCACGACCGATCCGTTGTGCCGGACGATGTCTCGCGTGGCCTCGACACCGTTAGGCTCGCGGACCTGCTCCGTATACACGCTGAAGACCTTGCCCTGGTACGCCAGCTTCGATTCGAGGATGGTAGCCTTCTCATCCGGCAAGGCTGGAACGGCAACAGGAACATTCGGCAGTTCGCGGGACGCACCCTGCTGCGACTCGACTTGGTTTACTGTTGTGCCCGGATGCGAAGAACCGCTGCTGTCTGTTTGCTGCGCCATGTAAAGAAGCTACCAAAACTGCATCCAACCGACTGAACTGGCATCCTATACGCCGTTACCCTAAGCAAGCGGTCCAGCTTTCCTCATGAGCGCAGAGTGTTATCCCATCACCATTCTTCCGCACCTCTCGCGCCTGTTCCGCGAGTACACGGAACTGCGCACCACCCCCGCCGACGCTCCGGTGCGGCGGTTCTACGCGTGCAGCCCATTTTCGGATCGTTGGAAACAAGGGACGTCGGTCAGCCTGCAGCCGGATCGTGAAGCCCTGGTATCGCTGCTCTCCTCGCAGAATCAGGGCTTCCATGCCGGTGAAGCGACCGATCGCAATCTTGACAAGTTGAGGGCCGGAGCGCGCGCCGTCGTCACCGGGCAGCAGGTGGGCCTGTTCGGCGGGCCGCTGCTGACCCTGCTGAAAGCGGCTACTGCCATCCGTAAAGCGCAGGTTGCCAGTGAAGCCGGCGTGCCGCATGTGCCTGTGTTCTGGATGGCAACCGAGGATCACGATCTGGACGAGGTCAACCAGGCGACGTTGCTCGGCAAGCAGGGCGTCGAGAAGGTGCGATCGCGCTTTTCGGGTCATCGCTCGCAGCCCGTGGGCGACCTTCTGCTGGGCAGCGACATTGAGCCGGTGCTTGAGCAGGTGGAATCGCTGCTGAACTACGCGCCAATCACTGAGTTGCTGCGCGCCTGCTACACCCCGGCGGACACGCTTGCGTCTGCCTTTGGCAAGTTCCTCAGCGGAGTGTTCCGCGACCATGGCCTGATCGTGCTGGACGCGAACACCCGCGAGTTCCACCAGATGGGCGCGCCTGTCATCCGGTATGCCATCGAGTACGCCGATGCGCTGCATGCCTCTCTGATGGACCGCACCCGCGACTTAGAGGGTGCTGGATACGCTGCGCAGGTGCTGGTCACGGACGAGTCGACGCTGCTGTTTCTCATCGATGAAATCGGCAACCGTCTCCCGCTTCGCAGGCCCGCGGTCAACGGGGTCCGCAGTTGGCAGGCTGGCGGCCGCACCTATGCGACGGATGAGTTGCTTGCCATCCTGGACACCGCGCCGGAGCGCCTGAGCCCAAACGCGCTGCTGCGGCCGATCT
>CAXUEW010000242.1:1943-5554 GCA_964250115.1 uncultured Terriglobus sp.
CAGGACAGCATCCTGCCCACCTCGGCATATGTCGGCGGACCGGCGGAGATTGCGTACTTTGCGCAGTGCCAGCCGCTCTACCAGCAGATTTTGGGAGCGTGTACACCCGTTCTGCCAAGGCTTTCGGCAACGCTTGTCCCGCCCGCAATCCGCATCGTTATGGACCGGCACGAGCTGTCGCTGCAGGACGCCATGACCTCTGCCGACGAGCTTGCCCAGCGGCTTGCCGCTCGTGCTATGCCCATCGAGGGCAAGCGCAGGATCGCCGCCGCAGGGAACGCGCTCGACTCCGAACTGAACGAAGTGACCCGCTGGATGGAAGCCATGGACCCGGGTTTGGGCCGGTCTGCGGGCGTCGCCGCGAACAAGATGCGTTACCAGATGAACCGCCTGCGACGGCTTGCGGCTAACTGGCAACTGGAGAAGGAAACACACCTGCGCAAGCATGCCGATGCCATCTCACGGACGCTGTACCCGGATGCGCATGTGCAGGAACGTCTGCTGAGCGGCATGCAGTTGCTGGCCGCAAGTACGGTCGACCTGCCCACCCTGCTCGTGGAAAACGCTGAGCAGGAGTGTCCAGGCCACCGCGTTTTCGACATCTAATTCCTCATTGCTTGATTGCAGTTATTCGAAGGGGCATGGCTTCAGCCATGTCATCGAGCCGCGCCGCAATTGGCGGCTTCAGCCACTGCGGAAACCTTTGCATGCATGGTGATGGGAGACGGGCCTTAGGGCCTGAAGCCCCGCTTTATTTGAGTGCTGGATTGGCATGGCTGAAGCCATGCCAATCCGAAAGCTCCTGACCACACATCCAGTGCCGATTGCTTTTGGTGGCTTATGCGCTGCCAGCGCGAGTAGAATGCAACGCGTATGGCGAAGAAACAAGCGAAAGTAGTTGGATTCGAAGTTGCCTGCCCGGACTGCGGTGCCATGCTGCGCATTGATCCGGTCACGCAGTCGGTCATTGCGCACACGCCTGCACCACGCAAGCGGACCTTTGAGGATCTTTCCTCTGCCGCACAGGCTGCGCGAGATCAGGATGCGCGTCGAGACTCGATCTTCGCGCAATCCGTGGAAGCGCAGAAGAACCGCGACAGCATCCTGCACCAGAAATTTGAAGAGGCGTTTCGCAAGGCCAAGGAGTCGCCCGACACGGGCAAGCCGCTGCGCGAGTTCGATTTGGATTAGATTCTTCAGGGAACAGGGAACAGCCGGTTGCCGTCTCCTGCGGCGAGGGACAGGTCATGAGATCGTTCCTGCTCGCCGTCTTTCTGTTAGCCCTGCCGGTTCACGCTGCCACCTTGCTCGCCAACAACTATGGCGCAAAAGGCGACGGGATTGCCGATGACACCCGTGCCATCCAGAAGGCGCTGTACGCCGCCGAAGCCATCCATCGTCGCGTTCGGGTAGGCCGCTGACGTCGAAGGCAGTCCGTGCGTTTTTTGGCGTCGATGTTCCAGATATACACGTCGCGAAAGCATCGCTGACACGCGTGGATTGAGGCTGAGCGAAATCGATCTTTCGGTCACGGATGGTAGCCGTCTGAAGTCTGAGGGCAACACGGATCTGCAGGGTCTGGATGCAATTTCACTACACCGCTGGACCTCTGCCTAAGCTGGGCGCGCCGAAGAGCAGCATTCCGGACTAGCGTGTAATCGGACAATGTCTGGCTGGTTCACTAAGGGCGAATGCCTTATGTCTACGGTGAACTTTTCAGCTGAATCTTGACGAGGCCCTGCTGCGCTGGGCGGTCCAACCCAAGCTGCTGCCTGGCGGCTGCGCTCATGCGGTCTGCCGTCCACGCAGGTTCCCATACCAGATCGACAGCCGTGCGGCTCACTTCCTGCACGCCGGCCAGCCGGTTCTTCACCTGCCCGATCAGCATGGCTTCGCGCTCGTCGCTGGGCGCTCGCATGGTCATGGTTACGTGCACGTGGAAGCGTGGTTCAAAGCCGGGCGCTTCGTGATCGCGCTCCACGCGGATGCCGTACACCAGGCCCAGGTCGACGATGTTCACAGACAGTTCCGGATCGAAGCAGACGCGCAGCGCCTCCTGTATGTCTGCCTCGGTAAGCGTTCCACTCGGCATGTTAGTGACTGCGTTCCACCAGGGCGCGGGCCACCGCCTTCAGGGGGTCAGCACGTTCGCCAAAGCGATCGAGTTCACGGAGTGCGTCGCGCAGCAACTCGGCTGCTGATTCTCGCGAAGCTTCCAGGCCGAAGACCGCAGGCCATGTAGCCTTTGCCGTGGCCGTGTCTTTGCCGGCAGTCTTGCCCAATTGCTGCGAGCTTTGCGTCTCGTCCAGCACGTCATCGACAATCTGGAAAGCGAGTCCGGCCCGTTGGCCGAAGCGGCGAAGATGTTCGACTTCGTCCGCTGTTGCGCCGCCGATCAGGCCACCCGCGACGATGGACACGGTAATCAGAGCACCCGTCTTGGCACGGTGAATGGCTTCTACCAGCTCGGCGGTGGGTGCCTTGCCTTCGCCTTCCAGGTCCATTACCTGGCCGCCGATCATGCCGGGTGGCAGTCCTTCCACACCAACACCCGTGCCGGTCGCGATGCTGACTTCCCGGATGATCTCGATCTTTGCGGCGGCGTCGCCCGGCAGTTGTGCGAGTGTCTGATAAGCCAGCGTTTGCAGCGCGTCTCCTGCCAGGATGGCTGTGGCTTCGCCATAGACGACATGGCAGGTAGGCTTGCCGCGCCGTAGATCGTCATTGTCCAAGGCGGGCAGGTCGTCGTGAATAAGGGAATATGTGTGCAGCATTTCAATGGCCGCGCCCACGTGGGCCGCGCCCTCCGGCAAGGTGCCGGCGATCATACGTGCAGACTCTAAAGCCAACAGCGGCCGCAGGCGCTTGCCGCCGGCAAAGACCGAGTGGCGCATGGCGCGGTGAATGGAGTGTGGCAGCGCCTCGGTATGGGGCAGCAGCCATTCCAGCGCCGCGTCGGTCAACGAGACGCCGGTCTTTACGAGGTCAGCATAATCAACGTTCATGCGGCTGGAATCATGATACCGGAGCGTCTTCGCCTGACCACGCCGCAACCGATCAGCGTCAGGCCGGTCAAGCCCAGGCCGATCCACTGGTCCGTCGTGGTGCGATAGGTCACATCCACAAGGTGCGTTCTACCCGGTGCCAGAGGTACAACGATCAACCCGTCGGGGCGCGTCTCCGGCTGGATCTCAACGCCATCGCGAAGTGTGTGCCAGCCGGGAAACTGCCGCAAACGAACGATCAGCAGCCGAGGCCGGTCTGCCGCCGCTGCCATGAAGTGCAGGTCCTCAGGCTGGGAACGATCGGTGCGGGGCATCGTGGCTCCTTTGCCGGGCGCATCTTCAGGTGCCGCTGCAATCCATGCCGGAGGCAGGTGAGTGGGCAGTTCGTCGTTGTCGGCTTCGTTCGGCGTGTACTCGTCGGTGGGCGCGACGCCCTCTTCGGTGAGGAACTGCCTCCGCTGCGCTTGGACTATCTCATCGTCCGCGCACTCCTCGCGGAAGTAGTGCCCTCCGGCAAAGTAGCCTGCCAGCAACGCCATCGCAATGACAGGCGGCAGTACCAAACGCCGGATGCGTTGGCTGGTAGCGCGATCTGCAAGGAGCGCC
>CAXUEW010000243.1:0-5541 GCA_964250115.1 uncultured Terriglobus sp.
CAGGGGCAGGTGTTCCGCGAGGGAGCGCACATCTTTCAGGATGGTGCGATCGTCCCACCAGATGGACGGCGACACAATGCCGACGTTCCCAAAGTGGTTGGGGTATCGAAGCGCGATGGCAAGCGAGATCAAACCACCCAGCGAAGACCCGGCGATCCCTACATGCGCGGGATCCAGCAGCAGGCGATACTCCGCCGCCAGCATGGGGATGATCTCCTCCACCAGCATTCGAGCGTACAGCGGCCCCTTGCCGCCGCCCATATGCCGATCGGGCGTGGGCGTGTACTCGGCCATGCGTTCCACGCCCGTATTCGCGATACCGACGATGACCACGGGGGCCACGCGACCGGCAGCGATCTCCTCGTCGGCTGTGCTGCCCACGCGCCAGGTCGAGTCCTTCACGTAGGAGAGATTGCCATCGAACAGGTTCTGCCCGTCATGCATCAGCAGCAGGGGAAAGCTCCGTGTGGGCTGCAGCAGGTAGGCATTCGGCAGGTAGAGAAAGAGGTCGCGCGGCGTTGGCAAAATCCGCGAGGTCCAGCCCTCAATGCGGCGGTAACGCCCTTCCGACCCAGCCCTGATCACCCATGGCTCTGCGGAAGAAGCATCAGCGGCCAAATCGGATTGTGAGACGGCCGTTTCCATGTGCGACGATGCTCGAAGGGTAGCAGAGCAATCCATCGCCGGGGGCACGCCGACATGCATCGCGAATACCACGTGGACCAGTCGCACGCCCTGGGGCGGCCCATGGAACGGCTGGTCTTCGGCCATGACGGCTTACCAGTCATTGTTTTCCCCACGTCATGCGGCCGATTTTTCGAATTTGAAGACCAGGGCATGGTCGCCGCCATTGCAAACGAGATCGAACGCGGGCAGGTGCAATTGTTCTGCGTCGATTCCGTCGACAGCGAAAGCTGGTACGCGACGAACGTGGAAGGCCGCTGGCGTATCGCGCGGCACCTGCAATACGAGCGCTACATCATGGACGAACTGCTATCGCACATCCGCTATCGCAACTGGAACCCTCGCGTGGCTCTCGCCGGCTGTTCATTCGGCGGTTTTCATGCGGCCAGCATGGCGCTTCGGCACCCTGACAAGGTGAGTGCCATGCTCTCCATGGGCGGTGCTTTCGATATTGGGCGTTTTCTGCGCGGCTACTACGACGACGATTGTTACTACACGCTGCCGACCCACTTCCTGCCCAACCTGCACGACCATCACGTGTTGGAAGCCATGCGGCGGAACACCTACGTGCTGGCGACCGGCGAGCACGACATGTGCTGGAACGACAATGAAAAACTCGCCGCGATCCTGCGTGGCAAAGGCGTTCCCGTCCGGCTCGATGTCTGGCAGGACAACACCGGCCACGACTGGCCCTGGTGGCGGCGCATGCTCCAGACGTATCTGTGACCCGCTGAAGAGGAACGCCATTCGGCGTTTTCGCATCCACCAACTGATGAGGAAATTGGCATGAAGAAGATTGGCATCCTGTTCGGCATGGAAAATACCTTTCCGCAGGCCTTTGTGGACCGCGTGAACTCGATGAACGTGGATGGAATCACCGCTGAGTTCGTCACAATCCGTTCCGTGCAGGAGGCCGTGCCCTGCGGTTATTCCGTCATCGTGGACCGCATCTCGCACGACGTGCCGTTTTACCGCGCCTACCTGAAAAATGCCGTGCTCACGGGCACGGAGGTGATCAACAACCCCTTCTGGTGGAGCGCCGACGACAAGTTTTTCAACTATGCCCTGGCCGCAAAACTGGGCGTCGCCGTGCCCAAGACCGTAATCTTACCCAGCAAGCAAATGCCGCCGGATACGAACGATATCTCATTCCGCAACCTGCAGTATCCCTACGACTGGCAGGCAGCGTTCGACTATGTTGGGTTTCCCGCATTTCTGAAGCCGCACGACGGTGGCGGCTGGAAAGATGTTTACCACGTTCACAGCCCAGAAGAGTTCTTCCAGGCCTACGATCAGACCCGCGACCTGTGCATGACGCTGCAGGCGGCGGTCAAGTTCCGCGAGTACTTCCGCTGCTACGTCGTCGGCCAGCGTGAAGTTCGTATCATGCCGTACGATCCCACCCGCCCGCACGCGGAACGCTATGTCTTGAATCCACCAACTTATCCCGCGGAGCTGATCCAGCGCGTGGAGCGTGATGCCCTAACGCTCTGCAAGGCCCTTGGCTACGACCTCAACACGGTTGAATTTGCGGTAGAAGACGGCGTACCGTACGCGATCGATTTCATGAACCCGGCACCCGATGCCGACCGCGTCTCGGTAGGCGAAGAAAATTTCGAGTGGATCGTCAATGCTGTTGCCAAGCTCGCGGTAGAACGCGCGCTGGCAAACAATGGTGCCTCGCCAGAATTGCGATGGGCAAGCCTGCTGGGTGCGGAAGCAAAGCCGAAGAAGTCCGCGACCGCCGCAAAGAAGCAGGCGGCTCCCATCAAGTGAGCAGTTGTTTGCGCAACATCTGCGCGTTCCTGTGCCTGTCGGTTCTGGGCTCTGCCGTAGCGCAACAGCAGACCGGCGCACCCGCCGGCATTCCGGTGCCTCGGGTGCCGCCATCAACTGATTCCACTAAACCGCCGGCTGATACAGCCCAGTCATTTAGCTACCGCGTGCGCGTTGTCGACGGACGTAATGGTACCGCGATTCGCAACGCCCATGTGAAGCTTTGGTACGACGAGCCGGCAGGCGCAGGCTACGAGTTCGCCACCGACACGCAGGGCTACGGCAACATGCCCGCACCCGCTGCCGAACCGCTTCGCGTGCTGGTCTCGGTGCTTGACTATACGGACTGCCGAAGACCCATGCGCGGCGATCCGCCGATCGGCTACAACCTGCAGAACATCGCCCAGCATGGCATTGCGGCGCAGAATGGATGCGGGCGTGTCGCCATCCGAACCAGTCCGGGTGAGCTGGTGGTCTTTGTGCGTCCTGCACGTTGGTACGAGGGGCTGAACCGAAACGCAGGCAACTGGCCGTAGCGTGCGTCAGAAGTCGCCGTCTGCGTTATAGACTTCATCGGAGAAACCTATGCGACCCTCATTCACGCTCGGCATCGAAGAGGAGTACCAGACCATTGACCCGGAAACGCGCGATCTTCGATCGCATGTCGCCACGGAAATGCTGGAGCACGGCAAGCTGCGGCTTGAGGAACGCGTCAAGGCCGAGCTGCATCAATCCGTGATTGAAGTGGGCACGCGCATCTGCAACAACATCCATGAGGCCCGCGAAGACCTGTACGACCTGCGCCGTAATATGATCCGCCTGGCTGAGGAAAACGGCCTGGTGCTGGTCGCCGGTGCTACGCACCCGTTTGCCGACTGGCGATCGCAGGAAATCCATCCTGATCCTCGTTACGCGCAGGTGGTCGAAGATCTTCAGCTCGTCGCGCGCGCGAACTTGATCTTCGGACTGCATGTGCACGTGGGCATTGAAGATCGCGAAGCGGCTATCCGCATCATGAACTCGTTGCGCTACTTTCTGCCGCACATCCTTGCGCTATCGACGAACTCGCCGTTCTGGCAGGGCATGGATACGGGTTACAAGAGCTACCGTGCGAAAGTGTTCGAGAACTTCCCGCGCACCAACCTTCCTGACAGCTTCGCCAGCTACTCCGAATTTGAGAACTACGTTAACCTTCTTATCAAAACGAACAGCATCGACAATGCCAAGAAGCTGTGGTGGGATGTTCGTCCGCACCCCTTCTTCAACACGGTCGAGGTTCGCATCTGCGACATTCCCATGCGCGCGGAAGAGTCTGTCGCCATCGCCGCGCTGATCCAGGCCACGGCCATGAAGTTGCACTGCCTCCACGCCGGGAACATCGATTTCCGCCAATACTCGCGAGCGTTGCTGATGGAAAACAAGTTCCGCGCCGTTCGATATGGTTTGGATGGCAAACTAATCGACTTTGGCAAAGAGGTCGAGGTACCTGAGCGGGAATTGATCGAGGAGTACCTCCACTTCATCGATGACGTTGTGGACGAGCTCGGTTCACGCAATGAAATCAACTACATTCGCACCATGATGAAGCATGGCAGCGGAGCCGACCGGCAGTTGCGCGTGTGGAAGGAAACCGGCGACATGAAGGCTGTGGTGGACTACATGGCCGCCGAGACGCGGGCCGGACTATAAGGAAAGCTACCTTTTCCTCGTTCTTAGAAAAAAAGTTGTCCACGCCTGCGCATTTTCTTGTTTTTCACGCTATCGTTATCTCAATCGTCATGCAAAATGCCGTTCTGCATGGGCGATCCCGCTTCAACCAAAGGTTTTTAGCAACGCATTTGCGCGTCGAACGTCGACGTGTATCTCCGATTCGCTTACCGCAGTCACTCTGAGGAGAGTCGTCCCATGGACTTGAAGTGTTACGCATCCGCCCAGCAGTATTTTTCTCGTCGCAACTTCATGCGTTCCGCAGGCATTGCTTCGGCTGCCGTGGCCGCTATGCCGGCATTCGCTTCGCAATCTGCAGCCAACCAGCCTGCCCAGACCGGCCAGCAGGGCATGGGCCGCCGCGGCGGTATGGGCGCAGGCGGCGATGATATGGGTGGCGGACGCCGTCCCATGTCGCCGGACACCGTCATCATTTCGTCGAACGAAAACCCGCTTGGACCGGCACCCTGTGCGCTCGAAGCGATCGGCACCGCAGCCAAGAAGGGCGGTCGTTACGACCGCGAGTACAGCACCGCGATGACCAAGGCCATCAGCGAGCAGCACCAGTTGAAACCGGGCTATGTGCGCATCTATCCAGGTTCCGGTGGGCCGCTCGATCTCGCCCTGTATTCCAACATCGGCCCGGATAAGCCCCTCGTCCTTGGCGACCCGACCTATGAGCAGGGTTTCCGCGCCGCCGCAGTCATGAAAGCGAAGACCTTCATGATCCCGCTGGATAAGACCACCTACAAGTACGACGTGAAGGCCATGCTGGCCGCACACCCGAATCCGGGCGCGTACTACATTGTGAATCCAAACAATCCGACCGGCACCATGACTCCCAAGGAAGATATCGCCTGGTTGGTCGCCAATAAGCCTGCCGGTTCTGTCGTGATTGTGGATGAGGCCTACCACCACTTCTCTGACCACGAATCCGTGCTCGACATGGTTGCGGCAGACAAGGACGTCATCGTTCTGCGGACGTTCTCGAAGATCTACGGCATGGCAGGCGTTCGCGCCGGCTTCGCCTTCGGTCGGCCGGACCTGCTGGCCCGTTTCGAGACCGTAACCTCGAACAACCGCCAGATCGGCAGCATCTCGCTGACCTCTGCCGCCGCCGCCGCTGCCAGCCTGAACGACAAGACACTGGTGCCGCTGCGCCGCAAGATCAACAAGGACACGCTGGATGACACGTTGGCATTCCTCTCCAAGAACGGTTACAAGTTCGTTCCGGGAGCGCAGGCCAACATGTTCATGGTGGACGTGAAGCGTCCCGGTGCGGAAGTACAGCGCGCCATGCTGGGCGAGAAAGTCGCCATTGGCCGCGTTTGGCCCATCATGCCAACCTATGTTCGCGTCACTGTCGGCACACCG
>CAXUEW010000244.1:0-4667 GCA_964250115.1 uncultured Terriglobus sp.
CTAATCGGTTTCGTCGAGCTTGGTCTTCACGCCGTGCTGCCAGTATGACTTGAGTGAGAGCAGAACAGGCACCGATGCTGCAATGCCAGCATCAAGCGGAGCATTTGGCGCGGCACCATTTGTGACAGCATCCAGAAAGTTCCTAGTATGCGAGCGTTCCAGGCTTTCGCGTGTATCTACCCGCACAGCCTCACCCTGGCGCGGCGTGTAGATGTAGCCATCCCGCGCGATTTCAAGAATGCCTTCCGTGCCTTCAAAGACAACTGACGGGCGGTCGTTCCGCAGCGACAGCACCGAACTCTCAAAGTTCAGGTTCCAGTTTTTATAAGCCACCACGGCACTTACCGTGTCCGGATTGTCGCGCCCATCGTTGAGCTGGAAGATACCGCCGGTTGCATAGGCAGATTGCGGTGCGGAGTCATTCAGGAACCATTGCGCCACATCGACCCAATGCGTAAGAATATCGGCGAGCAGGCCGTTGCCGTAGTCGTGGAAATAACGCCAGGAATCATAGCGCGCCGTCTGGTATGGCACATGCGGCGCAGGCCCAAGGAAACGTTCCCAGTCCAGACCGGCAGGCTTTGGCGCATCGACGATCTTTCGCCGCTGCCAACTGAAGTCGTGCCACACAGCGCGCACGAGGACGATCTTGCCTAGTTTTCCGGTATCGATGTACTCCTGCTTGGCGCGCTGGTAGACGGCAGCGCTGCGCTGCTGCATGCCGCACTGAAGGACTCGCTTGTTTGAGGAGGCTGCTTTGATCAGCGTGTTGCGCTCGCGCCAACGATGCAGCGTTGGCTTTTCCAGGTACACGTGCTTGTCTGCAGCGATGGCTGCTTTGGCCAGGGTCACGTGTAAGTGGTCTGGCGTCGAAATCAGCACGGCGTCCACGTCCTTGTTCGCTAGCAGATCTTCGTGTGCGTTGTAGGACGCAGGTACCGGCAATTCAGGCGCCATCTGCGCCAGCAGGCGAAGGCGTGTCGCCTCGTAGGTGTCCGCAACAGCAACCAGGCGCGTGCGACTATCTGCCTGAAAGGCGCTGCCAACGATGCGGCCGCGTCGGCCGACGCCGACGACGCCGAGACCAACTTTGCTGTTCGCACCAACAATCTGCGCGTAAGACTTTGCGTTCATCGCGACTGCGGTTGCCGCAGACCGTGTTACAAACTCGCGTCGATTCATGCGGAAAACGCTCCCTTCAGCGCCTGCAATGAAGGCTGCATGACCGACAGGCCTAACTTGGTGCCGTCCTCACGCTCTTCTTCGTTAATGACCCAGCCGTGCCAGCGTGCCTGTTTCAATGCCGCTGCAACCTTTGCGATAGGAAACGTGCCTTGACCGAACGGTACCTGCCTCCCGTTTACAAAATCGCGGAAGTGCAGGCCGGTAAGACGGGAGGCGTGCCGTGTGACAAATTCCGGCAGATCGAGGTCGGTGCGTGATGCATGGCCTATGTCCATCAAGAACTGGACTTTGGCAGGATCGGTGCCTGCATACAGTGCTTCCAGTTCCTTGCCCTTGTACTTCGCCTCCCACCAATGGTTGTGGTAAGCGACTGTCAGGCCGAGAGTTCGTGCGTACTCGCCTGCTGCGTTCAGCGCATCGGCTTTGCGCCTGGTCTCGTCTGCGGTTACGGTGGGCGCTCCGCTCAGGATGAGTCTCTGCGCGCCGGTGGCTGCTCCCTGCTGTGCAACCGTCTCGTAGAAGGTCCTGGGAGCGATGCTTGTCAACGGATCGTACTCAGGCAGGAAGATATGAATGCCCAGAAAGGTAAGCCCCGTGGCCTCAATCTGCCGTCTTGCCTCGGGCAGGGTCCTGGCCTGGCTGCGCAGGTTGATAAAGCCCGTCTCGAAGCCGCTGTAGCCCACCTTCTTGATGTCGGACAGCGCCTGCAGCAGGGTATCGAACTTTGCGGGCTGAATGGGCCACGCATTTGTCTGTGCTCCGAACTGGATCGAGGTGGCTCCACTTAGTGGAGCAGGGTGCTCGGTCATAGAACTCGCGGAGACTGTTAGTGTGGATCTGAGGGCCGCAGTGGCTGCGAGCGCGAGAAGGAATCGCCGTCGATCCGGTGAGGAGTTCATACATCTCCATGGGCTTACGCAGGCAGAGAGACCATGCGCAGCAACTAATGAACAGGATTTGGGTAAGGAAGAGGGCTGTCGGCTTAGGCGCAACAACAGCGACAGCGGCGAACGGACAGGCGGTAAGGAATGTCGTTCATAGCAGCCTTGAACATAATCGAACGTTATGTTTTCTGCTCGCCTCTGTCAAATACTCGCATCCCTCTGGCAACTGCGCTGCGCGGCGTGTGATGCAGATGGAGATCCACCAGAACATCATTTAGGAACTGATCTTAGTATCTGATCCACAAACAGTCGTGAGCGGAAAGAACACGGTTGTTCTGGCAGCACTCCTCATGGTTAAGGTCCCGGCACACGCTTCCAAGCAGTCGCTTCGAGGAGGTCCGGAGGGCCCAGAAGCTTTTAGAGACCAACGCCAAAGTCATGTTGCTGCTTAGCTGGTTGCGCGAGTTCTGGTGATGCGATCTCTTTGGCGGCAGAGAACTCTTGCAGCAGCGCTCTTGTGTACACCGCAATCTCAACGTAGGGCTTGGATGTTTCGCCCGCGTGACTATCAACCTCGACGGGGCGGCCCTATACCGAATAGGGACGGTAAAGACGGACGCGCCCTGGAACTGATGGCGGCTCACCCGAAGCTATCGCTGATGGAACTTACGTGGATGCTGAAGCTGTACGGCATCAGCAGATCAAAAGAATGGTGCAGGACTAGGAGAACTGATGGATGTGACAAGCGTTGGGCGGTTTGGCGGCAGCCGTCTGTCGAGGGTTCTATCCCTGTCTTTCTTCCGGCCAAACCCCAGGCCCCGACGACCGCCTGTCAGTCGCCCCCAAGGCGGCGGACTGGTGGGCGGATGGGTGGATGTGGTGTCGTCGGTGCTTCGGTGCTTCTCATATGGGCAGTCAGTTGCCGACAGAGACGGCATCGACCAACAACCACCCATACAAGAGTGCCCGAGTGCTGGTGCTGATTACTAATTACCCCTCACCCATCACCCAGCCACACCAGCCGACTCCCTAACGGTCGTCGCTGCTGTGTGCTTAGGGTGTGATCTGGGATTTCATTGCCGCTTGAACGACAACACCAATTAGTGCTGATGCGGCGCACGCTGAGGGTTCATGCAGGGGGTTGAAGAGACATCTACCCTCGGCATGTACCTTCAAGCGCAAGCTGAGGGCAGACGGGTCAAAATGTTGAACACGATGCCTTTATAGCCCTCCGCCGGTCACAAACTTCTATAGATAATCAATTCGCAATAAGAGGAGGAGAAAGGCGGCAAAATGCGATCTAACGTGTTTCTTATCTATGGCTTAGTGGAACCGCACACCGGCATCGTCCGGTACGTGGGAAAGACTTCAGGGAACCCGCAAGTCCGCTATCGCAACCACGCGGCCGGACGCTTCTCCACCACAACAGATTGGGTGAAGTGCCTTCCAGCGCCGCCGTTTCTGCTTGTGCTGCAATAAGGGTAGAGGGGCGGGTTCCCCGGATGAGCGGCAACGGCTACACGTCCCTTTCCACCTTTGCGGAGACGAAATGGATAAAGCGCTTCCGGCGCACGCTAGTAAACAAGCGCACTCGGGACAACGCGCCCCTGATATGGGACTCCCTCGTCAACCCGACTGAAGGGGGCGGCAAGTAATTGGAATGGCTTGCCCCGGTTGGGGCTGCCGCCACGGGGGCACGCGGTCCTAGACGCCTAGACGGCAGCGGCCTTCCTAGGCGGCCTCAATCCCCGCACGCTGCTACGGTGGGCACGGGAAGGCTATATCCCCGCATACCCCATCGGTGAGGGCAAGCGCCGGCTTTGGCGCTTCCGGGAAGTTGATCTTTGCGAGTGGATGTTGAACCGCCGCAGCGGTACACTCGGCCCAGCCATCGGTGCTTCGATCAAGGAGAAGTAATGATCGTTAGTACCAAATACCAGCAAGGAAGCCTTGTGCGCGTAGCAAACAAGACAACACCGGACACTTGGTTCTTCAGATTCAGAGAAGAGAACCTGGCGCCGGCGCGTCTATAGGAACGTCAAGGTCGGGACGGTGCGGGAACTGCCGCACCGCCGCGATGCCGAGAAGGCGGTTCTGCTACGCCATAGCCCACTACACAAGCCGCGAACTCACCCCGGAGCGAAAGGCTTTCGCCACCATCGACTCGCACAACAGCTACTTGAAGCTGCACATCAAGCCGAAATGGGGTGAGTGCCGGATGTCGGACGTGCGGACGATTGCGGTAGAAGAGTGGCTTGGCAAACTGCCACTTGCACCTGGGTCAAGAGCGAAGATTCGCAACATTATGTCTGCGCTCTTTTCGCACGCTATCCGTCACGAGTGGTTAACATTCAACCCCATTACAAAGGTGCGAATTTCAGCCGCCCAGCTTCGGGAGCCTGATGTTCTTACGCCGGATGAGTTTCGGGCGCTGCTGCCTAAACTGGCATTGCGCGAAAGAACGATGGTGATGTTGGCGGGTTCCACTGGCCTCCGGCGCTCAGAGATGTTCGCCTTACGCTGGTCGGACCTTTGCCTCTTGACCATGCAGGTGTCGGTCACACGCGCCGTAGTACGCAACCGCTTCGGCGATGTGAA
>CAXUEW010000244.1:4677-5537 GCA_964250115.1 uncultured Terriglobus sp.
AAGACGCCCGCAAGCAGGAAGCCTGTGCCGCTGCATGAAAGCGTATGCAGGGTGCTTGCGGAATGGAGGAAGGCGTCACCCTATCGTGATAACGCAGACTTTCTTTTCCCGTCGCTTCGATTGAACGGAGCGGTCCCGCTCATGCCGGACATGGTGCTGAAGAAAATCCTCCGCCCGGCCCTCCTGGAAGCGGGCATCAGGGGCAAGGTAATCGGCTGGCACTCTTTCCGACACTCACTGGCAACGAATCTTCGGTCGCTTGGGGTAGATGTGAAGGTCGCACAGGAACTTCTTCGTCACGCCAATAGTCGCATCACAATGGACGTTTACACCCGCGCCGTCTCGTCTGAGAAGCGCAGTGCAAGCGTTCGACAACTGGACATGCTACTCGGAACTGGAACGGCTTAGAGCCATTGCACCGTTCTGCACCGTTGGCTTGGAAGGGATGTCACTTTCGGTTGCCACTAAACCACACATAAAGCTTGATTTAGTGGCGGGGACGACGGGGCTCGAACCCGCGACCTCTGCCGTGACAGGGCAGCGCTCTAACCAACTGAGCTACGTCCCCATGGCCTGTACAAGCCGATGGTACAGCGTAGGAAGCCTGCAGATTTTTCTGCAAGACTGCCTTGCCAGACGATCAAAACCCTACGATCTGCTTAGTTGAAGAACTAAGAAATCAGCGGGTTTGACTGAACGACAACTTCGCTAGTTTACCAGATTCTCTGCATGTGGCAATCGCTTCGTGACTCGTACATGGTTCGATGTGTACGGAGGGGATGGTGGGCCGAGAGGGACTCGAACCCCCGACATCCTGCTTGTAAGGCAGGCGCTCTAACCAACTGAGCTATCAGCCCACA
>CAXUEW010000245.1:0-5491 GCA_964250115.1 uncultured Terriglobus sp.
ACAGCCCGCGCCGCTGTGTCTCCGGTACTGTGTCTTTGTCTGTAGCGGTCATGTTCCAAGCATGCCTTATGTCGGACAACGCCGTGCCGCGCCGCTAGCGATAACCGTTCGCTCCCGCTCTCAAGGGGATCCTGACTCAATGTCCAAGGTGGTAGGGGTGGCCTTGCAGAATGGTGCTTACGCGATAAATCTGCTCGGCCAGCACCAGCGCGGCGAGCTCGTGCGGCAGCGTCATGGCTCCCAGCGAGAGGCGCAATTCCGCCGCCGCCCGCGCTGCCGGAGACCAGCCGTCCGCCGGCCCCACCGCAAGCACAAGGTGCCGCAAACCTCCGTCGCGAACCTGCCGCACGCGTCCGGCAAACTGGTCCGTCGTCAGGGAAGTGCCGCCCAGGTCGGCAATCCAGAAGTTACAGGCCGCTCCCTTGCGTTCGGTTGTAACTTCAGCTAACAGAGCAGCTTCGGTACGGAAGACTCTTTTTTCGGCCTCAAACACACGGGAGCATCGCCGCAGGTAATCAACGAGCAGCGCCTGCAGAGGCTGGGCAGTTACCCCAGTGGAACGAACCACGAACAGAGAGACGCTGAAAGCCATGTCGATCACCAGGTAAGCACGAATCCACTTCCAGGTATTCGCCAGACGAACGTGCAGATTTTCCTACAACCTGTCACGCATCGTTTCCAGCATCGGCGGAGCGGGTACGGATAGTTCTGACCAGTTCTTTACCGGCAATGCCTGGGACAATGACAACCCCACGCCGTACATTGGCCGCAGCGGACTTGATCGTAAGCACCAGGTCAATATGGGGTGGATCGATTCTCGCCAGGTTTGGACCTCGCATTGGCCTCATCGGACACTTCGCGTTCCTGTTTTCTCTTCAAGCTTCTTAGAAGGCGCTAAATTTGCTACTTTGCCGGACGCTTCTTTGCGGCAGATTTCTTTGCCACTGCGGACCTTTTCTTCGCGGAGGACTTCTTTACGCTGGGCTTTGCGGCCGTCCCTTCTGCAGACGCCACCTGCGTCTTTTTACCCGCAATCGAACTCTTCTTGACTGCTTTGGCAGATGTCGTTTTGGCAGCGGCGTTCGCTGAAGGGGGCCTTTTGCCGGAGACCGGCCCGCTGGACGCTATGTTGGCATCAGCCTCTGGTTGTGCTTCTTTCTTCGCTGAGGGGCGTTTGGCTTTTGTGGCGGCCAAGGCGGCCTTAATCTCGCTGTTCAGATCGTCCAGCGTAAGGTTTTTCGCGGACTTGCGCAGGTGCTCCAGGCCGTAGTAGACACGCCTTTCCGGCAGGAAGATGTGAACAACAAAGTCGACGTAGTCCATCAGGACCCACTCACCCTGGCGGCGGCCTTCCACTGAGGTCGGGTAGACACCAAATTCCTGTTTCAGGCGGTGCTCGATCTCATCAGAAATCGCGACGTTCTGCCGCTCGTTGGTTCCGCTGCAGATCAGAAAGTAATCGGTCAGTGAGCTTTCTGAAGGGTCGAGCGCGAGGATGCGTATGTCCTCTGCCTTGCGGCTATCGCAAGCATCGGCTGCAACGCGCAGCAGTTGGTTCGCTTCCAGTGAAGGCATCCATCTCCTTTGGAGAAAGCTACTCTCCTTACTCTAAGGATAGGCTAAGCAGGCTGTTGCGACCAGCCTGCTTAGCCTGCCAAGATAGATCCGGTTTGAATGCTAAAAGCTACGCGGCAGAGACTTTTGTCGCCGCTGCTTTTTTCGTGGACTTTCTACTCGCAGTCTTCTGCGTGCCGGGTTGCTTCGCGTTGTTGCGCTTTAGCTTGGCCCAACGTGCTTTCTGTGCTTCTGCCACGCGCCGGCGTCCGTCTTCGCTCATGCCTTTTCTAGGGACCGGCAGGGCAGCGACTTCTTTGTCGCCCTGAATGGCTTCTGTTACCTGCGTCCTTAGCTGCTGCAGGCGCTGGATTTCCGCGTCAATTTGGGAAAGGTACTGTTCCGAGTTCTGGATGAAATCACGTGCCATATGTGTCCTTGGGGTAAGTCAGAGTTCGCACTTCTTAGAAGCGCGCTTGTGCTGTGAAGGAAACCGCTATTGCTGAACTTTTGGGACCTATCTAATGTAACCCCAACTGCGTAACTTGAGGTGGATCAATTTCGTTGGAGCAATACAAACGGACCCGGAGTCCAGGGCGCTGCACTTACAAGGTGCTCGGTTTCCAAGGTGCTCGGTTTCGCTCTCAAAAAATAAAGATGCAGCAAGAGGCCTCAGAGATTCGATGCAAGTTTCTGATCATGCAATCTTCCCTAATGCATTATGAGAACAAACATGTTGTAGGTCGCATCAACGTTACGTTCACGTTGTTGTCGACGCATGATGTATTAAGCCCGGCTGAATCGAGCGCTGAAGGCCAGATTCATGATTATGATCTGCCGCAGAGGTTCTCACCTGTGGATGGGATAGCCTGCGCCGCGAGTGTTATCAAAAACATGGAAAGACATCTGCCATGTACTTTTTCTCTTCTTCAACATATTCAGAACTGAAATTGCGGGCATCGAGTCAGCGGGCATGGTAGAGGTGCATGCGCGCAATATACAGCGCAACCGCAGGTGTAAGTGCCGTGCCGCACGAGACGCCAATGCGCAGCCGCTCACGTATGCCACTGGCCGAGATATTTTCCTCCATTCCGGTTAATAGGTGCACACGTGTTTGTTCTTCCGCTGAGAGGTGCAAGGATGCAAGCTCGTCGAGCGAAAAGCCGGGGCGTGACGCCACGATCCACTCGGCACGCTGCAACAACTGCTGCGATTCGCGCCATACCCGCAGCGTAAGGAAGCTGTCAGCGCCGACCAGTACAAACAGACTGCTGTCCGGATAGGCTTCCTGCAATGCCGTAAGCGCGTCCACGGTAAAGTTCGGCGTGCCATCGGAGTGAGGCGCGTCCAGGTCTGACGCTTCCAGGCGCGGGTCGTCGGCACACAGCAGCCTCACCATAGCCAGACGATCTGCAAAGCTGGCAAGGGGAGGCACCTTCTTGAGCGGCTGCACACCCGTTGGAGAAAGCACGACCCGGTCCAGGCCAAATGTTTCTGCTGCACGCTGTGCCAGCAAGAGGTGCGCACGATGCGGTGGATCAAAGGTACCGCCAAGATAGCCAATGCGCATGCGTCACAGTAACTCGCGCAGTTGACCCTTTGCAATTGACACACACCCAATCTTGATCGAGTGGCTTGGCAGTACTCTAGTCGCGGTCGTCGAACATCGATCCGATGACGCCGCCAATGACACCCGCGCCCAAGCCTGCACGCGTTTCGCGGCTGGGGCCGGGCAGGTACTCCTGCAGCGCGTGTGCCAGGTTGCTCAGAGGTAGCGTCTGCAGCCACACGCGACCGGGTCCTGTCAGGGCCGCCAAGAATATACCGTCACCACCAAAGAACAGGTTGCGTATACCGGGCACGCGTGTGATTTGAAAGTTGACTGAGGCGGCAAACGCTCCGACGTGTCCAGGGTGAACTCGCAGGGTCTCTCCAGGCTTGAGATCGCGGACGACAACCTCGCCCGAAAGTTCGAGCCATGCCGTGCCCGCGCCGTAGATTTTCTGCAGGATGAAGCCATCACCACCAAAGATGCCCGCGCCCAACGATTGCTGAAAGGCAAAGCCCAGCCCGATGCCGCCGGTGGCACAAAGAAAACCGTGGCGATGCACCATGTATTCGTCGCCGTTGCCGTGTAGTTCCACCGGCACAATGTGGCCCGGCACCTTGGTGGCAAACGCAATTTCGCCGGGATAGTTCGCGGCGGTATATTCCGTCATGAACAGGGTTCCACCGCCTGCCATGCGCTTAATGGCTCCTAGAAACCCGCCGCCGCCAGCCGCCTGGGTATGTGTGTGCATGGCAATGGAGGCGGTCATCCAGCTCAGCTCGCCCGCTTCTGAAATGACAGTTTCCCCCGGCTGCAGCAGAAATTCAATGGCCGGCATGGTGGTTCCGTGAATACGTGATTGCATGGACTTCCTTTTCGCCGAAGCCTGAACCGGCGGCAAGCTGTTTGTAACATACGTCTGCGTGGCATGGAGAGTTCCGCATGGCCTGTGCTCCATTCTGGACGCAGAATTACTTCTCAACCGGCAAGCTTTGTCATCCCGATCCCGCGATCAAAACACAATAATCGACGGCCGATCACGGGATACTTGTCCCCAAGAGCGAGGATCGTCGGCCTTTCCGGAAAAGGTTCTAGGATGTAGCGACCTCTTTGTACAAGTCGACTGGATACAAACATAATGTCGACATTTTGTCGTTTGGTGGTTGGCATTCACTGAAATCATCAACTATGGCGGCTTGCGAACTGGAAAGAGCCGGTCAAAAAAACTTACAGTGCAGACGCGAGTGCGCAATAAAACGATCTACGAGGTGGATTAGTTGGTCGACCCAAGCTTTCCAATGCTGGGCGCGACTGTGCCCGACGAAGTGCAGATGCGTGTAGAAACTGGGTAGATGTCGTTGACCGTGTCATCCATCTTGTAGGAAAGGACCATGTAGCCCTGGGTAGCGACTTCAACGGCGGCCCGACACTTGCACGAGGCATGCGGGACGTGCGCGATCTGCCCATAATTACGGAAAGCATGCTTCGCCGGGGATATTCGGCTCAGCGCATCCGCAAGTTCTGGGAGCGGAAATCTGCTTCGCGTCTTCGACCAAATCACCAAAAATGCAGCGGCTTAGACCAGTTACGCATTCACGAAAGCGGATTCGAGCTTTTCACGGTTTTGGCATTTCATGTCTTGCCTGCCAGCCGATCCTTTGGCCGCGCCACAGTGGAACATGCAGTATGAGACACGGCGCTGAGTCAACCAGATAGTGTGCGCGCCCCCCCCCCCCGCCGGCATGCTGCCTCGCCAGTGTCGACCAGCAACTACAGCAAACAACTTAGATAAGAGACGCCTTTCTCACACAAAGGCGTCCCTCTCTAATCCTTATTTGGGCGGTAAAACTAGCTTGGGGAAGATACGCAGCAGTTGCTGATTCAGTTCAGGTTGCAATGTCTCTACCTTTAGCGCAGGCAGTTGCGCCACAGCTTTGGCCTGCAGACCCGGCGTTGCTGCAATCCTTCCCTGCAGCAATCGTGGTGCCCCGTCAGGGAACTGGTACAGTGTCACCCCAACCCTGGGCAGCGACTGGTCCGGCACCTGGCTCTTTGGAATGCGCACGTTGAATTCGAAGCTCTGCCGTTGCGTGATGAAGTGCGACTCCGTACCCGGGACGGGAAAGGACCTTTGTTCGCCCAGGTCGACCAAGCCTTCCGCTGCAATGGCCTTTCCATCCAGCGTGACTTCGTAGGCATGTGCGCCAATGATCGTGTTTGGCGTAATCAGCGGCCCATCGACTTCGTTTGCACTAACGATCTGCAGGTTGTCGCCGCTCGCGCGCACTCGCAGGCGCACATAGCTTTCGCCCGTGCGTGCGACTTCGGCGAGCTCCGGCCGGCCCTGCATCTCTTCCACTCGGCGCACGGGGATGGTATCAACGCGCT
>CAXUEW010000246.1:0-3160 GCA_964250115.1 uncultured Terriglobus sp.
GCTGTAGCCATCTCGGCCGTTCTAACGAATGACCGAGATGGCTACAGGATCCGAAAGCAGTGTTTCGTTGTTCGCACTATGTGCCCAGATTTGTAGTATGTGCGGTCCCGGCGTGAGTAGCGCAGGGTTTAGCGTGTACAGGTAGGGCGCGGTGCCGATCCTCTGGTAGCCGTATTGCTGGCCATCCACCATTAGAAATGAACCCGCAGCGTCCAGGCCCGCATTGATGGTTGCGGCGACGCTTAGCGGAATGTTGACGGCTTGTCCTGCCACAGGATAGGTGATCGTAACGGGCTTGTTGGAAGCCGGAGCCGTTACGACCGGCGTCGTCACGACGGGCGTGGTCGTGACAGGCACAACCGGTGTTGCGACCGGAGTTGCAGGCGCTGTAGTTACGACCGCGACCGTATTGGAGAGCAACGTTTCGTTGGACGTGCTGTGTCCCCAGATCTGAAGCGTGTGCTGCCCGGCCGCGAGGATGTTCGTATCAAGCGGGTAGTTGAACGGCGCCGAAGTCAGGCGAGCCGTTCCGATCTGCTGCCCATCCACCATCAGGTAAGATCCCGCGGCGTCGAGAGACGTTGCGACCGTTGCGACAACCTGAACGCTGCCGCTGAGGGTATCTCCAGCGGATGGTGACTGGATCGCAATCTTCCACGTGGGCGTAGGGTTTATTGGCGTGGTGACAACCGGCGTAGTCACAGGTGGAGTGATGACAGGTGTGGTTGTCACTGGAGTCGTAGCTACGGGTGTCGTGACGACTGGGGTTGTCACAATCGGTGTCGTTACTACAGGTGTCGTCGTAACCGGCGTTGTGGTCTGGCCTGCTTTCTGATAGATCGCAACAATCGTCGGGTTATTGTTATCCCAATAATCCGCGTGGGCCATGAGAATGTCGCCTGCTGCAACGGAAGCGACCAGCTTTGCCGTAGCGGCAGCCAGCGTAGCTGGATCGACATCGTTGATCAGGTTTACGCTGAAGGCCTTCGGATAGTAGTCGTAAATGTTTGCATCCGTGCCCAGGTCGCCGTGAAACAGGAACGTCAGAAAGGGTGCCGTGTAGGCATAGTGCCTAGGGGTACTCTCTTCCGGGATCAGCAGGCTGTCGGGGAAAGCCGCTGCAAGCCGCTGAAAAATACCCGCGTCCAAAGGCATACCGGTGGGATCGACCGTGCTGTCGAGGTAGAACAACGTCGCGCCCCAGCGGTCATGCGCATAGCGAATCTTCTGCAGCATAATGGCTTCGGCGGCGCTGCTGGAAAGGTAAATCTGCTGGGCCGTTCCATTGGCGTTTTTTAGGAACTGTTGAGGCCGAATGCAAACGCCTGCACGAAAGCCTGCGCCCGTGATGATCTTGAAGTAGGCGTCATCCAGCTTCTTACCCACGTATGGTGAGTTGTTGTCCGTGATGACTGAATCCATCTCGGGCGCAACGGATGCAATCTGGTCGGGGGAGCATACATAGGTAGTAGCCTGCGGATACTCCTCACCTTCAAGATCCCAGGTGATGGTGCCTTGGGCGCCGAGCCGTTGCAGATTCGTGACGATGTCGCGCGCACGCTGGAGTACGACGCTTTGAAAGCGGGAAAGCCCCAGCGGGTTGCGGACATCGAAGTCGTTCGCGTTGCTGTCGTTGAAATACCGCCGGGGATTGTTTGGGAAACCGCCGGAGACGGTAACGTCGCCACTCTGGGGAGAACTGGCGAGGTATGAGGTGCCGATGATTCGCTTGTCCGTCCATTGCAGTTGTGCAGGCCATGTAGAACTCCAACTGGCGTAGGCATCGGCTGCAAGCGTTTTCAGGGGCGTGCCCGACGCTGCAAAGCGAAGCGACAAGGTAAACGTATCGCTCTGGCCGGGATTCACTGGACGATCGTTATGGGGCTGGAAGTTGGCCAATCCGTCGGGTGTCGTACTGCTAATTAGTGCGGAGTAAGCCGGCGACCCACCGCCTGTCGGCCAGAACGCGCTATACAACGGCTTGGAAGCGTCCGGCACGATTGCTGCCACTTCGCCTGCACCAAAGTCAGCGATTGTGACGCTGGGCCCCGTGGTGTTGAACTGGACCTGCGGGTAGCTCGCATTGACAAATCCGGCGGGCAAGGCGGGAAAGTGCAGAGCCAGCGGATAGATTGACGCCCCTGACAGGATGACACCGGAATTTGCACGGTTGGTTTCTGTGACCGTAATGTCCAGGTTGTTCCCGTTCTGCACGTACTGGGTACGAATGGAACCCCACGAGTACTGGTAAGTCCAGGCGTGTGCTGCAGCGTCCCAGCTTTTGCCAAGGTTCGTCTCGCCCCATCCGTACGCGGGTAGCACGTTTCCCTGCAGATCTGTCGCCTTCATATGCCAGATGTGGAAAGAATCTGCGGGCCAGGTCTGTGTGTTCTCCAGCACACTTCCGTTGTAGGAAAGCTGCTGAATTCCGCCGGCGTTGTTATATGAGACCGACAACTGACCAGAGCTTGACCCTGAGGCCAACAGGATACAGGGAAAGATTAAAAAACATCGAGGTACGCGGCGATAAGTTGAGCGCATTTCCCTATGCTAACTGTTGGCGTGGGTATGGGTTTCGGCAGCGCGTTAAGAGTTTTTCAAAATACGCCCGAAATGATTCTACTTTGCCCCATTAGTGGGCAGCGCTGAGATGAGGTGGGCCTTTACGATGAAGCGCATAGGCGCCCTTCCAATAAAGTTGAACGGATAGCAGGTAATAAGGGTAACCTGCGGCTCAGAAGCGATTTCCATGACGTCCAGGCGATCAGGTGAGACAACCTGCATAGAATCCACCGCGTAATGGTAGGTTCCGTCTTCTGAAGCAAGTTGCAGATCCATACCTTTCTGAATCTGCCGCAGCGGCCTGAAAATCGTGTCACGGTGCGCCGCAAGCACCATATTTCCCAGACCGCCGCTTTGGGCAGAACCCGGAACGTGACCGACGCCTCGCCGAAGGTCTGAATCGCTTACGCCCTCAACCACTGGGGCGGTCAGCCGAAGTGCCGGGATGGACAGGGTGCCAAGGCGGGTTCCACCAGCAAACTCGGAGTGGATTCCGTAGGAAGCGCCAAGCGCATAGGAGGGGATGATCTCACCATCCATTGAACTTTGCTGCCCAGCAGTCAACGCTTTTACCGCAGGCAACTGAAGGCGCGCCATC
>CAXUEW010000246.1:3170-3779 GCA_964250115.1 uncultured Terriglobus sp.
GGTGGGTGTGCTCAGCCCTACAAAAGTAACGGCGGCGGCTAGACCTGCTGTGAAAAATGCAAGTTCAAGCCACCGCCTTTTCCCTTTATCTTGCATTCCGTCCACTTGGAACCAGACGCGTAAAGCGCGTGACCAAGGCTGCAGAGAAACTGGCAAGTGCCGCTAGTAGCAGCAGTGGCAGATTGCTGGCTGTGTGTGGCAGAGCGGCTAACTTCGGTCTGCGAGCCGTCGCAACCTGAGTGGACTCTGCGGGTGCAGTGCGCTTCGTTATTGCGACAGTTGTTGGCGTAGGAGCAGATGCCTGCGTTGGCCGAGGCGCAGAAGCTATAGCAGGTGACGGCGTTGGCGCAGGTGACGAAGCCGATGCGACCTGGCTGTTGCCGGAGCCCTCGGGAGCCACAAACTTCTTCGCCGCGATACTGGTCTGGCCAGTGGTGCTCACCTTGGAAGCCTGCAGGCTCCACAAAGTCACGATCTGCGCATCCTCTGTCGAAAGGTTCTTGCCGGTCGTATGCAGATTGTCTGAAGCGGGATCAATCGCCAGGACCTGTTCCGGACTTTTGGTGGCGAGCTTCGCGGCCTCTGCCTTCGGATAAACGAACTCGATCG
>CAXUEW010000246.1:3789-5485 GCA_964250115.1 uncultured Terriglobus sp.
CCCGCAACGCTTGTGGTCCCTTTTCGGTTGGTAGCGTGATGGGACCCGAAGAGCCACTGGTCTGCATGCCGGAATGAAACACACCCAGGAACGTGGACTCAACCTTGCCGTCATCTTTCTTGACCTGGATAATGGCGCGGTCCGACAGGTGATCCTTGATCACGAGGGTATAACCACCGGCTTTTAGAACCTTGCCCGGGACCTGTGTATCGCGCTGCAGTGTAAACGGCGTATCTAATGTAGCGGCATCTGTCGCAGGCGCAACCGCCGCGAACGCATAACTTCCAGCCGAAGATAGAGTTGCACACAGAAGAAGAGAAGCGAGGCGCATAGTAGTTCCTTCTTAGAACATGAGAGATTTAAAATCTGTCTGCTCTAAGCTGATGCTGGAATCTTCACGAAAGAGAATGCCACCTTGGCAAAATTTTGTGGTATCCATCAATTTTTGATTTCGTCACGAGATCATGTAGTGTTCTGAAAGTCTCGATTCTCCAAAGTAACTTCTCTGGGACACTTTGGTATTACCTGCTGCAAAGGAGCGCCTGATTGTCTTCGGTCCTGTTTGAAAAGGCGCTGTTCCGTCTCAGGCGGCACTATCTTCCTTTGGGTCTCAGCAGCTTTCGCAGGTTTTACTGGCGTTTGCTGGGCATGCACGTCGGCAGAGGCGCGCGGTTGTCGAAGCTGGTGGTTACCTGGCCGCACAAGGTGGAACTCGGCGGCGCCTGCAGCTTGGAGCACAACATTTACTTCAACGCGGCCGGTGGTCATTCGCGCGACGTGGTGATTCACATCGGTTCAGGCACTTTTGTCGGAAATGGATGTGAATTCAACGCGATTGAGTCGATCCGGATCGGTAACACCTGCCTGATTGCGAGCGGGTGCCGCTTCATCGATCACAATCATGGGACGGGCATAGACTCCCCCATGAAGTCGCAGCCGGAGATCTCTGCGCCCATAGAGATAGGCTCCGACGTCTGGATCGGGACGAATTGCGTCGTCCTGAAGGGTGTCACCATCGGCGACGGCGCTATTGTGGCGGCCGGCTCTGTTGTTACGAAATCCGTTGAGGCTTATGGCATTGTGGCCGGAGTGCCGGCCCGGCTGATCCGCTCGCGCCGCGACAATGGACCTACATCAAAGCTCTGAATTCATGCAGCAGCTTGTCTGCGGAAGCTTGCCAGGTGTACCCCGCCGCCCGGGTCCTGCCACGTTCAATTAGGGCAGCCCGGTCTGCAGAGTCCCTGGAAAGATCGGTGATGGCTTCCACGTGCCCAGCCTTGTCTTGCGGCGAAAGCAGAACGGCGGCGTCGCCTGCAACTTCAGGAATGCCCGTCGTATTACTGCTGACCACGGGCGTGCCGCTGGCCATGGCCTCGATGACCGGCATGCCGAAACCGTCGTAGAGCGTAGGAAACCAGACCACCGCGGCAGCCTGGTACAGAGCAACCAGCTGCTCCTCCTCCTGAAAGCCGCCCAGGATACAGGAAGGACCGAGCGCCTTCGCGCGATCCAGGTACGCAGCATCTGCATGGTTGATCACGACAAGCAAAAGGTCCGGGCGGTTTTGCTGAATCGCAGGCCACGCGTCCAGGATCAAGTCGGCATTCTTGCGAAACTGCAAACCACCGGGTACAAGCACAAACTGCCTGTCTCGAATGCCTAACTTGTCCAGCACTTGCATACCGGTTGATGTGGG
>CAXUEW010000247.1:0-5478 GCA_964250115.1 uncultured Terriglobus sp.
CATGGCGTGTTCGGCACTGGTCGACAAGCTGCTGGCCGAGTCGAAGAGCGACACCATCACCCTCGCTCCCCTGTCGAAGTTCCCCGTGGTGCGCGACCTGGCGGTAGACCGCAGCGTGCTGTTCGAGAATCTGAAGGCCGTAAAGGCGTGGGTGCCCATCGACGGCAGCTATGACCTGGGGCCTGGACCGAAGCAGTTCCCGCAGATCCAGGAAGCGCGCTATCCGCTGTCGAACTGCATCTCGTGCACCATCTGCATGGAGGTGTGCCCGCAGTTCAACGACCAGACGAACTTCGTCGGCGCGGCTACCATTGCGCAGGCTCGCCTGTTCAACATGGACCCCAGCGGCTCCGTGCTAAAGGAAGAGCGGCTACGCGCGCTTGCAGGCGATGGCGGCGTTCAGGAATGCGGCTACGCACAAAACTGCGTGCAGGCCTGCCCCAAGCAACTGCCGCTAACAGAGGCCATCAGCGATATCTCCCGCGATGTGATCGTGCAGAAGGTGAAGGACTTCTTCGTCCGCTAGTGGCACCTGCAGCCGGTAGTTCGGCTACCGGCTGCGCAGAGCCGTCGACACCGCGCTGGCCAGCGACGCGACACTCGGCTCACGCGCTTCGACGGTTGGCTTGCATCCATGCTCTCGCAGCGTTGCAGACGTTACAGGACCAATCGAGGCCAGCACTACGCCTGCCGGTAAGGTCAAGGCACTTGCCTGCAACAAGGCGAAGAAGTTGCTCACCGAGGAAGAACTGGTGAAGGTGACCGCATCCACGGTGGGCAGTTCGCGGCAGAGGCGGTCGACTGACTCCGTCGGAATGACCATCTGGTAGGCCGGTGCCAGCGTCACCTCAGCATCTGCGGCAGTCAGTTGTTCTACCAGCACATCGCGACCGGTCTCAGCACGGACCAGCAGCATGCGGCTGCCTTTTGCGTGGGGCAGCAGGGCCTTAGCCAGTGATTCCGCAACGGCGGTCTGCGCCTGCAGCCGCACCGGGAAGCCTGCTTCGCGCAGCGCCTTGCTGGTCGCGGCACCGATGCTGGCAATGCCGCAGCTTAGTGGAACTCTTTCATCTTCGAGCCTTTCCGCAAAGACAGCAACGGCATTGGCGGAGGTGAACAGCAGCCAGTCGTACTCGTCCAGCCGGGTAATTTCGCGATCCAGGGTGGCGTAGTCATCTGTCGGCGGAGCCAGAGTGATGGTGGCGACCGACGCGATGCGGAGCCCATGCGCAGCCAAAGCGTCGCCGAGCGCGGAGGCCTGATGTGGGGCTCGTGTGACCAGCACCCGAGGCGGTTTCCCATTGCCGTAACGATCCGCCATATTCACGGACGTTTACTCTGCCTCGGCCATGGCGTAGTCGCCGGCCAGCAGTTCGCGTGAGCCCTGCGCCAGCAAGTCGGCGGCTGCGCGTGCGCCCAGCTGTTCAGCAGACTCCCCGGCACGGCTCAACAGGGTTACGGTTGCCATGCTTTCGCCATCGGGCGAGGTTACGACGCTGTGCAGCTTTGCGGCCTTGCCGTCCCACGTGCACAAGGCACCCACCGGCAGGGAGCAGCCGCCTCCAAGCTCATGCAGCAGCGCACGTTCGGCTTCCACGGCGTAACGGGTTGCCCGGTCATCGAGGCGTCGCACCGCTTCAATAACATCAACGTCATTCAACCGCGTTTCGACCGCGAGCGCTCCTTGCCCGGGAGCCGGACAGAGCGTCTCCGGGTCAAAGCGTTCGCGAATCCAGTCGGCCTGGCCGGGCATGTCGATGTGGCTGACGTCATTTTCCACATCGAGGTGCGTGACGCATTCGATGTGCGGTGGGCGGCCATACTCAGGATGATCGGTATGCAATTCCACAGGCTTCAGTATCTGCGGTCCCAGGCGATCAAGCCCGGCGCATGCCAACACCAACGCATCGCAGTCGCCGCGTGCCAGCTTGCGGATGCGCGTGTCGATGTTGCCGCGAATGGCAACGAACTGGAAGCCGGGATTGTGCGCCCGTAACTGCGCAATACGCCGCGGCGACGTGGTGCCGATGCGTGCATTCAGCGGCAGGGTGTGCATCTGCAGCCACTCCGTACACAGCAGCGCGTCGCGCGGGTCAGCGCGTGGCGGAATGGCCGCAAGCGTGAAGCGTTCGTCCAACTCGGTTGGCAGGTCTTTCAACGAGTGCACAGCGAGATCGATTTCATTGGCTTCGAGCGCTTCCTCGATCTCCTTGATGAAGATGCCTTTGCCGTCCAGTTCCGCAGGGATGCGGCCATCCGGCCCTGTGATGGTAGCGGCAAAAGCTGGGTCCTGCATGCGGTCGCCCGTGGTGCGGATGATGCTGAGTTTGACTGTATGACCAAAACTGCGCAGCCGGGATGCGATGTAGTTCGACTGCCAGAGCGCGAGCCGCGAACCGCGCGATCCAATGCGGAGGTGCATGGCCCAAGCATAGTCGAACGGCTGCGTCCCCGCACGTAAGAACCAGCACGTAAGACCCACGCGTAAGAAAGGGCTGAGGACTTCAGGAACCTACGCGGCACCCAAGCCGCAGGTACCAAGATGACAAGGTGTATTCGAATGTTCAACTTCCGTTGACATCTTGCGGTTGCCAAGCCGCGGCCACTGGATGTAGTGTTTGTGGGGTTGCCGGGAAAGCAAACGCTTGCCGGCAGCTGTTGGGAGCAGGACAGAAGCATGCGCAATGCAACAGGTACCGCAACAAAGAATCCCCTAAGCCGGACTGCCAAACTGGCAGCCGAACTCAGACCCTCAATCCTTCGCCTGAGCCGGCACCTTCGCCGGGAAGCACATCGTGGTGGCGGGTCTTCGCTGGACGCTCAACTGCTGGGTACGCTTCGCGAAGAGCCCGGACTGGGCGTATCCGAACTGGCAGACATGGAACAGATGAGCCGGCCAGCCATGAGTGCTCACATCAAGCGGTTAATGCAGTTAGGCTACGTGCAGCGGGATGACGCCAAAGCCGACAGCGACCGCCGTCGCATTGGTCTCTCCATCACACGCAGCGGCACGACTTATCTGCGTGCCGTCAGTGAGCGGCGGGTGGACTGGCTGGCGGAACGCCTTGCGGAACTGGGCGCGGACGATCGAACAGCGCTGGACCGCGCAGCGAAGTCGCTGCGTCTGATCCTGCAGCCGGATGGAGACCCCGCTTAGGAGAGTCCATGACGACGTGCATCCGGCATCCGGGCAGCGCATCATAGACTGACTAGAACTGTGCGCCGTCTGATCCAAATCGTTCTTATCGTTCTGCTGGTTGCAGCGTGCCTTGTGCCGCAGGCTGAGGCCATGCCGTGCTGTGCGCATGCGGCGGTTTCGCCCAATGCAATGCCTGGCATGCACATGGCTTCAGAGATGCCTGCTGCAGCGATGCGCGAAGCGGTACAACAGCACGAGCAGTATGCCTGCGGCATCTCCAGCCAATGCTACGAAAACGATCTCTTTGGTTCTGCCTGTAGCAGCCAATCTCCGCTGCGTTGCGCACAGATCGTATGTGTTTCCAGTCAGACCAGTGCTGTTTCAGAGATGCGGATGGCCAGTCAGGACGTGCATGCCTGGCCGCTTGCCTTTCTAGGTAAGTGTTCTCCCACGCCGGGCCGCAGTGCCTGGGATAGGTGCGCCGTCCAGTCTGAGCGCAGTTCCTTGCAATCGGCATTTCTGCCTCTTCGCGTCTAGTAGTTCCTTCGCAAAATCCTGCAGCCGTCGTGCTGCTTTACGGGATGTTGTTCAAGCGAAGGAAATCTATATGAGTAATCGACGCAGCTTTTTGCAGCGTGCCCTGGGTCTGGGTCTGCTGGCCACGCCAGCGCTGATCGCCGGCACGGCACCTGCCTCCATGCGCAGGCAGTCAGTGCCTTCAAGCGCCACGCCGGTCATCACCACGGAAGTAGGCGACATGCCCTTTACCGTGGAGGGCGGCGTGAAGGTCTTCCACCTGGTTGCGCAGGTCGTAAAGCAGCAGATCGCGCCGAATAAGAGTATCGACGTGTGGGGGTTCAACGGCTCCGCGCCAGGACCCACCTTCCAGGTAACCGAGGGCGATCACGTCCGCGTGATCTTTGAAAACCAACTGCCGGAGCCCTGCTCGATCCATTGGCACGGCTTTGAGGACCTGATCGGATTCGACGGCATGCCGGGCATCAGCCAGGAGCCGACCCGGCCCGGCGAACACTTCACGTACGAGTTCGACATTCACCAGACCGGGACGTACTTCTACCACTCGCACATGGCCATGCAGGAGATGGCGGGCATGCTGGGCGCGTTCGTCATGCATCCGCGTGTGCCTTACCAGCCACATTGCGACAAGGATTATGTCCTGCACTTTCAGGAGTACGCGGTGCTGCCCAACAACACGGTGCCGAACACTATGGCCATGGAATACAACTGGCTGCTGATCAACGGCAAGGCCGGTCCGGCGGCCACGCCGCTGATCGTGCGGCAGGGCGACCGCGTGCGGCTGCGGCTGATCAACCTGGGCATGGATCACCATCCCATCCACGTGCACGGCCACACCTTTTACACGACGGGTACGGAGGGCGGGCGCATCCCGGAGACGGCGTGGTGGCCGGGCAACACGGCGTTGGTGGGCGTCGGCCAGTCGCGGGATGTGGAGTTTGTGGCGAACAATCCCGGCGACTGGATGCTGCACTGCCACATGCCGCACCACATGATGAACCAGATGAGTTCAGGCCTGACGGGCACGCCCACCACAAACGGGGCCCTGTCGCAACGCAAGAACATGGCCGCGATGATGGGCATGGACAGCAGCATGGCACCCGGTGCGCCAGCCACCAGCCCCGAGCAGATGAGCGGCATGATGAGCATGGACACCAGCGACAAGGCCATGGACGCGCAGAATCGCAACATCGCGCCCAACGCCGACAACGTGCCCAACTTTCCGCAGGACGGCTACATGGAAGGCCCCATGATGAACATGGAACACACGCCCATGCTGGCCATGCCGGAGAACTTTGGCCTGCGTGCTGGATGGAGCAGCAGCATGCAGGGCATGATGACCTTTGTCCGCGTGCTGCCGCCGGAGATGTACGACACCGTGCTGGCAAAGATGCGCGACGCAAAACGGCCGAATGATCCCTATGCGCGGCTGCTGACTGGCAGCGGGAGGACGGCATGAAAAAGTCACAGATCGCGCTGCCTCTCGCTGCCATAGTTTTTCTATCGGCTTCCGCACTGGCGCAGATGGGCGATATGCCCGGCATGCAGACGGACGGTGGCAAGTCACGCGGCAGCGCTGCCGCCGTGCCGCCTGCTCCGGCCCCGTTGCAGGGCAACAAGGCAGCGGACGCGGCGGCGAGGAGCCTGCAGAATTCCGAAGCGCAGCAGCGCCGGCAAGCGGATGTTGCGCCGGCCGATGCGCGTTCCCTCACCCGCGATACCGCTCACCTGCAGGAGGCAGAGAACCAGGCGCAGCGTACCGGCAGCGACGTTCCTGCACCGGACTTGCTAGTGGAGGTGGG
>CAXUEW010000248.1:0-1266 GCA_964250115.1 uncultured Terriglobus sp.
CATCCGCGGCAACATCGACACCAAGGGACCATGTGCCGCGCTGCCCGCCACGGACATGGTCCAGTTCGGCGATGTCACGTTCTACCTGGTGCATTCGCTTGCCGATCTGGACATCAACCCGGTGGCTGCCGGCGTGCAGGTTGTGATCAGCGGTCACTCGCACAAGCCCGCTGAGGAGCGACGGGGCGGGGTCCTATACCTGAATCCGGGCAGCGTCGGTCCACGTCGCTTCAAGCTGCCGGTCAGCATGGCTTATCTGCATGTACTGAATGGCGAGATCCAAGTGGAAAGCGTGCGGCTCGACGTGTGATGCTCTGCATCCCGATGTCGCCGTCATCCTGAGCGGAGCGCAGCGCAGTCAAAGGACTTACTGTTCCCGAATTAGCACTGCAGCCCGAAAGGAAAGCAGGTCCTTCGACTGCGCACTGCGTGCTTCGCTCAGGATGACGAAAGAAAGTGGCGCTCATAGAGCAAGCGCTCTCGATGTTTCCAGTAGAAGTACGTGCATGTTTGCAAATAGAAGCGCCTGCAAGTCTGCCGAGCGCACAAGACTAGCCCCGTCGCAGCCGAGGATTTGCCAACGTATACGCCAGATCCGTCAGCAGGTTCGCGGCAAGGTACGTCAGGCCGATGGCAAGCGTGCAGCCCTGCACCAAAGCGTAATCGCGATTGGAGATGGCCGACAGCGTCAATCGACCAATGCCCGGCCACGAAAAAATCGTCTCCGTGACAATGGCACCGGCCAGCAACGAACCAAATTGCAGACCCACGATGGTCAGCACCGGCACCAGCGCATTACGCAGCGCGTGGCGGTAGACCACGGCATGCTCTGACAAGCCCTTGGCGCGCGCGGTGCGGATGTAATCCTGGCCCAGTTCTTCCAGCATGGACGTCCGCACCATGCGCGTCAGGATGGCCGCCAGCGACAGCCCCAGCGTAACCGCAGGCAGAACAAGGTGCAGCAGCGTGCTGCCGCTGAACAGGCCGCCGGTGCCCGCGCCCGACACCGGCAGCCAGCCCAGGCTGATGGAAAACACCAGGATCAGGATCGGGCCAAGCGCAAAGTTCGGAAACGAAAGCCCCAGCAGCGACACGCCGCCCAGCACCCGGTCAATCCATCGGCCACGGTGCAGCGCCGACGCCACACCCGCGGGCAGCGCCAGCAGCAGCGCCAGCAGCAGCGCGGCCAACGACATCAGCAGCGTGTACGGGTAGCGCTGCAGCACCAGGTGCGTCACGGAGTCACGCAGCCGCAGGGACGTGCCA
>CAXUEW010000248.1:1276-5465 GCA_964250115.1 uncultured Terriglobus sp.
ATGCCGGTCCAGTAGCGCAGGTACTGGGTTCGCAGCGGCGCATCCAGGCCGTAGCTGTGGCGCAGAGCGGATAGGTCGGTCGCGCTGGCACCCTCGCCCATCATCTGCGCGACCGGGTCGCCCGGCACCAGGTGGATCAGCAGGAAGACCAGCGACACGATGATCCAAAGCACCGGCAGCGTAATCAAGATGCGGCGGACGATGAGGGAGGCTGCCTTCACGCGCTTGTTCCAGCCGTGGAGGCGCTCTCCTCCGCATTGGGTTCCGCTGTTGGCAGGGGGCTGATGCGAACCCGGCTGATACGGCGGCCTGCCACCTCCAACACCCTGAATCTTCGCTGGCCATGGGTTAATTCTTCACCGGGCGTGGGCAGGTGCCCAAGCTGCGCCAGCAGGAAGCCCGCCAGCGTCTCGACTCCCGGCTCACGCGGAAAATGCCATTGCATCTGCGTGGTCAGGTCGCGCAGCGTGACGGTCCCGTCCAGGTCGACACTGCCCGCGGCATCGGCCTGGGTCAGCAGGCGCACGGAGCCGTCAAACTCGTCCTGCAACTCGCCCACCAGTTGCTCCAGCGCGTCTTCCGCCGTCACCAATCCGACGGTCGAGCCGAACTCGTCAACCACGATCGCGATCTGCCGCCTTCGTTCCTGAAACTCCTGCAGCACGTCGACAGCCAGCTTGGTCTCAGGCACCACAAGGATGTCGCGGACCACATTGCGCAACTGCACCGACGGCTCACGCAGCGCGGCCGGCAGCCTGCCGTCGCGTCGGAAATGCATCAACCGCGAGATGTCCTTGGAGTACGCAACGCCGATGATGTGCTCCGTTCCCAGGGCAGGATCGTAGACGGGCACGCGCGAGTGCTGCTCCTCCACGATGCGGGCGGAGGCAAGCTCGACCGGCATATCGGCCGGGAGCGAAAAGATACGGCCGCGCGGCGTCATAATCTCGCGGACGGTCACGTGATTCAGGTCGATGGCCCGATGAATCAACTGCTCCTGAAAGGCCGGCAGCAATCCACTTTTGCGGGTGGCGGTGGCCACCAGCTTTAACTCCTCCGGCGAGTGGGCCTCGCCACCTTCAGAGCGCAGAGGAACGCGAAACAGCCGCAGCACAAGCGCCGTGGAGCTCTTCAGGAGCCTGACCGGCGCGCTCGTCAGCCGGATAAACACATCCATGGGCGCGGCCACGGCAACGGCAATGCGCTCGCCCCGCTGCAGTGCCAGCGACTTCGGCACCTGCTCACCCAGCAGCACCTCAAGGTACGTAATCACGGTAAAGGCAAGCACAATGGCCAGGACATGCGCCGTGGCGCTAGCATGCTGCCGCAGAAAGGGTGAGGCGGACGTAAGGTGCAGACGGTGAAAACCGTCCAGTAACACCTGTGCCACGGCGCTTTCTCCCAGCCAGCCCAGCGCCAGCGAGCACAGCGTCACACCCAGTTGATTTGCCGCTAAAAAGTCGTCGATCTCGCGCTTTAGCCGCAGCGCCGTAGCCGCGCCGGGCCTGCCCTGCTTGAGCAGTTGCTCCAGCCGCGTCTCGCGGACGGAGATGATGGCGAACTCTGCCGCAACAAAGAATGCGGTCGCCAGGATCAGCACGGCAACCATAATCAGCCGGAAGAACGCCGACTCAAGCATGTGTCGAGTCTACTGGAGAACCGCAAAACGAAGCGGCCCGGAGGATGTCTCCGGGCCGCTCGACAGGTCTGAAAGGCTTACGCCAGAACCTTGCTGATCGTCTTCTCGATGGTGTCTTTGGGCACGTAACCCACAATCTGCTCCGCCACCTTACCATCCTTGAACAGCAACAACGCTGGAATGCCGCGAATGCCGTAGCGGCCGGGCGTGGCGTTGTTGCGATCCACATCCATCTTCATCACGCGAATCTGGCCGTTGTACTGTGTGGCTACTTCGTCAACGACCGGTGCAAGCGCACGGCAAGGGCCGCACCAGGCAGCCCAGAAATCTACCAGAACGGGCTGATCGCTCTTCAAAACCTGCTCTTCGAAATCTGCATCATTCACTTCGCTTACAAACTGTCCAGCCATCGATTCCCTCGCACGTCTCGCATTTGTACCGGCAACATGGGGGAGGCCGGAGGCGCGATTCGTTCCCTTACATAGATGCAAAACCTGCCAAAGAGTTTCAGCCGTGACGCATGCTGCGATGATGGAACCATGTCCGCCCCTGCTATAGCTACTGCCCTTTCGACTGAACACTTCATCCAGGCCGCCACCGCGGACGACGTGCGCACCGCAGTGTTCGATTTTGACGGCACGCTGTGGCCTGGCGACGCGGGTTCCGGGTTCATGCATTGGACCATCCAGACCGGGCTGCTTTCCCCGGCGGCCTCCGAACACATCCTGGGCCGCCACGCCGGCTACCACCGCGGCGAAATCGACGAGATCAGCATTTGCGGTGAGATGACGCAGATCTACCGGGGCCTCAGCGAAGCCTCCCTGCGCGAGAGCGCCGCACGGTACTTCCAGCAGCATGTGCGGCCGCATCTCTTTCCCGTCATGGTGGCGCTGGTGCACGAACTGCAGGCGCGCGGCGCGGATGTATGGGCTGTATCGTCCACCAACAACTGGATGATCTAAGAGGGTGTGCGCGAGATGAACATCCAGCCGAACCGGGTGTTGGCCGCCGCCGTCGCGGTCGAAGACGGCACAGTAACCGAAACCCTGATCCACGTGCCCAGCGACGAAGGCAAGGCCGAAGCCCTGCGCCGCGTGGGCTTGACGCACCCCGACGCGGTCTTCGGCAACAGCGTGCACGACCTTGCCATGCTGAAAATGGCACGCCGGCCCTTCCCTGTAAACCCCTCGGAACAGCTTGCAAAACAAAGCGCGGAAGTTGGCTGGCCGGTGTACTACCCTGCTTCTACAACATCGCCACGTTGAGTTTTGGGCGTCTGCGCGCCTGCCCTTAGCGTCTAAACTGCTGTGAAGGTGAAGAAGCACGGCATACGCAGGCTGGACGCGCACGGCAAGCAGCAGCCTGACGAGCCGCGCCCCAGGCTGCTGCGCCTGGTGGTTGCAGCGCTGATCCTTCGCCCCGCGCCCGGCGGCGGTGAAGAGGTCCTCATCTGCCAGCGCAAGCCCGACCAGCCCATGGCCCTGAAGTGGGAGTTCCCCGGCGGCAAAATCGAAGCAGGCGAAAGCCCCGAGGAAGCACTGCGCCGCGAGTTGAACGAGGAGCTTGGCATTGAAGCCGAGATCGGTGCAGCCCTCGTCCGCATCCGCCACAACTATCGCAACGGCGGGGCTGTGGACCTGCAATTTTTCACGGTGCGCAGTTTCCGCGGAGACTTGGATAACCGCATCTTTCAGCAGATGCTGTGGAGCAGCTTCGCCGCGCTGCCGGACTATGACTTTCTTGCCGCTGATCTCGGCCTGATCCGTGACCTTGCCGATGGCAGGCTGACCATGCCGGCCGCCGCTCCGCACGCCTGAAGCGCGTCTGTTATAACGGCGGCATGCGTCGATTACTCCTGCTGATTGCACTTCTGCTGTTCCCCGTAGCGAACTTATTCGCGACAACAACTCCCGCGGAGCGCATCGCGAACGAAGCGGCGCAGCATGAGCTGGACACCTCCCCGGCAAACGGCAATCTACCCTCGTATTCACTGTCGCCGCAGGACCTTGCTAAAGGAGCGCACCTCGAGCGCGTACGCAACGTACTGCACTTCGGCAATGCCGCCTGGGGCATCGTGCAGTTGGTGCTTCTGCTGTCGCTTGGAGTAATCAGGCGCTTTCGTGATGCAGTTGTCAGCCGCTTTCGCAACCGATGGCTGCAAGGGTTCGGCTTTCTGCTGCTATTTCTACTGGCAACCACACTGCTCGGTCTACCGATCAATGTGTATGGGCAATGGTTGAGACGTACTTACGGCCTGTCCGTGCAGGGCTGGAGCAGTTGGTTCTGGGACATGACGAAGTCGCTGTTGATCAGCTGGTTGTTTGGCGGACTCATCACCATGCTGCTCTTCCTCATCATCCGCAAGCTGCCGCGAACATGGTGGTTCGCCTTCTGGCTTGTGTCCATTCCCATCACGCTGATCGGCATCTTCATCACGCCCTATGTCATCGACCCGCTGTTCAACAAGTTTGAGCCGCTGACACAATCACAACCAAAGCTGGTGGAACGGTTGGAGCAGGTGGCGCAACGCGGCCACATGGACATCCCGCC
>CAXUEW010000249.1:0-5437 GCA_964250115.1 uncultured Terriglobus sp.
CAGAACGGCAAAGCAGGGCAGCGGAATTGTTGGCTTCAGTGGGGCTGCCAGCCGGGCAGTTCGGCTCGCGCATGCCGTGGCAGCTTTCCGGCGGCCAGCGGCAGCGTGCCGGGGTGGCACGTGCGCTGGCGAACGACCCCTCCATCCTGTTGCTGGACGAGCCGTTCGGCGCGCTGGACCCGCTGACCCGTGCAGAGATGCAGACCATGCTGCGCGACCTGCTGGCACGCCTGCGCGGTGACTCCGGGGTCGGTAAGACTGCATTGATCGTGACGCACGACCTTCAGGAAGCTATCTTTTTGGCGCAACGGGTGATCTTCATCCACGAGGGACGGGTCCAGGCGGATCTGCCATCCCACGATGTGATGGAGTCAGCAATTCCCGCCGTTCGGGAGTACGTGCACGCCGTGCAGCGGTTTGAGGCTGCAGGATGAGCGGCTTCCTCCATCAGCATGGGTACGAATTGCTGCGGCTGACCTTCGAGCACCTGTGGCTGACCGGCTCCGCCATGCTATTCGCGACGCTGATCGCAGTGCCCGCCGGGATATGGCTCACACGTCACGAGCGCTGGGCGCGGCCGGTGATCGGCTTCGCAAACATCGTGCAGACAGTCCCCAGCCTGGCGCTTTTCGGCCTGCTACTGCCGGTGCCATGGCTGGGCGACCGTGCGGCGCGACTGGCCATCCTGGCGTTGACCGGGTATGCCCTGCTGCCTATCCTGCGCAACACCTACACCGGCATCCGCGGGATCGATCCTGCCCTCATCGATGTAAGTAATGCTATTGGAATGAGAGCTATCCAGAGACTTATTAAGGTAGAGCTTCCACTCTCTGCAAGCGTTCTGCTGGCCGGTTTGCGGACCGCGACGGTGACCTGCGTCGGGGTCGCAACCATTGCCGCAGCCATCGGTGCGGGCGGTCTGGGCGAATTTATCTTCCGCGGCGTGGCGTCCGTCGATAACCGCTTTGTGCTGGCCGGTGCTATCCCGGCAGCGCTGCTGGCGCTTGCAGCGGATGGGTGCCTGGGGCTGCTGGAGCGCAGGCTTGCGGTGCGGAGAGACGCTTGAGGCGTCTGCTCTCAGCGCTCGTGCTTGCCGGGCTGCTGGGGCTTGCAGCGTGCGATGCGCCGCACGGTTCCCGCCTCGTCATCGCCGCTCTGGCGGACTTCCGGCGACCGCCCCATCGTGATCGGCGCGAAGAACTTCACGGAGCAGGTGCTGCTGGGCGAACTGCTGGCGCAGCAGGTGGAGGCAACCGGCGAGAAGGTGGACCGGCGCTTCTACCTTGCAGGCAGTTATATCGCGCACCAGGCGCTGGTGGCCGGGCGCATCGATGCCTACGTCGAATACACCGGAACGGCTCTGACCTCCATCCTGAAGCAGCCGCTCGACCACGATGCAGGCCGCGTCTTCGGCACGGTGAAGCGCATTTACGCGGAGAAGTACCAGGTGGCAGTGCAGCCGTCGCTTGGCTTTGAGAACACGTTTGCGATGGTGCTGCGGCAGCCGGATGCTGAAAAGCTGAAGGTATCCAGATTGAGCGATCTCGCACGAGCAGCACCGCAGCAGAGGCTGGGCGTGGGCTACGAGTTCGAGGAGCGCCCGGACGGCCTGCGCGGCATGGAGGAGGCGTACGGCCTGCACTTTGCCGGTGATCCGCGTGTGATGGACCTGGGCCTGCTGTACCGTGCGCTGGCGAACCGGCAGGTGGACATTGTCTCGGGGAACTCGACCGACGGTGCGATCACAGCGCTGAATCTGCGGGTTCTGGCAGACGACCGCCACTATTTTCCGCCCTACCAGGCGGTGCCGCTGGTCCGCGAGGAGGCGTTGCGGCAGCACCCCGGCCTGCAGGGCGCGCTGGACCGGCTGACCGGCGTCGTGTCCGAGGTGGATATGCAGGCGATGAACCACGCAGTCGAAGGCGAACACCGCGATCCGGCAGACGTAATCCGCGATTTCAGAAAACGCAAAGGCCTGTAAGTGCCGGCATGCTGCTACTGTGAGAACGCTATGAAGCAGATCGCGATGAAGGCGTTGCTGATCGTCCTTGCGGCAGGTCTGGCCGGTACGACTAGCCGCGCGCAGCCGGCATCGCAGCAGCAAATCCAGCCAAAAGGACACACCATGCACGCAACCGGCACCTTTGAAGTGAAGACCCTGCCCGTGGAGGCAAGTGCCATCGGCAAGGATGCGGGCGTCGGCCGCATGACCATCGACAAGGTCTGGACGGGTGACATCGAGGGCACCAGCAAGGGCGAGATGCTGACCGGCATCACCGCAGACACTGGCTCCATGGCGTACACGGCGGTTGAGAAGGTCACGGGTAAGCTGGCGGGTAAGTCGGGCAGCTTCTACTTCGTGCACCGCGCCACCATGATGAAGGCCGATCCGGCGAGTGCCGTGCTGGAGATCACCGTGGTGCCCAGCTCCGGCACAGGCGAACTGGCCGGGCTTACCGGCAGCCTGAAGATCGATATGTCCGGCGGCGGTCACCGGTATGACTTCTCGTACGAACTGCCGTAGAACGGCCCACGGAGCCATGGCTGCCGCAACCTGCATCCAAAGCTCCGAAGGCAGGAGAACAAAATGGCTGAGAAGAACGTGTCGGGCGCGGAAGGCATCGCGAAGATCAAGGAATTGACCAAAGACATCCACATCGCGATGTTGACCACGGTTGCAGACGACGGCTCGCTGCACGCCCGCCCCATGGCGACCGAATCGACCGATTTCGACGGCACGCTGTGGTTCGTGACCCGTATTGAGTCCGGCAAAGTGGAGGAGATTCGCGAGGACAGCCATGTTCTGGTGAGCTATGAGCAGCCAAAGGACGGCTTGTTCCTGTCGCTGCAGGGTAGGGCCGGTATCGTGCGCGACCGCGCGACCATCAAGCAGCACTGGTACAAGGCGGCCGACGGCTGGTTCAAGGACGGCAGCGACGACCCGGCGGCATCCCTGATCCAGGTAAAGGTCACGGGCGGCGAATACTGGGAGCAGAACTCCTCCGGCATTGTGCGGCTGGGCAAGCTGGCGCTCGGTTCCGTACTAGGCGCCGACAAGGTCGATGTCAGCGACCAGGGCAAGATCACGCTGTAGTTGCTGACGGCATTTTTGCTACAGTTTGTGTTGTGATCGGCTTGTGCGCTTCGTCTCACGGGATGGAGCCACAAGCGGCGCAACGAGGATTTGCATGACCCGGAAGAACCGTCCTGAACACGCTGACCGCGAACAGGGTTTTACGCTGATTGAATTGTTGATCGTGATGTCGATCATCATCATCATTGCGACGTTTGCCGTGCCCAACCTGATGCGGCTTCGCCGCCAGGGCAATGAGATGTCTGCCATCCAGTCCATCCGCGCCATTGTGGGCGCGCAATTGCAGTATTCGCAGACCTATCCGTCGAACGGCTTTGCCTGTTCCCTGGCTGCACTGGGAGGCGAAAAGGGCGGTACGCCGTCTCCTGCAGCGGCGGGATTGCTCAACTCTGACCTTGCCGGCGGCCAGAAGGCCGGCTACACCTTCGCCATCACCAACTGCAACAAGGTCACGATCAACAACCAGGACCAGTACACCAGCTACGAGATCACGGCAGTCCCGCAGAAAGTGGGGAACACCGGCGACCGCGGCTTCTGCTCGGACGATTCGCAGCAGGTGAAATACGATCCAAAGGGCGGAACAGCCTGCTCGCAGCCCATCCAGTAGGCATGCGATCCAGGCTGTGGATCCTGACGTTTCTGACGCTGAGCATGGCAGCACACGCACAGACCGATGTGCATGCGCTTGCGGCCCGGGTTGACGCGCACTACAACCACCTGTCGAGCCTGCGCGCCGCGTTCACCGAGCGGTACAGCGGCATGGGCCTGAACCGGACGGAATCCGGCACGCTGCTGTTGCGCAAGCCCGGCCGCATGCGATGGACTTACGCCGGCGGCAAACTTTTCGTGCTGGATGGGAAGTATGCGGTGTCCTACTTGCCGGGTGAGCCGCAGGCACAACGAGTACCCTCCAAGCAACTGGATGACATGAGATCGCCACTCCGCTTTTTGCTGGGGCATACGCAATTGGAAAAGGAACTCAGCGGCCTGCAGGCTGCGCCAGGTCCGGACGGCACCGTTGTGCTTACCGGATCGCCGCGCTATGCTACCGGCCCCGGTGAGAACCGCGTGCAGGCCATTGCTGTCCGCGTCGTGCCTGGCACGGGAGCCATTGCTGGCTTGCAGATTCGTGAAATCGACGGCACCACGACCGACTTTGACTTCAAGGACATACAGGAAAATGTGCCTGCAGCCGACTCCGAATTCCGCTTCGTGCCACCCTCCGGCGTCACCGTGGTGGATGGCACGCCTTCGGCTTAGCCGGGCGGATATTGTCGGCTTTAATCATCCTGGTACTTGATCTCGGACTGGATTTGTCCTATAAAGAACTAGGACACTGTTGGTCCGCATTCCGAATCAGGAACGATCAAGCCTATGAAGCCTTGGTTCATGCTGTTTCTTTTGCCTGTTCTGGCCCCGTCCGCGCTGCGGGCGCAGGGTGGGCAGGCACCGCCCCGCATCGTCCTGCAGGCGCTGGACATGGATGGTGACGGCCAGCTTTCCGCCAGCGAGATCGAGGCTGCCAGCGCGTCACTCGCGAAGCTGGACCACAACCACGATGGTCAGATCACCGGCGACGAGTACAGCGCAAAGTTGCAGGACCAGACGGCGACCACAGACCTGCTGACGCGCCTGATGGCGATGGACAAGAACGGCGACGGCGTGCTGACCGCGGACGAACTGCCGGAGCGCATGCGGGCCATGTTTGATCGTGGCGATACCAACCATGACGGCAAGCTGACCGCCGACGAGATCAAGGCGATGTCTGCAACACAAGCCGACCCGCAAGGCAGGCCGATTGGGCGGGGCAATGCCAGCGGCATGCTTCGCATGGACCCCGTGATGGATGCGCTGGATGTGGACCACGACGGCATTTTGTCCGCAGCGGAGATTGCCAGCGCATACGGCGCACTGAAGATTCTGGACAAGGATGCGGACGGCAACCTGTCGGTTGCGGAACTGCGTATGCGCCAGCAAACCCCGGCGCAACGTGCTGAGCACCTGTTCGACGAGTGGGATACGAACAAGGATGGCGGCCTGGTCAAGTCGGAACTACCCGACCGTATGCAGGCGCAGTTCGAAGCGATCGACCTGAACCATGACGGCAAGATCGACATGGAAGAGGCGACGACCTACTTTGCCACGATGCCGCAGCAGGGCGGCCGTCCCGGTGGTGGACCACCACGCGGACGCATGCCGCAGAACGATGCACCGTCCTCACCCACCCTGCCCCAGGCACGGCCACAGCAGTAGGAGTTATCCGAATGAAGAAGAATCTCAAGCAGACGCTCGCCTCGTTAACCGCCGCCTCAGCCGTCGTGGGCGCACTCCCGGCCTTTGCAG
>CAXUEW010000250.1:0-5434 GCA_964250115.1 uncultured Terriglobus sp.
CGAACGCCGCGCCATACGCATGCGACAGGCTGTAGCCAAGCTCGCCGCCCTCGTGGATGGACCCCGGCGTCTCCGGCGTGCAGTGGCTGCCCAGCGCGCCCGGAAATGAAAAGCGCTGAAACAGCGTCAGCATGCCTTCGGCATCCTGGCTGCAGGCCGGGTAAATCTCCGAGTAGTGCCCCTCAAGATAGCTGTTGGACAGCGTTGCCGGCGCTCCATGGCCGGGGCCCGAAATGTAGATCACGTTGAGGTCGTACTTGCGGATGAGCCGGTTCAGATGCACCCAGACGAACGATTGCCCCGGGTCAGAACCCCAGTGCCCCAGCAGCCTGCGCTTGATGTGTATCGGCTGCAACGGCTCCCGCAGCAGCGGGTTGGCCCGCAGGTAAATCATGCTGGCGGCAAGGTAATTGCAGGCCCGCCAGTAGGCGTTCATGCCGTTCAGTTCTTCCGTGCTTAGCGGGGCACTGCTTTGTTGAGACTCGTCCACGTTCCACCCAATTCTGAGCCTTCTGCGTATGCGCGGAAGCTGTCACGGCGTGCATGCGCCGTAACGCGAAGCTGGTAATGGGCGTTCGGCAACGGCCGAGTTCGCGAAAGATGGCCCGCAGCCCCGCGTGACACGTAAGGGCCGCTGTCCCGGATGGTACGCGTATTCCATGTAGCGCACGTAGCAGGCCACGTAAATACTCGGTGGCACAGTACAACAGGAGATTAGGCGGCAGACCGAAGCGGCGCACATCATGGAGGTGCGATGCGAACTCTGATGACTGCCTATTCCGCCTTCCGGCGCTTCGGCTTCTTTTCTGTAGGGAAGAGGCTGGTGAGTTTCTCGTAGAGGTTGAAGAGAAAGGCGACGCGCTCGGCTTCGGAGGCGAAGGTCGTACGACCTAAGCGGCGTCGACCGCGCGGTCTAGCGTGGCATGCGCTTTGACCAGGCCGGGCGGCATGGAGAGCGGGTCGTAGAGGTCGGCCAGTGTGGATCCGGGGTGGCGCGTTCGCTCGTCCAGCACAGCCTGAGCCGCAGTCTCAATAGCGGACTTCTGTTTGGCAGTCGTTTTAGGCCATGGAAAATTGTTGTAAACGATGCCTGCCGAGTAGCGGTAGCGACTCTCTAAGCGACCACAGACAGCCCGAATCCAAGTCATATGCATCAGCGAACTAAGGACGCCAAACTCGTAAGCTTCAGCCCCGACTACTAAAAAATTAGCGTTTCCGCAAATCACGTCAGGTGTCAAGTAAGCAAAAGGAACGTAATGCCTAAGCTCTGATGTGTGACCGGGGATAAGGAGGTAATTCGAGTCTGGCTGTCTATCTTCTGCAAACAAAGACGGGTATTTAGCTAGGTCCTGAGTTTGTTTCTTCGTGCTGGATGCTCTGGCTACTTTTACCCTTTGCAGTACCTTCATCACCTCCGGCATAGCTCGAAGTTCATTTGCGCTGGCGCTTTTAAGCCAAAGACAGAAACGGTAGGCGTCATAAAGGAACTCATCTGCGCCAACAAAGCGACGAATCCACTTTGCCGCTGTCGGTTCTCCGAGTACCAAGCGATGACGAGTTTCGTCGTTGAATATAAGGTTCCCGTCTTCAGAACCTCGTCCACCATCCGCAGCCTTGCTGCCGTAAAGAATAGGCATCGCACCTGATATCTGAGTAGACCTATTGAGCAACACAATGTCGTTTGAATCGACCAGATATGGGCTGATATTCGCCACTACTTTGCGCTGTGCCTGCGAACGCACGTTTTCGTACTCATAAAGTATCCGGACGCTAGGTTCTTTCGTGCCGAACCCGATTATTACGCAATGAACCGCCGCCCTACCTCTAGCTTCGTTGGTCCAACGGAAAGTTCGGTGCGCAAAGGCGATTTTTACCCCACTCCGAAGCAGATAAGGCCAGAGTGCGCCCACCTGTTCTCCCTGAGTGACAGAATTTGTGGCAACAAACGCTGTTTGTATTGCTGGCCGCTCCCGCATAAGGTCAGCTGCTTTGCGAAACCAGCCAGCTACATAGTCAAGGCTCTTCTTTCCTCTTATTCCCTCCAAAGCAATTTCCATGTCTCGCTTCTGAACTTTCGATTGGAGATGCTTGCCAATAAAGGGAGGATTGCCGACGATGTAACTCAATTGCTGAACGGGTGCGACCGTCCTCCAGTCGATACGAAGCGCGTTGCCCTTGTCCGGTCCATAAACGACAGTTGGTGACTTTTTGAGGGGAAGCCGAGCGAAGTAAGCACCAAACTCCTTTGACACCTCAAGGTTCATCTGGTGGTCGGTCATCCACATGGCGACCTGTGCGATCTGTGCCGGGAACTCCTCAATTTCTATGCCATAGAACTGATCGACGTCGACGAGGACGAGCGGGCTGATGTCGAGCTGTTGCTCGCGCGGTTCCGGAAAGAGAGCTTTGAGCACTTCCAACTCCAGCACGCGTAGCTCGCGATAAGCGACGACGAGGAAGTTGCCGCAGCCGCAGGCGGGGTCGAGTATGCGGATGTTGGCGAGTTTTTCGTGAAAGTCGCCAAGGCGTTTGGAATCGCGGCGCACGCGTGCAAACTCGGCGCGTAGGTCATCGAGTAAGAGCGGCTCCAGCGCCTTGAGGATGTTTGCTTCGCTGGTGTAGTGCGCGCCCAGGTTGCGGCGGGCCTTCTTGTTCATGATGGACTGGAAGAGCGCGCCAAAGATGGCAGGCGAAACCTTGCTCCAGTCGATGCGTGCGCACTCCAGCAGCTTGTTGCGCATGGGCTGGTTCAGCGATGCGATGGGTATGGACTCATCAAAGAGGCGGCCATTGATGTAGCGAAACGCGGCCAACTGATCGTCCAGTCCGCTGGGTCTCTTTTCTGTATTGAGGACCTGGAACAGGTGACTGAGTTGTGGGCCCAGGTCAGAGCCGTCTTCGTGGGTGCGCTGCTCGATCCAGTCGCGGAACTGCTGCGCCTCGAAGATGCCGTTGTCTTCTGCGAAGAGGCAGAAGAGGACGCGCACGAGAAAGACCTCGAGCGGATGGCCGGTGTATTCAGCGTCACGCAGGAGGTCGTGCAGCAGGCCGAGTTCCTCTGCGGCTTCGACATCGACTGCTCGCTGCGGGCTGTAGGAGCGTGACTGGTAGCCGGAGATGAAGCCGAATTGTCCAGTGTTCTTGTGGAGTTCCGCAAGCGGGAACTCGACGGGATTTGTTTCCGACGCGTCGGATTCGAGATCGTAGAGACGGAAGTGCGCAAAGTCCGAGACGATGACGTAGCGGGGCAAATCCCGGTCCTTCAATCCGTAGAAGTAGTCCGTAGCTTGTGCGTAGGCACGGTCAAGGTCCAGGCCGCGCGACTTATGCTCGACGAGGAGCATGCCTTTCCACAGCAGATCGATGTAGCCGCCCTTGCCATCAGACTTCTTTACAGGTCTTTCGAAGGACGCGATGTGGCGACGTGATATGCCGAAGACATTGAAGAAACCATCCCAAAAGGACTTTGCTTCTGCGTCTTCAGATGATTCTGCCTTCCACTCGCGTGCGAAAGCGATGGCACGGGAGCGTATTTCGTTGGGCGAGAGTGGCATGCTTAGCTAAGGCTAGCGCACATCGGGTTCTAGCGCCTTACCGGCAGAAACGGTAGATACGTTCGATGGGGCCAAGCGAAGGTGGTCGGGAACCATGTTTCGCATGTTGCGGTTCCGGACGGAATTGCTGCCGCTGGCCTGAACTTTTGCCGGTGTAGGGTTGCGAGGCTTACTCGCCGGGATGGTAGGTGCGTTCGGTGTGGCCGCGCAGCTGGTCGGGGTAGAACATCACGTCGCGCAGGTTGCCGGCGGCGTAGCGTTCGGCCTCGTCGTTGAAGTGTTTTGAGTCGGGATGGCCGCTTTCGCCTCCGCAGGTGATGGCGCGTGCACGGACCTTGTCCGGGCCGAACTCGACCACGGCAACGAAGCTGTTGCCGCTGGTGCCGTAGCGCTTCTTTGTGCCGGGATAGCTGCCCGATGCAGGGTAGCTGCGCGCGGCGAACGAGGCCAGCGAACCCCATGTCGCGCCCGCGAACGGCACGGCCATGCTCGGCTTGCTGTCGTCGAATTTCTGAAGGATGGCGGCATCGTTGCGCTGGTAGCGGTTGATCTCGCCCCATGACGTCTTCCACGTGCCGAAGTCGGCGGTCAGCTTGTCGCTTGCCGTTTCCAGCGCCGCCAGCAGCGTGGCGGCCGGCACCTTGATGGCGACGTAGTCCTCCCACAGCATGCCTGCCGCGCGCGCGGTGCGTGCAACGGACAGGCCTGCGGCCTCGCCCCAGTAGACCGCCAGCGACTCCGCAACCGAGTCCGCCGCCCAGGTGTAATCCCACTTGCGCAGAACGGCCATCTGCTCAGCCAGCTTTGTCCGTTGCGGATCGTCGGCAGGCAGCGCATCGTAGGCCTTCAGCAGTTCGGGGAGCGTGCGGGCAAACCACGGCTGGTAGGGATCGTAGGCTGCAGTCAGCAGGCCATCGAGCGTGAAGTCTTTGCGGTTGTCGAGGAGCCGTGTCATGTGGACGCCGCGTGAGGTCTCCACGCCCTGCTCGACATAGGGTGGAAAATCGGCCCTGCGCAGCGAGCTTTCGCCTGCACCGTTCCATGGACTATTGTTTACGTTTCCTAACCATCCGCTGTGCGGGTTGTGCAGTTGCGGGATGTGTTCCAGGGACATCAAGCCCTGCCAGTCGGTCGCGGGATTGCTGCCGTCGACAGGCTTGGTGAAGTCGTAACGCGTGTCGCGTTCGGGGATGTAGTTGCCGTGCCAGTAGGCGATATCGCCCTCCGCGCTGGCGAAGATGGTGTTGTTGGAACTGTTGGCCATCAGTGCCATGCTCGCTCGGTACTCCGCATAGTTGCGGGCCTTGGTGCGCAGAAAACTCTGCTGCAGCGCGGGAACGGGCGTGTTCATCAGCGCGATGCTGAACCAGTTGTCGCCATCGGCACGCACGATGGGGCCGCGATGGTCGAACTTCGCATCGAAGCCGCGTTCCTTCATGGAGCCGTCCGCGGCCTTGTAGCGCAGGTTGATTTTGCGCGTGGTGAATGGCCTTATGGTCTTGCCGTACTGGTATCCCGTGACAACGCCGTTGCTGCGGACGACGGTGTTGCGGAACTCGTCGACTGCGTCCACGTTGCTGCTGGTGTGCATCCAACCGGCGCGGTCGTTGAAGCCCTGGTAGATGAAAAATTGGCCCCATGTGACCGCTCCATAGGCGTTCAGGCCGGCGTCGCTGGTCATCTGCAGTTCACTGCGAAAGAAGAACGAGGTGTGCGGGTTGATCAGCAGCAATGCATGGTGATTTACGGTGTTGGAAGGGGAAATCGCAGCGCCATTGGAACCGCCCGGTTCCACGTCCCGATTTATCTGCAAAAGTTGTGCTACAAGCGCGTTTTGTGCGTCTAAATGGCCCTTCTGCACGGTCTTTTCGCCGTAGAAA
>CAXUEW010000251.1:0-5431 GCA_964250115.1 uncultured Terriglobus sp.
GGAAGTTACCCGCGATGGCCAGTTTTCGCTGGAAGAGGTCGAGTGCATCGGTGCCTGCTGCTGGGCACCTGCCATGCAGGTGAACTACGACTTCCATGAAAGCCTGACGACCGCCAAGGTCGATGCCATTTTGAACGACTACGCCGCCGGTCGCGGAGAGGATGTGAAGTAATGCCTACCCTTGTTTCACATCCTGATGAAGTCAGAATCCTGTCCCGGCGCTTCGGCCAGGGCGCTGCCGAGATCGACAAGTACATCGAGCTGGACGGCTACAAGGCTGTGCAGAAGGCGATCGAAAGCGGCCCGGAATGGGTCATCACTGAGATGAAAGCCAGCGGTCTGCGTGGTCGTGGCGGCGCTGGTTTTCCCACCGGCATGAAGTGGTCGTTCGTCCCCAAGACGAACGAAAAGCCGAAGTATGTGCTGGTAAACGGCGACGAATCGGAACCGGGCACCTGCAAGGATCACGTTATCTTCCTGCATGACCCGCATGCTGTTATTGAAGGCACCATGATCGCCGGTCTCGCGATTGGCGCGAAGATGGGCTTCATCTACCTGCGCGGCGAGTACCGCTACCTGCTGAAGATCGTCGAAAGGGCCGTTGCCGACGCATACGCCAAGGGCTTCCTGGGCAAGAACATCTTCGGCAAGGAAGGCCTGGATTTTGACATCGTCACGCAGACCGGAGCGGGCGCGTACGAAGTTGGCGAAGAGTCGGCACTGATGGAGTCACTCGAAGGCAAGCGCGGCATCCCACGGATCAAGCCCCCCTTTCCTGCGGTTGTTGGCTTGTACGGCGGACCGACCGTCATCAATAACGCGGAGACGATAGCAAGCGCGCCGCACATCCTGCTGATGGGTGGCGAGGCCTACGCGAAGATTGGCAGCGAACGCAACGGCGGCACGCGCCTGTTCGGCATCAGCGGCATGGTCGAGCGGCCGGGTATCTACGAGCTGCCCATGGGCTATAGCCTGAAGAAAGCGATCTACGAGGTGGCGGGTGGCGTCAAGGGCGGACGCAAGCTGAAGGCCGTCGTCCCCGGCGGATCATCCTGCCCGGTGCTTACCGCGGACGAGTTGGAAGTCGGGCTCGATTTCGACCAGATGGGCAAGGCCGGCACCATGCTCGGCTCCGGCGGCATCGTTGTGCTGGACGAGACAGTCAGCATGGTCGAGTTTGCCCTGCGGGTGATCAAGTTCTACCAGCACGAATCCTGCGGCTGGTGCATCCCCTGCCGCGAAGGTACCGACTGGCTGAAGAAGACCCTGACGCGCTTCTACAACGGCGGCGGCAACGTGAAAGACATCAACAACATTCAGTACCTCGCCGAAAACATGATGGGACGGACCTTCTGCCCGCTGGGTGACGCCGCTGCCATGCCAACGTTGGCATTCATCAAGAAGTTCCGGCACGAGTTTGAGGAGTACCTGGGTGGGGCCCGGACGGAGAAAAACTTTATTACCACCGAGGAACTGGTCGGCGCCGCTCATTGAGACCGAGTGAGTTCATACGCCTTTTGATGAAGGCTGGATTTTACAAGGTCAGACAAGAAGGAAGCCACGTGCGCTTCCGGCATCCGGACCGCGAAAAGGACGTTATCGTTCCCTATCATCCGGGCCAGGAACTAAGTACAGGATTGCTGCACAGATTGAAGAAGGATGCGGGGCTTAGATGAAGCGACCGACTCTTGCAGTTTTCGAGAAGACCAGCACAGGGTGGGGAGCCTTTGCGCTCGACTATCCAAATACCGGCGGATTGGGTGACTCCATCGAGGATACGAGAGCAAATCTGCTGGCCGGAATCGGCTACGTGCTGGAAGACCCAAAAGAACAGTCGCGCGTCCTTTCAGACACGCCGTGCACACAAATCGACTTTTCTGAGTTCGATCCAAATCACACTGGCCATTACGTCATCGAGTGGCTGACGATCGATATTCCCTCCACCGCTGAAGTGAAAGCAGCTTGAGACTCATATGCCTGACGTAACGCTTACCGTAGACGGCCAGAAGATTACCGCTCCCGCAGGCACGCTGCTGATCGATGCCTGCAAGGCAAATGGCACCCAGATTCCTGCGTTCTGCTACTACCCCGGCCTGTCGCTGCAAGCGGCGTGCCGCATGTGCGTGGTGCGCATCGAGAAGATGCCGAAGCTGCAGACGGCGTGCACCACGCCGGTCGCGGACGGCATGGTGGTGCAGAGCGAGACGCCGGAGATCGCGCAGGCGCGCAAAGCCACACTGCAGCTGCTGCTGGGTAACCATCCGCTGGATTGCCCCGTGTGCGATGCCGGTGGTCAGTGCGAATTGCAGGACATGACCTTCAAGTACGGCGCGGCCGACAGCTTTTACACCGAGCCGAAGAACCACCGCGAAGAACAGCAGTGGTCTCCCACGGTCTATTTCGATCGTCCGCGCTGCATCCTTTGTTATCGCTGCGTGCGCATGTGCGGCGAGGGCATGGACGTCTTCGCGCTGGGTATCCAAAATCGTGGATCGTCTGCGGTTATCGCGCCGAACATTCCAGCTTCTCAGAGCGAAGACGGTCAGCAGCACCTGGATTGCGAAGAGTGCGGCATGTGCATCGATGTGTGCCCGGTGGGCGCGCTGACCAGCGACACCTACCGCTACAAAACCCGCCCGTGGGAGATGAACCACGTCGCCACCGTCTGCACGCACTGCGGTGATGGCTGCAAGACTACGCTGGGCGTGCGCGCGACGACCGATGGCTCCGAAATTGTCCGTGGCGACAACCGCGACAAGAGCGGTATTAACGGCGACTTTCTCTGCAACAAGGGCCGCTACGGCTTTGACTTTGCGAACTCTGCGGAGCGCATCACCCAGCCCATGCTGAAGCAGACAGACGGCAGCTTCAAGGCCGTGTCGTGGGATGAGGCTTTGGCATTTGCCGGTAGCCGCCTGCGCGAGATCCGCGACACCCGCGGCGGCAACAGCATTGGCTTGGTCGGCGGCAATCGCCTAACCAACGAAGAAGCCTACCTGCTGCAGAAGTTTGCGCGCTCCGTGCTGGGGACGAACAACATCGATCACCACCGCACGGCGGACTACGTCACCTTTGCAGCGGCTCTGAGCAGCCACCGTGACCGCTTCGCCTCGCAGCACGACAACGAGAAGGCTCCCGCCATCCTGCTGGTGGGTGGCGACCCGACGAATGAGGCTCCCCTGACCGCCTGGAACCTGCGATCAAACGTGCGGTTGAACCGTGCACGCCTTTACATCGCAAATCACGCGCCCATCAAGTTGCGCCGCCAGGCCAAAGCCTACCTTGAGATTGCGCCGTACGGTTACGGTGCGGCGGCAAGCTATCTCGCAGGCGATGACGGAGCAGCATCGGCGGCAGCGCACGACAGCGAAGGCCTGGGTAAGTTCCGCGACGCACTCAAGGCAGAACAATCGCTGCTGATCCTGATCGGCTCCGAGCTGCGCGGCAACGATCTTCGCAAGCTGATCGAGTTCGGGCTCTCGCTGCCGAACGCGAAGTTCGCGCTCCTGAGCGACTACGTGAATGCGCACGGTGCGGCAGATATGGGTCTGCTGCCGGACATGCTGCCCGGGTATGTTCCCCTGCAGGGTTCGCACGACTTTGGCAACGAGTACGGCGAGCGCTTCTCGAACACACCCGGCCTGGACATGGTGGGAATCTTCGACGCGGCACAGGCCGGCAACCTGGGTGCGCTCTACGTGGTGAATGCAAATCCGGTGGCGCGCTACTCCGTCGATCCGACGGCGCTGGCGAACACATTTGTCGTAGTGCATGACATGTTCCTGACGGAGACGGCAAAACTTGCGGACGTGATCTTCCCATCCGCAAACCTGTATGAGAAGTCAGGATCGGTGACCAACAGCTACGGCGATCTTCAACTGATTAAAAAGGCTTCCGACCGCGCCGGTGTGCGGACCGACCTGGAACTGATCGTTCGCGTAGCCGACAAGGTGGGCGCGGACATCCGCAAGCTGGTTCCCTTCGGCAAGCAGGCCCAGGCAAACGGCATCCGTGCTGACCTGGGGCAGACCCGCGGCGCGCAGTCCGGCGAGGCAGACCGTCACGCGGTATGGCTGACCTCGAACAATCTCGAGATCAAGTTGTCGCCGTTCGATCCCTTTGCGGTGCTCGACGAAATTCAGCGGCTTGTTCCCGGGTACGATCTGCTGCGTCTGCAACTGCTCAGCGGAAACGACCAGCACCTGGCACCCGCCGCACCGGCAGAACTGGTACAGATTCAAGGCACGCGCCGTGACCTCGTGCTTCCAGCCGGAGACAGCCTGTTTACGTCAGGCACGCTGGGCCGCTACTCGCCTAAGCTGGTGGAACTAGCCGACAAGTACAGCCACGAACCCGCCGGCATTCCGGCTGACTGATCGCTCAGAGAATAGGACCGGAACGACACGATGAACCTCTCTAACTTTCAGATCTTCCTGCTGCTGACCGTGCTCAAGATCGTTGTTGTGCTGGTGATTACGCTGACCGCGGTTGCCTACACGGTGCTGCTGGAACGCAAGGTGATCGGCCTGATGCAGAATCGCTGGGGCCCCAGCCGCGTTGGGCCGTTCGGCCTGCTGCAGCCGCTGGCAGACGGCATCAAGCTCTTCCTGAAGGAAGACCTTATGCCCCTTGCCGTCGCTAGACCGCTGTTCGTGATTGCACCGATGATCGCGCTGTCCTGCGCCCTGGTTTCCATTGCTATCGTCCCGTTCGGCGGGCTGTTTACCTACCGCGGCGTGAGCCTGTTTGAAATCGCCGACATCAACATCGGCTTGCTGGTGGTACTTGGCATCACGTCCATCGGCGTGTACGGCATAGCCCTGTCGGGCTGGGCATCGAATAACAAGTACTCCCTGCTTGGTTCGCTTCGCGCGTCAGCGCAGCTTATCTCCTACGAGCTTGCGTTGGGTTTGTCGCTGGTCGGTGTAGTGCTGCGCGCCGGTTCCCTGCGCATGCGTGACATCGTTGGTTCACAGGCGCACCATGGCCTGCTCAGTTGGAATATCTGGCCGCAGTTCTTCGGCTTCTTCATCTACCTGATGGCAGCCTATGCAGAAACGAACCGCGCGCCCTTCGATCTGCCGGAGGCGGAGTCGGAGCTCGTTGCCGGCTACCATACGGAATACTCATCGATGAAGTTTGCCATGTTCTTTATGGCGGAATACGCAAACATGATCACGGTCGCATGCGTTGCCACGCTGATGTTTTTTGGCGGTGCGTCGTCGCCGCTGGGCAATCTGCTGCCAGCAGATTTTGGAGGACGCTTCCTCACCGTGGTGTTCCCCATTTTGTGGTTTGTCCTCAAGATCTTTGCCTTCGTCTTCCTGTACATCTGGGTGCGGTCAACCCTGCCACGCTTCCGTTACGACCAATTGATGAGCTTTGGATGGAAGTGGCTGCTGCCGCTGGCCATGATCAACATCCTGATCAC
>CAXUEW010000252.1:0-482 GCA_964250115.1 uncultured Terriglobus sp.
GAACTGCGAAACCGACCGCGTAATCTGGGGATCGAGTCCGACCGCACGCAGCGCCATCTCGGGCGATCCGGCACAGTCGCAGGTCGCACCGGGGTGCTGCAATCGGGAGAAATAGCGCAGGTTCTCCATGGCGGAAAGCTCGTCGTACAGCATGGCTGAGTGGCTCATGTACGCAATGCGCGCACGGTTCGATGCCGGATGAGCCCCAAGCACCTGCACCGTTCCGGCGGTCGGTGTAATCAGGCCCGCGAGGACGCGCAGCAGAGTCGACTTACCCGCACCATTCGGACCCAGCAGCACGTGGAAGCCGCCAGCCTTGAACTCGCATGACACGCGTTTGAGGGCCGCGAAGCTGCCGTAGAGCTTGGAAATGCCGTTTACCTGCGCGGCGTTCTGTTGGGCTGGCTCCGGCATGGGTGCGAGTATAGCGGCGTTCTAGCGGACTGCCGGCATAACTGCCGCTGTTGGCGCGATCAGTGCCT
>CAXUEW010000252.1:503-5430 GCA_964250115.1 uncultured Terriglobus sp.
GACCCAGGTGGCCCATGGCCAGTGCCTGCGCGTCGTCCTTGAAGGTGTCGGGCGGCGGCTCGGCTCCGTCATACTTCACGGGTAGTTCCTTGCCCAATTCAAGCAAGACAAAGTTGGCGTGGGTACCGACGCGTTGGATCGATCCGGGCTTCACATTGCCCGCAACACGGATATTGCGGCTGTAAGCCTTCTTGCCCATGTTCTGCAGTTCGCCGATGGTGCAGTAATAGCTTTTGCTGTCGCGCGCGCCGCTGATCGCAAGGTAGAGCACGGCCACGACGATAATGACCGAGGCGATAAGGATCTTCTTCGAGGACGAACCGTTTGCATCCATACTGCAACAAGTTTACGCCTGCCGCATGGCTTCTGTACGCACGGGCGCAACAGCCTGAACGGCGATAAACGCCCACACCCACGCGTATACTTCGGCTAGGCTCTACAGGGCAGGAGAACTACACACGCATGAGCATTTTGGCTGGCAGTAACGGGAACGGACACGCCTCAAACGGCAACGGCTACGCCGTGCCAAACCCGCGTGCGGAGTGGATCGTCAAGCGCCGCGAAGAGGCCGCGCGCACCGGCGACACCAACATGAGCCAGATGCACTTTGCCCGCAAAGGCATGATCACCGAGGAAATGGCGTACGTCGCGCACAAGGAAAAGATCGAAGCCGAGTTTGTGCGGTCAGAGATTGCCAAGGGCACGATGATTATCCCGGCAAACATCTGCCATCCCGAGCTTGAGCCCATGGCCATTGGCGTCGGTTCGCTGTGCAAGATCAACGCAAACATCGGCAACAGCGCCCTGAGCAGCAACGTGGATGAAGAACTGCGCAAGCTGCACACGGCCGTCCACTACGGCGCGGACACGGTTATGGACCTGTCTACCGGCGGCGACATCCCCATGATTCGCGAGGCCATCCTGCGGCACTCGCCTGTGCCCATTGGCACTGTGCCGCTGTACGAGGCGCTGTCGCGTGTGAAGCGTGTGGAAGACCTTAACATCGATCTTTACCTCGAAGTTATCGAGGAGCAGGCGCAGCAGGGCGTGGATTACTTCACCATCCACGCGGGCGTTTTGATCCAGTACGTGCCCATGGTGTCGAAGCGTATTACCGGTATTGTGAGCCGCGGCGGCGCGATCCTGGCGCAGTGGATGACCGCGAATCATAAGCAGAACTTTCTCTATGAGAACTTCGACCGCATCACGAAGGTCATGGCGAAGTACGACGTCAGCTACTCGCTTGGCGACGGCCTTCGCCCAGGCTGCGTTGCCGACGCCTCGGATGAAGCGCAGTTTGCCGAACTGAAGACGCTGGGTGAACTGACCCGTGAAGCCTGGAAGAGCGATGTGCAGGTGATGATCGAAGGCCCGGGCCACGTGCCCATGGACAAGATCAAGGAGCAGGTCGATAAGGAAGTCGAGCTATGCGACGGCGCGCCGTTCTACGTGCTGGGGCCGCTGGTCACGGACATTGCTCCGGGTTATGACCACATCACCTCGGCCATTGGCGCGGCCATGATCGGCTGGCACGGCGCGGCGATGCTCTGCTACGTGACGCCGAAAGAGCACCTGGGCCTGCCGAATGAGAAGGACGTGAAAGACGGCATTATCGCGTACAAGATCGCCGCTCACGCTGCTGACATTGCACGGCATAGGCCCGGCGCGCGCGATCGCGACGACGCCATTAGCCATGCGCGTTACACGTTCGACTGGGACGCGCAGTTCGACCTGTCTCTCGATCCGGAGACGGCACGCGGCATGCACGATGAAACGCTGCCGGACGACTACTACAAGGAAGCAGCGTTCTGCAGCATGTGCGGTCCTAAGTTCTGCTCGATGAACTGGTCCAGCAAGGTGGATAAGTACAACGAGGAAGTGCATGGCTTGAAGAAGCCGGAACTATTGCACATTATGACGGAGCAGTTGGCGCTGCGGAATTAGAGCCGACCCGACAAATTACACGAAGAGTGCAGTGGGGAGTACGTGCGCAACGCCACCCTGCGCGAAAAGCAGATCAAGCGCTGGCGGCAGAGAAGAAGGTTTGATTGATCGAGCGCGACAATCCTACGTTGAAAGATCTCGCAGCGAAGTGGTGGTCTGCTCCCGAGCCTTTTGTCGATCAGGCAAAATGAAACATCAGGTCCCTTCGCTTCGCTCCGGTCGAGATGACGCGAGACAGCTTTAGCGGCTGCGATTCCTCTCATAGACCTTGAGTCGAACATGGGCAGCGGTCAACAGCGGCACCGCAACGCCCTTAGCGCGCGCGAGCAGGTCTCCGAGAATATGGTCTGCCTCCACCGGCGCACCCTTGACCATGTCACGGTACATGGACGAGGTCAGGTTGGAATTTTGGTCGGTCATGCGTTTCTCCTGCTCGGCTGCGAAGGCAGGGTCCGCAGGATAACCGTTCGCGGTAGCGATGCTGATGGCTTCGTGGAGGATCGCGAGGCTGGTCTCCGCGCCGTAGGGCACAGCCACCATTTCACCCACGTTGCCGCCGGAGACGACGCAGACCGCGCCCATGGTGGCCAGAATCCACCACTTACGCCATAGCGCGGCGACGATGTTCTCTGACAGCTTCACGGTGTAGCCGGGCACGGAAAACTCCTGCAGCAGGCGCTCGGCGCGTTCTGACCTGCCGCCATCAAGCTCACCGAAGACGAACTCGTCCAGCTCAGTTAGTTGCTGAATGCGACCGTCCGCATCCACGTCCGCGACGATGCGAACGGAGCCGCCCATGAGGCGCTGCCGCCCGAAACGAGCCGAAAGCGTGTCGATGTGGCGCATGCCGTTCAGCAGCGGCAGAACGATGGTGTCAGGGCCGACAGCAGGTGCAAAGTCCTCAATGGCGGCGTCCAGCGAATACGCCTTGGTGCCGATCACGATCAGATCGAAGGGGCCTGCGGCCGGCAGTTCCGCGGCTGTCAGCAGCTTTGGCTGCACGGTCACGTCACCGTGCCTGCTGACAAGTTGCAGGCCGTGTTCGCGCAACTGTTCCATGCGCGCGCCGCGGACGAGGAAGGTTACGTCGCGTCCAGCGGCAGCCATCATGCCGCCGTAGTACCCGCTGGTTGCGCCGGCGCCAATCATCAGAGTTCGCATAGTCGTTCTTAGCTCGGCTTGTGGGCGAAGATGGGCAGCTTGGTGATGTCGTTGAAGATGACGAAGACGGCGAACAGGACAATGCAGACGAATGCCGCCTGGTAGATCCGCTCCTTTACGACGGCGTTAACATCGCGGCGCATGATGCTTTCGATCAGCAGGAAGAGAATCATGCCGCCGTCCAGCACCGGCATGGGCAGCAGGTTGAAGATACCCAGGTTCAGGCTGATCCCTGCCATCAACTGCAGCACCGTCCACGAACCCATCTGCTGGGCCATGCCCACCTGCTGGGCAATGCCCACAGGGCCGCTCAGGTTGCGCACAGAAACCTGTCGCTTGAACATGCCGCTGATCACGTCGAAGATCAACGTCGAGTTCCGGGCGAAGTCATGCCAGCCCGTCGCAAGCGCACGGCCCAACGGCTGCTTGGTAGTGACGACCGGCGGGGGCACGGCTGCGAAGCCCAGACGATAGGCAGAGGTGCCATTCTGCGTGGGGGAAAGCCTCGGCGTCACCACTATGGTGCGCGTTCCTGTGCCGCGCCGGATGACCAGTGTGACCGGCTTGCCGCCACCCGCCTTCAGGTAGGCGCTGGTCGCTTCGGTGCCGTGAAACTCGTGACCATCGACTGTCAGGATGGCGTCGCCGCCCTGCAATCCCGCTTTTGCCGCAGGTGCGGTTGCATCCGGTACGTCCGCTACGACGACGGGACCGGGTTGCACCCGCGGAACCAGGCCGAAGACAGTGACCACATCGTCCGGCCCAAACTCCTGGGGTACTCCGCTGTAGTTCACGGGAATTGTCGTATCGACGCGCTGCCCATTGTGGATGTAAGAAAATGGCAAGGCATGGTTGGCCTTCAGGCCACTCAGCAGCATCACGTCTTCCCAGGTGGGATTGGTCACGTTGTCGAAGCGGACGATTTTGTCGCCCAGGACGATGCCCGCCTTTGCCGCGGGGGAGTCCGCCACGATGTAGTCCAGTTCGCCGCGATCTTGCAGGTACTCGATAGTTTCGTGGTGGAAGTGGGCCACGCCGGTAAAGATCAGGATGGCCAGGATAAAGTTCGCGATGGGCCCGGCAAACGCAATCAGCATGCGCTGCCAGCGTGGCTTGGTGTTGAAGTTGCCGCTGTCGCCGCCGGCCTCCGCTACTGTCTGCGTCTCAGTGGGCGAGGTTTGGATCATCTCCATCTCGGTTTCGCCCGCCATCTTCACGTAGCCGCCCAGTGGCAGCATGCACACCTTGTAGTCGGTGCCGTTGTGAACGTAGCCGAACAGGCGCTTGCCCATGCCGATGGAGAAGGCCTCCACGCGCACGCCACACAGCTTGGCCACGGCAAAGTGCCCAAACTCATGCACCAGCACCATGATGCCCAGGATGACCAGAAAATAGACGGTGACAATCAGGAAATGCGGAATGTGCAAAGAAAGCCTCAAGAAACGGCCCGACGTTAGCGCCGTCTTACAAAGATCAAGTCTTATCTTATGACGTTTGCCGGCCGAGTGTGTCGTGTCGATGCGTCCCCTGACACTGCGGTGGCCACGTTTGCGTGACCCGCGGTGACCTGATGTGTCACCTTGTCCGTTCTTCGACCACGGCTACACGCGCGTGCAGCGGGACCATATCACGGTGGATGCTGTCGCGGAGGGTTACCATCTCGCCGCGTATGTCGCGCACATCCCCGCGTAGGTCAGAGAGCCGGGTGTTCTGGTGCAGCCAGCCAAGAAGGATGAGCACGCTCGGAATGGCGATACCAATATAGAACTGCGTGTTCGTCGTATCGACACCTCCGTGGGGTCCATGCTATCAGCGAGTCCAT
>CAXUEW010000253.1:0-5417 GCA_964250115.1 uncultured Terriglobus sp.
TCCTCAACAAACGTGCGTGAGGGCAGCAGCGATCGTTCGGTCCGCCTGCAGGCTCAAGTATAGCTCTGCTTAGAGACATGCACAGACGCAACAAAGGCCACGGTGATGTGGCCCTGCCGTGTGATGTGCTGAGGTTATTAGCGCTGCTTGGCTTCGACGCGAGCCATGCGTTCGTGGAGCGGCACCATATCGGCGTGCACTTGGTTCCTGAAGGCGATCATCTCACCGCGCAAGTCCTTGAAGTCACCCCGCAGTTCTGAAAGCCGGGTGTTCTGGTGTAGCCAGGCAAGGATGACGAGCACAAACGAACCGATGGCGGTACTCAGCAAAGAGATAAATTGCAGATTGGTCATGTTCACGCCTCCGTGCGCACATGGTAGCAGCCGGGGCCGCGCCAGCCACACCAGCCTGAAAAGCCGCTGCCTACTTTTCTAATACGACCTTGATGGGGATGTTGCGGTCCAGCTTGTGATCGAACTTGCCGATTCCGTGCGTCTTCGATCGATTCCCGCGAAACGTGGCCCAGATGCTGTAGTCGGCGTCGGACCGCAGATTGCGGAAGTGGTATTCGCCCTGCTCGTTCGTCTCGTAGCTTTGAATCACCAGCGTATCCAGGGCTTCAATCTGCACTACTGCACCGCGCAGCGGCTCCTGCCCCGCGTCGGTCACGGTGCCGGTGATGGTGCGCAACGGCGTGCGGGTGTACTGGCCCGCGAAGCCAGGCGGTGCAAAGGCGATGAGGCAAGCCAGAACGAGGCGAAACACATCTCTGCCGCGCAGCTGAAGGTTCATAGGCGGCACACCATTCTCGGATCCTGCTTGTCCATGTACAGCTTCACCGTATCTATATGACGTGCGCGGCCCAGACCACGACGCAAAGTGCGACCCATGGCGCGGATTGCACCGCGAAGCAAGCCAATACCTGCGACAACGCAAAGCTTCTTCTGCATCCCACGGCTATGCAGTTGCTGAATGTCTTGCTTGGCCGGCCGCTTGCGTCGGAGGAGGATGCGGAACAGCGTGTCGGCGTAGCCGCGGGAGTACCTACCTTTGGCCTGGATGCCCTGGGTTCGGCGGCCTACGGACCGGAAGCGGCGCTGACGCTGCTGATCCCAGCGGCTGCGGCAGGCGTGGCCTATGTCATGCCCATCAGCCTGGTCATTATTGCGCTGCTGACAGTGGTGTACTTCTCCTATCGGCAGACCATCGACGCCTACCCGAATGGCGGCGGGTCCTACACCGTAGCCAGCGAAAATCTGGGGCGAGGCATGGGCCTGCTGGCCGCGGCCGCGCTCATGCTCGACTACCTGCTGGATGTGGGTGTCGGCATTTCCACCGGCGTGGGCGCGCTGGTCTCGGCGGTGCCCCGGCTCCAGCCCCACACACTTGCAATCTGCCTGGCGATCCTTGTCGTTCTTACGGTCATCAACCTGCGCGGCGTGCGTGAAAGTGGCGTCCTGTTTATGCTGCCGACGTACCTGTTCTGCATCTGCCTGCTTGGCGTGCTGGGCTGGGGGACGGTCAAGACGCTGCTTGCCGGTGGGCATCCAACTCCGGTGATTGCACCGCCACATCCCGCGGTAAAAACCATCGCAGCCGCGGGAGCATGGCTGCTGATCCGTGCGTTCGCCAGTGGATGCACCGCCCTGACTGGGGTTGAAGCCGTAAGCAACGGCATGTCGGCCTTTGCCGAGCCGAAGTCGCAAACAGCCAAGCGAACGCTGACGGTGATTGTCGTTCTGCTAGCCCTGTTCCTGCTGGGCATTGCGCATTTGACACGCGCGTACGGCATTGCCGCAACGGAGCCGGGTACGCCCCACTACCAGAGCCTGCTCTCGATGATGACCGCTGCCGTCATCGGCAAGGGAACGTTCTACTACGTCACCATCGCGTCGATCCTGGTCCTTTTATCACTCTCTGCAAACACGGCTTTCACAGGATTTCCCCTGCTTTGCCGCGTCATTGCAGAGGACGGCTACCTGCCGCGCTTCTTCGCACTTCGCGGGCGGCGGCTGGTCTACGGGGAAGGCATACTGGTTCTGGCGGTGCTATCTGGGCTCATCCTTGCCATATTCGGCGGCGTCACCGACCGCCTGATTCCGCTGTTTGCCATTGGCGCATTCCTTGCTTTTACGCTGTCACAGGCAGGCATGGTGATGCACTGGCGGCGCGAGGGTGGCAAGCGGTCGGGCCTGTACATGGCGATCAACTGCCTGGGTGCCATGGCTACCGGATGCACTGTCGTCATCGTGCTGATTGCGAAGTTTACTGAGGGCGCGTGGATCACCGTGTTGATCGTTCCCCTGCTGATCGCGTTGATGTACAGCGTTCACCGCTACTATCAGCGTGCGTCACACCTGATGAAGATCGACACCCTGCAGATCCGGCAGCAGGCGGCACCCCTGGCCATCGTGCCCGTTTCCGGCTGGAACCGAGCCTCGCAGGAGGCCCTGCAGTTTGCCTGCAGCCTGACGCCCCGCGTGGAAGTGCTGCATGTGGATTTGCCTGACGAGCATGGCGAGCAAACCTGTACGGACTGGCAGGCCCAACTGGATGAGGCAGCACGGTCCGGCGGATTGCAGGCACCGCGAGTCATCTCCGTGCCGTCGCCGTTCCGGTTTGTTACCACGCCCATCGTGCGCTATGTTCTGGATGCGGAAAAGCGCGAGCCAGAAGCCAAGGTGATGGTGGTGGTGCCGGAGATGGTGGCAAAGCGCTGGTGGCAGTACCTGCTTCATAACCACCGCTCCACCACCCTGAAAGCCATGCTTCTGCTGCAGGGCAACCGGCGCATTGTGGTGGTGAATGTGCCTTGGTACCTGCGGTAAAGCGCCGCCGCAAATCTTCACGCTCTACCCGAGTTTGTCATCCCGCAGCGAAGCGGAGGGATCTGCATGTGTGCTGATTCGCCCAAAATCTCTGCGGTGCTGGGATAACGGTCAGTCGCGCATTGCGCGAGTACTTTCACCGTAACGCACGCTTCAGCAGTGTGCGTGGGCTGCCATACATGCAGATCCCTTCGCTTCGCTGCGGGATGACAAACTCGGTATGGGCGGCGGTAAGTGGGTAAGGGCTGCACCATCACCGGTGCAGGGTTGCGAAGCGCGGCACCTCTGCTCACTTCCTGGTTAGCCCCTGCTCTCCTCGTTCCCCTATAATCGTCTCGTACAGAACACGGTTGCACTTGCCGGAATTCTGGGCAATGCGGCGGTGCGTGCAGGCGAGTTTCTTGCAGTGAGGGTGTTGTTATCAAAACCGTAGAACGGGGCGTTTCATGCCCTCTTGAACAGCAGCACAGCAATGTGCCATCCCTCTCACTCTGCGGCCAAGCGCGCGTGCGCGGCTTTTTTTCAGGTGATGGTGCACGGCCGGCCTGCTTCCCCTGCTCGCTTTTGGTGGCCTTCTATTGCAGCCGGCCAAGCTGGCTGCACAGGCCACCAGCTTGCCTTCCGCAACTGCTTCCACCACTGAATTGCCGCTGTGCGCGCCGCAGGTCATCGGCAACCGCCGTTATCCCAAGGAATCGATCCTGGCGCGGCTGTTTTCGCGGCAGGGCAATCCGTATGACGTTGCGACGGTCGAGCGCGACTTCAACTCGCTGTGGAACTCCGGCTACTTTGAAGACGTGCGCATTGAGCGCGCTGAAGGTGCAAACTGCACGCAGTTGATCATCTATGTGCGCGAAAAACCGACCATCGGCTCCATTGAATACAAGGGACTGAACGCGGTTACCGTCTCAGATGTCCTGGAGCGCGACAAGAAGGCCAAGGTCGGTGTCACCGTCGAAAGCCAGTACGACCCCACCCGCATCAAGCGCAAGGAAGTCGTCCTGAAGCAACTGCTGTCAGAGCATGGGCACCAGTTTGCAACGGTACGCACCGAGATCAAGACCATCCCACCCGCGCGCGTGGCCGTCACCTTCGTCGTGAAGGAAGGGCCCACGGTCAAGGTCGGCAAGATCGGCTTCGAGGGCAACCAGCGCCTGAACAGCCGCACCCTGCGCGCGGCCATGAAGAACTCCAAGCCCATCGGCATCCCGCACTCGATCTTTCTCGAAAACCTCTTCTCGCGCACCTTCGACGCCACCAAGCTGGATGAGGACGTGGAGCGCGTGCGCGCCGCCTACCGCGACCGTGGCTACTTCAAGGTGCAGCCCGGCGAACCGGTCACCAAGGTGCGCAACTCCGGCGGCATCAACATCTTTACGCTGCGGCCTTCTGACGGTAAGCGCATCGACATCGAGATCCCGATCGAAGAGGGTTCGCGCTACAAGCTGGCAGGCATCAACTTCACGGGATACGACAAGACGGTCGTCAACCCCGGTGCCCTGCGCGCCCAGTTTGCTCAGAAGGATGGCGAGTTCTTCAACGCCACACTCTTCGGCAAGGGTATAGAAAACCTGCGCAAGGCCTTTGGTTCGCTGGGCTATATCAACTTCGTCGGTTCGCCCACACCGGCCTTTGACGAGGCCAAGGGCACCATCACGCTCAACATCGATGTCGATCAGGGCAAGCGCTTCTTCGTCTCGCGCATCGAGTTCTCCGGCAATTCCATCACGCGTGACCGCGTCATCCGCCGCGAACTGCTGCTGGAAGAGGGTCAGCAGTACAACAACCAGGCTTGGGAAAACTCCATTCTGCGGCTGAACCAGCTTAACTATTTCGACACCCTGAAGGCCGACCAGGACAGCGAAACGCGCACCAACAACGAAGAGGGTACAGTCGACCTCCTGCTGAAGCTGAAGGAAAAGGGCAAGAACTCTATCGGCCTGAATGGCGGTCTGTCGGGGCTGTCCGGTTCGTTCGTCGGCTTGAACTACGAGACCAACAACTTCCTGGGCCTTGGTGAAACTCTCTCCGTGGTTGCCAACATCGGCGACCTGTCGCGCAACCTGACCTTTGGCTTCACCGAGCCGTACCTGCGCAACAAGCCCATCTCGGTCGGCTTCCAGATCTTCGCCAGCAAGTACGACTACAACCCGGCCAAAAGCTACGGCGCCGCCGGGCAAGGCAACACCAACCTGTCCAACGCGCAGCAATCCTTGCTGACGAACTACAACCAGAGCAGCACCGGCCTGACGCTTTCCGCCAGCACGCCGCTGCGCCACCTGTTCCGCCGCTCTGCCGGCGTGACCCGCGTGGGCGTAACCTATGCGCTGACGCGTTCGAACATCTCCACCTTCAACGACAACACGCGCAATGTCTTTGAGACGCTGAACTTCCGCAGCGGCCTTGCCCAGAACAACGCGCTCAACGGCATTGTGTCGTCGGCCATTACGCCTTCGTTTACCTACTCGTCGGTGGACCGTGCAGCCGGACCCCATAGCGGACGCGACTTCAATCTGGCCCTTCAGGTGGCAGGTGCGGGCGGCAACGTGAAGTACTTCTCGCCGGTGGCGGCTTACCGGCAGTTCTATC
>CAXUEW010000254.1:0-5415 GCA_964250115.1 uncultured Terriglobus sp.
CCGGCCGGGTACTCTTTTCGCGCAGGGCAAGCCAAACTCACACGTTGGCGGCGTGGACATTGGCGTCATCAGCTACAGCTACCGGCAGATGAAGCCGTTTGACGCGGATGCCGTGCTGAAGTACGCGCTGACCAACGGCATCGACGGCGTAGAGCTTGAAAACGTGCAGGAATCATGGGCAGGCGCGCCCGCTGCTCCGCCACGGCCCATGCCGGCACGTCCTTCTCCCGGCCAGCAGGTGGGCGAACGCCGCTCGCAGATGACCGACGAACAGAAGGCCGCGCAAGCCGCCTACCAGGATTCGCTGAACCAGTGGCGGCTGTCCGTGCCCATGTCCAAGTACGAGTCGTTGCGCAAGATGTACAACGATGCCGGCGTGAAGATCTACGCGTTCAAGATCACGCTCAACATGAAGATGCAGGACGCCGTCTACGACTACGCCTTCAAGTCAGCCAGGGCATGCGGCGCCACCCACCTGACCATGGAAATGCCGGACGGCCAGCCGGAACTGACCAAGCGCATCGGCGAATTTGCCTCGAAGTACAAGATGATGATGGGCTACCACGCCCACCTGCAGGCCAAGCCCGACACGTGGGACGAGGCCATGGCGCAGTCGCCCTACAACGGCATCAACCTCGACATCGGCCACTACACCGCCGCCGGCAATCACGACGCGCTGGACTTCATCCGCAAGAACCACGCGCGCATCACCAGCATGCACGTCAAGGACCGCAAGTTCCCTGAGAGCGGCGGCCAGAACACACCGCTGGGCGAGGGCAACACGCCCATCAAGGAAGCCCTGCAACTGATGAAGTCGGAAGGCTACAAGTTCCCGGCCACCATCGAAATGGAGTACACCGTCCCGCCCGACTCCGACGCGGTAAAGGAAGTGGGCAAGTGCCTTGCTTACTGCAAGGCGGCACTGGCTTAGAGCGTTACGTTAGATAGCCGTCATCCTGAGCGAAGCACGAAGTGCGGAGTCGAAGGACCTGCTTTTCACCAGCGCCGCAGGCGCTCAGGCGCGCTCCTCGCGCGAAAGCAGGTCCTTCGACTCCGCTGCGCTTCGCTCAGGATGACGACTTAGAAACCACAAACCCGAGTGAGCAAACCACCAACAGAAAGGCCCGCGATCAACGCGGGCCTTTTGCCTTGCACGCGCGAAGCGCGTCGAATACGGTGCGAAGCACTTCAGTCCTGTTCCTTGCGAATCTTCTTGCGATTGCGCTTGCGTGCCAGGGCTTCCTTGACGCGCTTCTTCTCGCCGGGCTTCAGGTAGAAGGAGTGGCGCTTGACTTCCTTGATGATGTCTTCCTGCTGCACCTTGCGCTTGAAGCGGCGAAGAGCATTCTCGAGGGGCTCACCCTCTTGCAGACGAACTTCTGCCAATGTAAAAACACCCCGCTCCCCGGCCCGCTGGCCCAATCAATAGAGTACAGCACTTGGGGCCGGTTCGCCGAGAGTTGAAGCCGAGCGCCGTGGTAGCTTGAAGTCCGTGGCACAGACTTGCCGAAAGGCCGTTTACCGGGATGTCGATCTCTGTTCGCAGACTGCTATCGTGATGCCATGCTGGTAACCAAACGGCGGCGTAACGTCCTCTCGTGGACGGGCTCACCTCTTGTTCGGTGCTGCCCTCGGCGCGAGGATAAATTGGCGAATCGGCGGGAACATCCAGCGTCGATTTTGCTTGTGTTCGGATTTATCGCTTTAGCCGCCTCGCTTGCCGCAAGCACCCGCCGGTAATACCGGGAGGGAATTTTCACTAACGCCGTTTTCAAGACACCCGGTGTTGGACTGGTTAGGGGATATGCTTCGCAAGCGTAGTTCGAAACGCACTTGGATCGTACCGTTAGTCGTGGTGCTGACGATTCTTGTTTTGGTTCGATTCCCATTGGCTGACTGCTTCGACTGCGAAGGCCCTAGTCCTTGGGCCAGAGATGACGTCGCTTACATGCTTCGCTCTCGCCTTTTCGTAGCATGGCTCACCGGAAGCTCCATCCTGCTCGGCGTGTACCGAGTTCCATTTGGTTGGTCGGCACCACTTCTAATTGCAATTGGCGATCTGCTGACTGAGCATATCGGCGGTGTGGCTTGGTGGTCGTTATTGAATAACGAAGGACCAATGATTCTGCTTTTCGACATCGGACTTGGTATGGCGGGGCTTGCGTCAGGTGCGCTGATCCAGGTTATTCGCCAAAGATTTAACGATGCGTCGCACACTTCATAAAAGGGGGGCCATAAGCCCCCCACTGTGCAGTTTCCTGAATGTTGGGTTTTCGACAACTTCGACCGCTCCGCGACAAACTGGCAATCGATCTCCGTCCTACAGCATTCGTCGGCAGTGGCGGGCGATCTGTACCTCTTCTTCAGCAGGCAGAACCTTCAGGTTCGGCGACGCCGGATCGTCCGCGTCGATGCCGAGGAACCCGAGGCTGGCGCAGATGCGACGGCGCACTTCCGCGCTGTGCTCTCCGATGCCGCCGGTGAACACCAGTAGGTCCAGCCCGCCCAGCAGGGCGGCGTAGCTGCCGATCTGCTTGCAGACCGCCGTGCAGAAGGCGTTCACGGCCAGTTCCGCATTCGCATCGCCCGCCTCGGCACGGCTCAGAAGTGCCTGCATATCGCTCTCGCCGCCGGACAGCCCGGCAAGCCCGCACTGCTGGTTCACCAGGGACTCAAGGGCATCCACATCCAGGCCGCCGGAGCGCTGCAGAAATAGCAGCACGCCGGGGTCCAGGTCGCCGCTGCGTGTGCCCATGGGGATGCCGCCGGTTGGGGTCAGACCCATGCTGGTGTCGATGGATTTCCCGCAGAGTACCGCTGTCACGCTGGCACCGTTGCCCAGGTGTGCGAACACGGCCTTGTCCGGCAGCGCGGCACCCAACCGGTGCACCAGCGACTCATACGACAGGCCGTGAAACCCGTAGCGCTGCACACCCTGGTCGAAGTACTTCGTTGGAATGGGCAGCCGCGCGGCCACGGGTGGCATAGTGCTGTGGAAAGCAGTGTCGAAGCAGGCAAACTGCGGCGTTTGAGAGTATGCCGCACGCGACAGCCGAAGAAGCGCAAGTGCGGGCGGTATGTGCAGCGGAGCAAAATGCACCGCTGCCTGCAATTGCGCCTCAACATCGGCTGTCAGCAACTGATGCTCACGCAGGTGCGGTCCACCATGCACGATGCGGTGCCCGACTGCGACCGGCGGCTGCGGCAGGTGCGCGCGCATGGCCTCCACGGCTTTTGCGAACGCATCCTCACGCGACTCCAGAAGGTGCTCCTGATGAAGCAGCACCTCACCACGGGCCGACATCAACTTCAGCGCACCATTGTCGTGCCCGATACCGTCTGCACTACCCGTCAGCACGGCGTCTTCGTCCCGTTCACCCGGCCGGTACAGGGCAAACTTCAGCGACGAAGATCCGCTATTCAACACCAGAATCGTTTCGCCGTTCGATGCCGTCATGGTCAGCCCCGCGCAGGCCAGATCCAGTTGCGGATCGCTGCCGTGTCGATGCCCTCGGTGTAGGTCTGGTTCAGGTTCTCGATGATCTGCCCTTTCAGCCATTCCTTCACATGGGCTCCGGTCTGCCGCAGGCGCGGCACGCGATCAATCACGTCGATGGACAGGTTGAAGCGATCCACCTGGTTGATGATGGCCAGTTCCAGCGGCGTGTTGATGTTGCCCTTTTCCTTGTAGCCGCGAACGTGGATATTGTCATGGTTGTGGCGCCGATAGGTAAGTTTGTGAATCAACGAGGCGTAGCTATGGAAGTTGAAGATGACCGGCTTGTCCGTTGTAAACAGAGCGTCAAAGTCGCGGTCGTTCAGGCCATGCGGATGTTCCGCTTCCGGCATCAGGCGGAACAGATCGACTACGTTAACAAACCTAACCTTCAAGTCAGGGATGTGCTGCTTCAAAATGGCCGCAGCGGCCAGCGTCTCCATGGTGGCGATGTCGCCGGCGCAGGCCAGCACCACGTCGGGCTCACTGCCTGCGTCTGTACTTGCCCAATCCCAGATGCCGATGCCCTTGGTGCAGTGCTTCACGGCGTCATCCATGTCCAGGAAGACAAGGTGTGGCTGCTTGTCCGCGACGATCACGTTGTAATAGTCAGTCGACCGCAGGCAGTGGTCGGCCACGCTCAGCAAGCAGTTGGCATCCGGCGGCAGGTAGATGCGCACGACGTCGGGGCTTTTGTTGGTGACGACATCCAGAAAGCCCGGGTCCTGGTGCGTAAATCCGTTATGATCCTGCCGCCACACCAGCGAGGTGATCAGCAGGTTTATCGAGGCGATCGGCGCGCGCCAGCGGATTTCCTGCTTCGACTTCTCCAGCCACTTGGCGTGCTGGTTGAACATGGAATCGATCACGTGGACGAACGATTCGTACGTGGAGAACAGGCCGTGGCGACCGGTCAGCACGTAGCCCTCGAACCAGCCCTCCAGCGTGTGTTCGCTCAGCATCTCCATCACGCGGCCGTCGACGGTGATCTCCGTGCCATCGGCGTCCTCCGGCTTGTACTCGGCGATCCAGGTTTTTTCTGACGCGGCGTAGATGCCGTCCAGCTTGTTCGACGCCGTTTCATCCGGGCCGAAGACGCGGAAGCTGGTCATGTTGCGCGTCATCACGTCGCGCAGAAATTTAGCCAGCACGGCGGTGGGCGACTCGTAAACCTGCGCATTGCCCTTCGGGTCCACGGCGTATTCCGTAAACTTCGGCAGGCTCAGCGGCTTGCGCAGTGTGCCACCGTTGGCATGCGGATTCGCACTGATGCGGCGATGGCCCACCGGCGCAAGCGCCTGCAGTTCCGGGCGCAGTTTGCCACGCTCGTCGAACAGTTCCTCCGGGCGGTAGCTGCGCAACCAGTCTTCCACCAGCTTCAGGCTGGCGGGGTTGGTCTCCGGGTCAAGCACCGGCACCTGGTGCGCGCGCCAGAAATCTTCTACCTTGTGGCCGTTCACTTCCTTCGGGCCGGTCCAGCCCTTGGGCGACCGCAGCACGATCACCGGCCAGCGCGGCCGCTCAAACGTGCCCGCCGCTCGCGCCGCCTGCTGGATCGACCGGATCTGCAGCACGCACTGTTCCATGGTGTGCGCCATCTGCTGGTGCATCGTCTCCGGGTCGTTGCCTTCGACAAAGTAGGGCGTGTAGCCATAGCCGCGCATCAGCCACTCAAGCTCTTCGCGTGGAATGCGCGCCAGAATGGTGGGGTTGGCGATCTTGTAGCCGTTCAAGTGCAGGATGGGCAGGACCGCGCCATCACGGATCGGGTTCAGGAACTTGTTCGCATGCCACGAGGTGGCCAGCGGGCCGGTCTCCGCTTCGCCGTCGCCGATGACGCAGGCCACAATCAGGTCAGGATTGTCGAACGCCGCGCCATACGCATGCGACAGGCTGTAGCCAAGCTCGCCGCCCTCGTG
>CAXUEW010000255.1:0-4521 GCA_964250115.1 uncultured Terriglobus sp.
GAGCAGGTTACGAATCTGCCAGGCGATTGGTGTTGACCGCTCGGGTGTCAGCGGTAATAACCCCTCGCTTTGCTGCTCTAGCACATGGTGCTGAAGCCTTAGGCGGATCTGCTCTGCGGTAAGCGTCTCAACTTCCTCACGGTGTTTGTGCAGATAGCCTTTCAACGCGCGCCGCAGGGCTTCCTCTTCCCTTACCTGCACCACCGTCCTGCCGCGCCAGTTGACGTAGTTTGCCGCAGCCTTGACCAGTGCGCCCTCGAGCCAATCGGACATGTGGCTGCTGCCGGCAAAGTTTTCGCAGTGCACAAACAGGGTGCGCAAGCCTGGTTCGCCGATGCGCACAAGTTGCTGCCTGAAGGTTCCCTCTTCGCCATCAATCTCAGCCAGTAACACCAGGTAATCCGGCAAACCTTCCACCGGCAGTTGGTAGGCCGCTCGGTCGACGGCGGCGAGATCGGTGACCACGAGCAGACGGATGAAGTGGACCCCTGTCAACCGGTGCAGCGGGAGCAGATCGTTCGCTGGGCTGTAGACGCCCGGTTGCACGTTCATGGTTTGTAGCAGGCCGCGAATCTCTGCTGTGGTGCCGGGTTGCAGGGGCGCCGCGTACATGACGCTGGCCTGCGGAGTCACGGCAGGTCCCCGGGTGTGGGCTCCCAATGCGGCTCGGCATTCATACGGTGCCGCACCTCCGCCAGTGTGCTGTACATCGCGCGCCGCGCCCGGCTTTGATTGCCTAAGGGCCGGTGCTCGGCAATGCAGTGCCAGGGGTTGTAAGACAGACGTCGGGCAAGTTGCAGCGCAGCCGTGTAGTCCACCTTCTGCTGCGGCAGGCGTAGGGTCGCTACAGGCACGCGCGGCGAAAGCTCTTCCGGCCAAAGCACACCGGCATTCTCCAGCGGCATTCGAAAGGTGTCTGTCTGTACCTGCACTCGCATCTCCAGTTCCACCGCCTGCTGTGCCAGCGTGCTCTCCAGCGCAAGCCGAAGGTAGTCGTCCGGCGGCCGGCGCGGCAGACGCGGCACAGGCGTGCGCGTCTTCAAAGTCGGCCAGAAGGAGTACTGCATCGCCTGTCCTTCGCCCAGCAGGTATGGCACGCAACTGAAGTAAGGAGCCTCGAGCGGACTGCTCTGCGTTTTTGTCCATAGGCCCTGCATCAGCAGGTCCAACAAGTGCGAATTGGTGAGATTCAGAAAGTGATAGATCGTTGCATTTTGCAGGCTGGCCCGCTGTAACTGCGCGTTTGCCTTGATATCGGGTGTGACAAAGGTGGGCGTGCATACAGACAGAAAGTCCTGCGTGAAACGCTCTTCCTCCAGCAGCTTCTCGCCCGGCACATCCATCAGCTTGACGCTGATGCTCATGAATCCAACATCATCGATGTCGGGCGTGATGTAGGGTCCGGGGCCGGAAAAACGTACCAGCGCGGGAAAGCTTCGCGAAGTAGCGAAGACGCCTTTTGCCAGGTGCGCCGGCAGACCGTCATGGATGACCAGCTCTCCCCGAACGATGCCGTGGGTCTTCGTGTTACCTCCACGTTCGTACTTGCCCGGACGCCACAAGCCCGCCATCTGCGCGCGAAAGGCATCGATCACTGCCTGGGTGGAGGCCTCTTCATCAGGAAGCGGCACCTCCTGTGCGGGACGCAAATGCTCGTCGACACGCCGCGCATTCATCACCCGTGTAATCAGCCGTGCGACAGGGTCTCGCAACGTCGCATCGAAGGCCGGGCGCAACCAGGGGTCGATGCGCCGCTCCGCTTGAATGATCCGGATCAGCAGATTCGCGAATGCGTCCTTCAGCCACGATCCCGTGTTCGCGCCGGGGATTGGACGATCCGGGTTTGAAGGTGCTGCCTCGACGGCATCTTGCGGAGCCATGGTCAGGACGCTTCGGGAAACTGCAGGCAGAAGTGAATGGTGCGCTTAGTATCCCAGTACACCAGTCCCAGGTACAGTCCAGGACTTATCTTACGAATCTCATCCCGCACGTGCTTCGCCAGCAGCGACGTCTTGGAATAATCCAGAACGATGCATTCGTGACCATCAAAAAGGCTGGGACCGGCATACACCTGCGCGACAATCGCGTTCACACCAAAGGCGGAGATACGGTTGGTCAGCGTACCGTGGGCCGCGTCAAAGGTCTTGCCCTGCCAGGCGAAGATATTCACGATGGAGGCAATCTCATGCGTAAAGGTCGTGCCCGGTGAAAGGATGGCGGTACCCTGCGCTTCTCCGTTTGGAATCGCGCCCACGGTACCTTTGCGGAAAAGGTTATCCAACTCATCGCTCGATAGCTTCAGCAGGTCAGCGGACGTATAACTCATGGGTAATCACCTGTTCCAATCATGAATCCGGTGCGAATGTTCCTGATGCCTGAATCAGCATTGAATATTCGCCGGGTCCGGCGGCGTGTCAATAGAAATCGCACAGGAATCTGCCGGTGCAAGCATAAGTGCGTTACTTAGTTCGCTTCTTCGGTCTGCTGCAAATCTTCAAGAAGCACCTCGGCTGCCTTTTCGCCAATCATGTACACAGGACAGGCAAGAAAAAAGCCAGGGATGCGAGGAAAGACCGAAGCGTCCACCACACGCAATCCGGTCGTGCCGTGCACGCGAAAGCGGCTGTCTACAACGCCTCCCTCTGCGGCGTCGCCGATGGGGCAACTGCACGACGCATGGTGTCCCCAGGCCCGATCCCTTACGTACTGCCTAAGCTGCTCGACGCTGACCACGTCCTTGCCAGGCACTTCTTCTTTCACGATGAGGCCCTTCGCCACCAGGGGCTCACTTAGCCTGCGAACGAACAGCAGCCCTTCCACAACGGCGTTTAGGTCTTCATCGTCGTCCGGCGTCCCTTCGTCAAAGTAAGCAAAGTTAACCAACGGCGTGTCACGCGGATCAGCCGAACGCAGCGTAACGCTGCCAGCCCGGTTGTTGGTGTGTGCCTTGAGGACAGCCCAGGTAAGGCAGTTGGTCTGCTCGACAAAGTCGCGTGAGTAACCCGGCGCATAGCCCTGAAAGCTGCCCAGGAACGCCACGCAGAAGATGTCCGGCACCTTCCGGTTACCAGACCGCCGGAACATGGCAAGCACGGCCCCATTGGTCGCGTACGCACCGCTCCTGCAGCGCTGCCAGCGCGCAAACTGCGGGTCCGTCTTGTCAAAGCGAGCCCCTTCGAGGATGTGCCACTGGTCAAAAGCCATGCGGTAGATGGCACTGACCTCGTACCTGTCCTGCAGGTTCTGTCCCACGCCCGGCAGGTCAACGCGTATAGGGATGGCGTGCTGTTCAAGCTGCCGTCGTGCGCCGATGCCCGAAAGCATCAGCAGTTGCGGCGTGTTGAACGCACCCCCGCACAGAATTACTTCACGCGATGCAAAGACCTGTCGCACTTCGCCTATGTCGCTGCTAGAGTGCGCGTGCGCCCGATAGAGCCGCTCACCGCGAAGGTACTCAACGCCGGTCGCGCGATTACTTTCGTCGAATAATACGCGTGTCACCAGGGCGTTCAGCTCAAGGTGCAACTTATCCGGATACCGCTTTTGCACGTCGAGCACGCGCTCCCGTGTGCCGTTGCGCGCGTGGCGATGTGTGGTCAACGGCAGGTAGCGTATGCCGAAGGCATCCTGCTGAACCGTCCGCCAGTCATTCGGGTCAAGCAGCCCCTGCAACAGCCAACGGAGCCGTTGGAAAACACTGCCCAACTCCCGGCTGGCCTTCCGCGCCGACAGAAGGATCGTACTCAGCAGATCACGATTCCCAAGGGAAAGCATGGGGATGGACTTTTCCGTGTGCAGCCAGCCGTTGAATCCGTGCCGCGCAGGGTTATAGCCAAAAAGGGCCTTCAGCCGCTGCAGAGGCCGATAGTGGCAGTTCTCCAGCATCTCGAAGTAGCGCCGCATCCGCGCCGGTGCCCAGCTTTCATCTCCGGTCAGGGCCGCAATCGCCGCCCAGTCTTCATCGTGCGGATAGACGAAGATCATGGCGTTGTGCGCGGTACATCCGCCCAGCGTTCCCGCCCGCGGATAGAGCACGCCATCGACCTGCTTGCCTTCATACGTTTCGCGATACTGCGGATCCCTCTTCGCTCTTTCCGTATCGCCGTAGTGCTGCACAAAAAAATCCCACCGCATCGCCTCGTTCTCTGACGCAAATGGGTGGAAGCATGGCACATCGTAGTCAGCAGGCAAGCGATTGGTACCGGGATCGGCGGGGTCGCCACCCTGTAACAGGCGAGGATCGCCACCGGCCTCAAGCAGCAGAACCGAATGCCCTGCCTCAGCCAGACGCGCAGCAAGCGTCCCGCCGCCCGCGCCTGAGCCCACCACGATGTATTTGCACTCAGTAGTCTGCGACAACGTATGTGCTCCCCGATCACCGGTCATGGCTGCGTGCACATCCTGAGTCTGCAACAGTATCGCAGTCGACGGCAATGGGAGCTACAGGCCGCCTGTCGCCTCCATCTGCTTCCGCTGCAAGGCTGAGCTTTTTTGTTTGCAGGCAGTTTGCGGTGTGGTAGA
>CAXUEW010000255.1:4531-5370 GCA_964250115.1 uncultured Terriglobus sp.
TATAAGTTGTTCGCACCTTCTGCGATGGAGCCTTAGTCTCTTAGGTCCGACAGACGGCTAAGCCTTTTTTGTTTGCAGCCACTTTGGCTTGTGGTAGAAATTGCACCTTCCTGGTTCGCTCGACCTTTGCGCCACGAACACTGAAATACCGTCTTCCGCTCGAACGCCAGGTTGGGAGAACCTTGTGAGAACCGTAAAGCGTCTGTTCTGGATCTGCGTCGTTGTTGTTTGCGTTGGATTGATCGCCGGTTACTTCGTGATCCATCCCATCATCCTGAAGCACGCCAGTGACGAGGCCCAGCGAGCCGGCCGCAATGCCGTATCGTTCCCCGCCGCGGATGAAGACTACTACCACGACATGGATGGAGCGGTCGCTCTCAGCGCCGAGGAAATCAAAGGGCGCAATATGTGGGTCGCCTGGACGGGCGGCGATGACCGCCTGTGGGACAAGCTGGCGACCACCAGCCTTGGCACGCTCGACTTTCTCAAAACCATCTCCACGCATGCAGGTCTTAAGGCCGCACGTGGTAACCGGTGGAACTATCTCGGCCTCGTGAACGAACCCTGCTACACCGCGCCAACCGGCCCCGATCCATCGCGTTTTGGCTTGTGGCTTGACAAGCGCGATCCCGCCTGCGGGCCCGAGCCCTTCGAGAACGAAACGAAGTATCCAGGCGTAGCCATTGGCGCGCGCGGCAAGACCATGCCGGTGGGTTCGTACTACGGCTATGCCACCGGCATTGTCGGCCTGCGGTTATTTCCTAATCCGGACTTTGACGAGAAGGCTGCCAAGAAGTGGGATGCCGAGCGCTATTACAACGACGCGTCTTACTACAACG
>CAXUEW010000256.1:0-208 GCA_964250115.1 uncultured Terriglobus sp.
CGTCGATCGTCGCATTCACCAAGAGCGGTGAGCGTCTGGTCGGCCAGGTGGCAAAGCGCCAGGCCATTACTAATCCTGAAAACACCGTGTACTCCATCAAGCGCTTCATGGGCCGTCGCCTGAACGAAGTGAACGACGAGATGAAGATGGTGCCCTATAAGGTGGTTGCCAAGGGCGACAACCTGGCCGTTCTGGCGCAGGGCAAGGA
>CAXUEW010000256.1:218-5326 GCA_964250115.1 uncultured Terriglobus sp.
CGCGATGATCCTGCAGAAGCTGAAGAAGGCTGCCGAGGATTACCTGGGTACGTCCGTGACCGAGGCCGTCATCACCGTTCCGGCGTACTTCAACGATTCGCAGCGCCAGGCGACCAAGGATGCAGGCAAGATCGCCGGCCTGGACGTGAAGCGCATTGTCAACGAGCCGACGGCAGCAGCGCTGGCCTACGGTCTCGACAAGAAGAAGGACGAAACCATCGTGGTCTATGACTTCGGTGGCGGTACGTTCGACGTGTCCGTGCTTGAGGTTGGCGAAGGCGTCATCGAAGTAAAGGCGACTAACGGCGACACCCATCTGGGCGGCGACAACCTGGATCAGCGCCTGGTGGATTGGCTGATCGACGAGTTCCGCAAGAAGGAAGGCCTCGACCTGCGCGGCAAGGGCAATGAAATGGCCCTACAGCGCCTGCGCGATGCGGCGGAGCGCGCCAAGATTGAGCTCTCCACGACCATTGAGACCGAGATCAACCTGCCATTCGTCACGGCCGATGCCAGCGGACCGAAGCACCTGGTCGAGAAGCTGACGCGCGCCAAGTTCGAGTCGCTCGTCGAGGATCTGCTGCAGAAGTCTGTTGGACCCTGCAAGCAGGCCATGAAGGATGCCGGCATCGACGCCGGCAAGGTCGATGAGGTAGTTCTCGTCGGCGGCCAGACCCGCATGCCCCGCATGCAGGCCCTGGTGAAGGAACTGTTCGGCAAGGAGCCGCACAAGGGCGTGAATCCTGACGAAGTCGTGGCTATTGGCGCGGCGGTGCAGGGTGGCGTTCTGGGTGGCGAAGTGAAGGACCTGCTGCTGCTGGATGTGACGCCGCTGACCCTGGCCATTGAGACGATGGGTTCGGTCGCGACGCCCATGATCCCGCGCAACACGACCATCCCGACCAAGAAGACGGAGACCTTCTCCACCGCTGCGGATTCGCAGACCGAAGTGGAAGTCCACGTCATCCAGGGTGAGCGTCCGCTGGCCACGCAGAACCGCACGCTGGGCAAGTTCAAACTGGCTGGTATTCCTCCCGCGCCGCGCGGCGTGCCGCAGATCGAGGTCACATTCGACATCGATGCGAACGGCATTCTGAACGTCACGGCCAAGGACAATGCCACCGGTCGCGATCAGAAGATCACCATTACCAGCAGCTCGGGCCTCAGCAAGGACGAAGTCGAGCGCATGGCGAAGGAAGCCGAGGCACACGCAGGCGAGGACAAGGAGAAGCGCGAGGAAATTGAAGCGCGGAACCAGCTCGATAGCATGGTCTACAACGTGGAGAAAATGTTCCGTGAGAACGGCGACAAGATCTCCGGCGACGAGCGCCAGCAGGTTGAAGGTGCTCTGAGCGACGCGAAGACCACGCTGACGGGTTCGCCCAGCGCGACGGAGCTGAAGGCGGCCCACGACCGTCTGACCCAGGCAAGCCACAAGCTTGCTGAGGCGATGTACAAGACGGGTCAGGCACCGACGGACGGCGCGGCAGCAGCGGGTGGTACCACCGCGGAAGCGCCAAAGCAGGACGAGGGCGTGATCGACGCGGAGTATGTGGACGTCGCTCACAAGTAAGGTACTTCGTACCGTTCTCAACGCGCTTTGCGCGTGATCAAGTTGGAAGCCGGAGTTGTATCCCATGAATAAGTGGGCTGTAACTCCGGCCTCCTCCGAAAGTAAGTCGTTCTGCAGGATGAAGCGTGGAACACCTGGAGTAAGTCAAATAGACAGTAAGTAGCCGCCCACAACAACAGAGCGGCTTGCAGCACCCGGAGCAGACACAACAGCCACTCCGGCAGAGACGCACCGCCGCTGCAATCGGCGTTGTGCCAAAGAACACGGTAGGGCGCTCGAAGGTCGCACAGCGCATCGAGCGCCCTTTGTGTATTAGAAACACTTACAGGTTTTATGAGGGAGCAGGGGCAATGAACATGACGATGAATACCACCATCTGGAAGTGCGAACAGTACATTGCCGGCAAACTCCACGAAGAGACAATCTTCGACAGCGAACAGCAGGCACGCGAGTTCGCAAGGAAGCTGTATGACGTGCGACCGGACACCATTCTTCGCATCGAGCCTATGCCGATTCAGCACGTCTGGAACTAGGCTTCATGGTTGTCTGTTCTGCAAATGCGAGCGACTCTGTCGTTCGCATTTCTGTTTCGTCAACAGGATCAGCGGCTGTCATCCTGAGCGAGCGAAGGATCCCCGCACATCCTGCCTCTGCACACCGCAGCGGGCTTCCTTTTACGGAACCCGAAGCCCCTCGCCAACTCTAAGTCCCTCGGGATCCCTTCGTCGCTTTGCTCCTCAGGATGACGGCTGATCCTGTACGAAACCGGCATACTGGAAGCCATGCCTGCTCACGGTTTTCTGGATAGTCTGCTCAAAATCAAGTGGCACGACATGTTTGTGCCCACCTACTCCCTGCTTGAGATTGTGCTGCGCGGGTCGATTATCTATCTGGCGCTCTTCTTTCTGTTGCGGGTGGCGCGTTCCCGGCATGCGGGGCAGATGGGTCTGGCTGACATTCTTGTGATCGTCCTGATTGCAGATGCGGTGTCGAACGGCATGGCGTCAGAGTACCGGTCCATTCCAGAGGGCCTGGTGCTCGCGGGCACCATCTTTTTCTGGTCGTTCGCGCTGGACTGGCTGGCGTATCACGTGATGTGGTTGCGGCCAATCATCGAATCCGGTCCGCGCTGCCTGATCCGCCACGGCCAGTTGCAGCAAGCTGCCATGCGGCACGAATTGTTGAGCCGGGACAACCTGATGGGTATGCTGCGCGAACGCGGCATCGAGGACTACTCCGGCGTGAAACGGGCATACATCGAAGGCGATGGGACGCTGTCGGTACTCTGTTACAAGGCAGACGAGACACGCCCGGCGCACAGGGCGAAGAGGCGTATCTTCTAAGTGCCATCACACCGGGAAATGAGTCAAACCGCGCGGCTGGGTACGAGCTCATAGCGGCGCTTCATCTGGAGGAACGGCTGCTCAAAGTAGTGATACGAGAGAGCCGCGAAACCATAGGTGAGGATCAGGCTTCCCGCCATGCCGGCAGTGTAAGTCGGCAAGCGTGCAGAAATAAGTGCAATCACCGGCAGGTGAAAGACATACAGCCCGTAGGAGATTTTGCCGGAGTAGACCACCGGAGCGGGCGCGGGCAAGCCCTGAAGGGCCGCGATGAAGATGCAGCAGGCGACGGCCACCAAAGCGTATCCAAGGCACAGGCTGGACGCTGTGGTGGCGACAGCGCCGGTAGTCTTCAGGTGATACGCGCCTGCGGCAAACATCCAGAGGCCGCCTGCCGCCACGATCGCCAGCGCGCTCATGGAGCGGCTCCACGGGGGCAAGTGACTGTCGGCCAATGCCAGCAGGATGCCCGCCGCGAACATTTCAAACTGCACAAAGCTGTTGAACCACACCCGTACGTCAAGGTCCGCATGGATGTGTGCGAAGTAGATTAGCGTCACGTTAGCCGCGACGATGAGCACGAGGGCAAACAGCAGCATGCCGCGCCTTCCGAAGCTGCTGCATGCGGAAGGGAAGAAGAGGTAGAACTGCTCCTCGATGGAGATGCTCCACAGGTGCGACATCAGAATGGTGCCGGGATAGACCAGGTTGCCGGAGAGCAGCAGAGCGGCGACGAACCAGGTTTTCTGCTGCAGGAAGACGCCGTGGTTTACCGCTCGAGCGACACCGATGCCGATGCCCAGCAGGTACAGCGGCCAGATGCGCAGGGCTCGCCGCTTGTAAAAGGGCAGCAGGTGGATGCTGCCGGTGGCATCCCGTTCGCGCAGCAGCAGGAGCGTGATGAGGTACGCGCTCAGAACGAAGAACAGGCTCAGACCGAAACCCATGGCGTCGGCGGCTGTGGTCAGCCATCGTGAGTAGGGACCGGTGCGTGGCAGGGTATGGTGGCCGAACACTGCAAGGAACGCGCAGAAACGCACCACGTCCAGTTGTGGACGGTAGAACCTGCCGGCGGTCATTGCGCTTTCACCCTGTTGAATGTATCGGCCCTGCCTGTAGGAATATGACAGAGGCGCGGCACAGCAGTCAGCCGAAGCGGCGTCCTATGGATATCAGGAGAGCAAGACCATGCCAGAGGGCAATGAGATCCATCGATGGGCCGCGCGACACACCGCGGCATTTGCCGGTAAGAAATTGAATGTGTTGCCAGGGCCAAACCATCGCTTCAGCGATGCACATGTGGTCGACGGCAAGAAGCTGTTGAAGGTACACGCGGTGGGCAAGCACCTGGGTTATGAGTTTCCGGGCGAGTTATACCTGCATATCCACCTGGGGCGCTTTGGCGACTTTACCGAGGGCTGCGGCCCGTTGCCGGAGCCGAAGGGCGCACTGCGCGCGATCCTGCAGCGGGCCGGTTCAGGCAAGCCGTCGCGCTCGCAGAAGGGTCAGCCGCACAACCTGACCTGCGCGAACGACGACGGGTCCAAGCCGTTTGCACCGGAAGATGTGGACTGGTGCGAGCTGCGCGGACCCACCGATTGCAGCGTGTACGACAAGGCAAAGTGGCAGGCGCTGCTAGATCGGCTTGGCCCCGATCCGCTGGCGAACGAACCCGGCGGCCACGACGATCCGCAGCGGGCCTTCGACAAAATACTGGCGAAGAAGTCGAGCATCGGCGAACTGCTGATGGATCAGTCGATCCTCTCCGGGATCGGCAACATCTACCGGGCGGAGCTGCTCTTTCGCCATCGCGTAAACCCGTTTACGCCGGGCAATGAGGTAGACCTGAAGACGCTGAAAGCGATCTGGAAGGACTCCATTCCACTGCTGAAGGCGGGCATGGTGGACCGCCGCATTGTGTGTACGGACAAGAAGGACAGGCCGAGCAAGAAGGCAGTTGCCGAACGCGGCGAGGAGCACTATGTCTATCGTCGGCACGGCAAGCCGTGCTTCGTCTGCGGCGAGACGGTGCTGCGCAAGGATGTTGCCGGGCGCACGCTGTACTGGTGCCCGAAGGACCAGGCGACAACCGATGCGCAGAACGAGACGGCCTACGCACAGGGCACCAGCCTGCGTGCGGGCAGGGCAGCGGAAAAGCGCAAGCCTCGCTAGGTTTCTCACCTGATTCGTAT
>CAXUEW010000257.1:0-5318 GCA_964250115.1 uncultured Terriglobus sp.
CAGGCTTATCGCTCAGCATGTTCGTATTCGCAATGACGATGTCGCCCTTGTCTACGGTGAGCGACAGGTCAAAAGTAGCCTTCAACGCCGGCTCATCAAACGCTGGGAAGGCGCGACGCGCATCGGTCGATTCAAACTGGGTCACCGCATAGTTGCGCTTGGCCGTCTTCGACAGGTAGAGGCCGCGCAGCTTGTCATTCAGGATGCCCGTGAACTCAATCTGCAGAGACACCTTACCCGCGGGCAGAGCGCTTGGAAACGTGAACGTCGCCTGCTCCTTGGTCTCGTCGTAGGAGATCGTACCGGCCTGTCCACCCGCCCTAACGCTGTCGATCTTTAGTTCGATTGCGTTCAGCGTAATCGCTTGCGAAGGATGATCGAGCGTAACGTCAATGGTCTCCGATCCCGCAAAAGTAGCTGCCTTTAGATCCGGCGTCAGGTACAAAGCGTAATGCTGAGGATGTATGTCGGACGGCAGGCGCTGCCCGCAGAGTGGAAGAGCCAAAAAGAGGACTACAGAGTAGAAGCTGCGGAAGCGCATAGCGCTAGTGTATGGCGGCAACCTCTGTCACGCCCACAGGACGTCGACTCCGTATGCTCCAAGCACGCGATCAACACTGACAAGCGTGACGTCGTGCCTGCGAGCTTGCGCCACCAGCGCCCGGTCGAACGGATCTTTGTGGATGAGTGGCAGAGCTTCCAGCGAGACCAAGTACTCAACCACAAATTGCAGCAGGGCAATACCGCGCACCTGCACTTCAGCAGCAACCATGTCGATGTTCGCCGCCGGCAGCCGCAGACTCCCTTTGGCTGACTTGATCGTCATCTCCCAAAGAGACACTATGCTGAGCAAAAGCGTATTAGTAGGCGACATAACGGCATCAAGAACGCGTGCAGGAAGCAGCTCCGGTTCCGAAAGCAACCAGAGCACCGTGTGGGTATCCAGGAGAAGTTTCACGCTTCATCAGGGAACAGCGGTCCATTCAGAAACTCATCCTCTATCTCTTTATTCAGTTCAGGCGAGTTGAAGTTTGGAGAAACCCACATTTGGCCACGAAAGAGTCCGAAGAGTTCAGAGCGAGGCCGGACCGTCTGAAGCGGTTGCTGGGCCACAAGCGTCAAGACAGGTTTGTTTTCGCGTGCGATTTGAACCTCTTCGCCGCGGTCTGTAGCGGATAGCAGTTCGTCGAAGTGCTCTGCCGCGTATTGGGCGCTCACCACCATGTGCGTAGTCTACTACCCGCTTACGGTTGCGACGCCGCGCGCTCGCTGTGCCCCGTCATCTCTGCGGCGCGTGCTTCGGCGTATGCAGCGGCGCCGATCAGCGCGCATTTCTCTTCAAGAATCACGCGTACCGGGATGGTATGCAGGAGCGGTGAAAGCCTGCCTTTATCCAGGAATGCCTGTCTGAAGGGGCCGTTTTGAAGCGTCTTGAGGATCTTCGGCGGAATACCTCCGCCGAGGTACACGCCGCCTGCCGCCAGCAGCTTCAGTCCCATGTTGCCGCACTCTGCGCCATAGCAGCCGGAGAAGACTTCCAGCACCTTCGCCGTCAACTCGCACGATCCGTCCTCACCCGTGGTGCCGATGACGAAGTTGGGATCTTCGGTTTCCATGCGGTCGTGCAGCCATGACGGCTCTTCCATTCCCTTGCCGTCGCGCAGGAACTCGTAGATATTTTTCAGGCCCAGGCCGCTGACGACGCGCTCCCATGAGACGCGTCCATTCAGCTTCTGGATCAGCCACTCGAGCATCTCGATCTCTAGCGGATTGCGTGGCGCGAAGTCCGCATGACCACCCTCGGAAGGTAGCGGCGTGTGGCGGCGCGTGGTGCCATTCCAGACCATGAGGGCCTCGCCCAGGCCTGTTCCGGCCGAGACCAGCGCTCGATGACCAGTTGCAGACTTGTCGCCCGCTTCAAGTTCAAAGATCTGGTCCGGCCCAAGCTCCGCAATGCCGTACCCGTTGGCCTCCAGGTCGTTGATCAGGAAGATGTGCTCGATGTTCAGGATCTTTGAGAGATCGCGCGAGTCCAATTCCCATGGCAGGTTGGTCAGCTTCAAGTGACCGTCTTTGACCGGGCCAGGGCAGCCAAAGCAAGCTGCAACTACTTCGTGCTCGACTTTCTCAGCAACGTCGCCCGTGCCCAGGAACGCCTGCACCACGGCTTGCAACGTCGGGTAACTGGATGCCGGGTACTTCTCCTGCCGGACGACCTTCAACTTACCGCCATCAAAGTCATACAAAGCCAGATCGACCTTGGTGCCGCCTACATCACCCGCAAGAATCATCGTGTCAGCTCCAGCGTGCCGGTTTCCGCGTCGCCGTGCATGCCAACCTTGGGCAGGCGACGTGCAGCCTCTGCATCCAGCAACAGGTGCAGCTTACCGCTGTCTGGACGGATCAGTTGCGATGGCAAACGCTCCGGTTCGTAGTCGCCCAACAGAACTTCATGCAGCCGGTCGGCCTTGGCCGCACCTTCGATGAGGAACACGACCGCACGGCCATGATTGATCACAGGCCATGTCAGCGTAATGCGCCACGGGTTCTTATTCTCGACCTCATTCGCAACGACAAGGCGGCCAAGTTCGTCAATGGCGGCACTGTGCGGAAACAGCGATGCGGTATGACCGTCATCGCCCATACCCAGCAGTATAAGGTCGAACGCCGGGGCTTGCGCGCCCTCGAGCTTGAAGCTGTTACGTAGTGCAGCTTCGTACCTCGAAGCGGCTTCGTGCGGATCCAGTTCGCCTTCCATGCGAAAGACGTGGTCGGCTGCAAGCGGCACCTTGCTGAGCAGTTGTTCCTGCGTCATGCGGAAGTTCGAATCTTCACTGTCCGGAGCGACGCAACGCTCATCCACCCAGTACAATTCCAGTTTGTCCCACGGAATCTGCGACAGGAACGAGTCGGTTGCAAGCAGCGCAAACATGCGCTTGGGCGTAGAGCCGCCGGAGATAGCGATACGCGCAACCCCGCGTGCGGCCGCGGCTTCCTGCGCATATTTTGTGAAGACTTCTGCCGCTGCTTGCGCAACGCGATCAGGTGTATCGAATACGAGATAGTCAGCAATGGAGGAGCGTGCCATGGTTTTGTCCTGAAATGCATGGATGCCGCGAGGCATCCACAGATTGTCACGGTAACGCAAAAAAGTGAAAGAGCGCCGGTCAGAAAGCACCGGCGCTCTGGCAGTACGAGTTTACGTTACGAGTTCCACTTGCGACCATCGCGCGTCAGCAGATCGTCACCTTCGGCAGGTCCCCAGGTACCGGCAGCATAGTTCGGAAAATCCTTCTGTTGCTGCTTCCATGCTTCAAGAATGGGCGTCATCAAGGCCCATGTAGCCTCGACGCCCTGGCCTTCGGCGAAGAGCGTGCCGTCGCCCAGCATGGCATCAAGCAACAGGCGCTCGTAACCATTAGCCGAAGATTTGCCGAACGCATCCGCGTACGAGAAGTTCATCTTTACCTGCGACAGGTTCGTCGTCGGTCCCGGAATCTTTGCACCAAACTTCAGTGAGATGCCGTCATCTGGCTGGATGCGCAGCGTCAAAACGTTCGGCTCAAGTTGATCGGCGTTTGCATCGGCTGACGCCTTGAACATGTGCAGTGGCGGCTGCTTGAACGTGATGACGACTTCTGTCACACGCTGCCCAAGCCGCTTTGCCGCGCGAATGTAGAACGGCACGCCCGCCCAACGCCAATTGTCGATGTTCAGCTTCATGGCCGCATAGGTTTCGGTCTGCGACTCAGGACTGACGCGGTCTTCTTCCCGATAGCCCTTCACCTGCTGGCCATCCACCGTGCCGGGGCCGTACTGGCCGCGAGCGGTGTCCTCGACCGGAACGGGCTCGATAGCCTTCCAGACCTTGAGTTTTTCTACGCGCACTGCGGCGGCTTCGAAGCTGTCTGGTGGTTCCATGGCTACGAACGAAAGCACTTCCATCACGTGGTTTTGCAACACGTCACGCAGCGCGCCGGCCGTCTCATAGAACGGCCCGCGGCCTTCGATGCCGATGCTTTCCGCAGCGGTGATCTGCACACTGTCAATGTAGTTGCGGTTCCAGAGCGGCTCGAAAATTCCGTTGCCGAAGCGGAAGACAGGAATGTTCTGCACCGTCTCTTTGCCGAGGTAATGATCGATGCGGAAAATCTGATTTTCGTGCAGAACAGCGTTGATGTCGCTGTTGAGCTTCTTTGCGCTTTCCAGGTCTGTGCCGAACGGCTTTTCAATAATGAAACGCACCCATCCCGAACCTTCGTTGCCAGTCATGCCGTGCTTGCCCAACCGCTGCGTGATATCGGCAAAGTACTCGGGAGCAACCGCGAGGTAGAACAGCCGATTGCCGTTTGTGCTGTACTTCCCGTCCAGTTCCACGAGGTACTTCTTCAAGCCCTCGAAGCCCTCGTCGTTGTCGAATTCGGTCTTGAAGTACTCGATACGATCGACAAACTTGCCAAGCTTGTCTTCGTTCTCGTCGACGCCACCACCCTTGACGATTCCATCCTTCATGTCAGGCGCAAAGGTCTTCGACAAATCCCGACGGGCGACGCCGACGACCGCGAACTTCTCCGGTAGCAGATTCTGCTGCTCAAGGTGGTAGAGCGCGGGCAGCAGCTTGCGCTTGGTAAGGTCTCCCGATGCGCCAAAGATAACGACGATGCAGGACTCAGGAGTACTCTCCTTGCCCCTGTTCGCCTCTGCCTGCGCCTGCGAGACGCCTGTGACGGTTGTTGCCATGTACAGTTCCTTCTTCCTGATCAACGCTGCTCGTTAGATGACGACGATGGACGGCAGGTGGGACCGTTATTCGGTCTTCACCGCGTGGCCGCCGAAGGCGTTGCGCATGACGGACAGCATGCGGTCGGTCAGATTATTTTCTTCACGCGAGCGGATGCGGCGGATTAGCGACTCTGTGATGACAGGCGCGGAGACGTTGAGGTCGATCGCTTCGGCGACAGTCCAGCGACCTTCGCCAGAGTCCGGGACGTATGGTGCGATGCCGTGCAGTTCGGGGTTGCTCTTCAAGGCGGCGGCGGTCAGGTCCAGCAGCCACGAGCGCACCACTGAGCCGTGTTGCCAGATCTCCGCAATCTGCGCGTTGTCCAGCTTCATTTCCTTCTTCGCTTCGAAGATGGCGAAGCCTTCGGCATAGGCCTGCATCATGCCGTACTCAATGCCGTTGTGGACCATCTTGACGAAGTGACCCGCGCCCGCTGGACCGGTGCGGCCCCAGCCTTTGTCCTTTGCCGGTGCGAGTGTTTCGAGGACCGGGCGGATTTTCTCAACAATGTCCTCATCGCCGCCGACCATCATGC
>CAXUEW010000258.1:0-3619 GCA_964250115.1 uncultured Terriglobus sp.
GTGCAGGCGCGTATCCTGCGTGATTTGCGTTCACTGACCGGCGGAAAGGTGGCTGCGCCAGTGCTGCAGATGGTGCAGGCGCCGGTCTTTCATGGCTTTGCCGTGTCATTGTTTCTGGAGTTCGAACAACCCCTGGCGGTGGACGCGCTGCACGCCGCACTGCGGTCAGATCATCTTGACCTGGTTGGTGAGGAGGGCGATCCTCCCAGCAATCTAAGCTCTGCCGGCCAGGGTCAAATCCTGCTTCGGGTGGAGCCTGCCACCGCGGAGCTTGGAACGCGTTTTTCACTTTGGCTTACCGCCGATAACCTGAAGTTGACGGCGCGTACCGCCGTGGCCTGCGCACTGGAGCTGACGCGCATGCGACCTATAGGGACCGTGCAGTAATAAGTTTCGGATGGATTAAGGGTCGCGTTTGCGTGATAGACGGACACATGCCAATGGCGAGGTGCTGGGCGATCTTGTGGCTTCAGCCACTGAGATAGACATCATTGTCGGATAGAACTCGGCTTTAGCCTCCGAGAGACGCATCTCAGCGGCTAAAGCCTACTTCGTGAGGGCATTCATTTTCTATCTCAGCGGCTGAAGCCGCTCTATTGACTGCGCAGCAATTAGGTCCAACTCTATGTTAGTCCAGATCAGCTGTGCGGAACCTACCGCTTCGGCGTCGCGTACTTCTTCGCATCAACGGGTGTGTTGTAGCGAATGTGCGTGTAGTACGTCGTCCGCGTGTCACCTTCAGGCGTGAAGAACTGCTGCTTCAACGAGATGGCGCGTGCCGTGTCTACCCAAACAAGAACGTGGGTGAAGGTCTGCGCGGTGGCCGGGTCTTTAGGGGTGAGGTCCAGCTTGACAGTGGGCGTGCCGTCGATTGTTTCGCTGCCCTGAAGCGTGACGGTCCACGCTCGCTCCAGATCTTTGCCGCTGCCACCAAAACCAAGCGTCAGGAAACTTTCCACGCGAGAGCGATCTTTTCCGGCGTCGAAGGGTGTCAGCTTCTTGCTGACGGCGTCGTACAGTGATCCCTTGCCGTTGCTGAAACGGAGATATTTCAAGCTGGGCTGAGTAATGACCGCACCCATCTCCGTGCCTGACTTTGTCCGCAAGAAGTAAGTGGAGCCGGTCTGCGTAGTCGTGTCGCGCACGACTTTCTCATAGAACTCCCACTTCATATCAGCTTCGGCCGACTGGAACTTTACCGATGCGGCATCCATCTGCCGCAGTGCCTTATCCAGCGCGGGATCAGTCGCCGCGCGCAAAGGTGCCGTGCACAGGATGCAGGCGGCGGTAGTAAGTAGAGCGCAAATACGTTGCATGATGCTCCTAAGCGTTCCGAACTATGTAAGCGCTGCTACTCCAATTTCTGGATACCCGGCGGCTTTAGCCGCAGAGATAGAAACTCAAATTATGGATCAAAGATGGCTTTAGCCACTGAGATGGCAATCTCGGCGGCTAAAGCCGCGTTCTTGGACAACTCCTCAAACTATCTCAGCGGCTAAAGCCGCAAGTTACTGCGAGATGACATGCACTCCTATGAAATGCCAACCGTACCCATATTGATGTCTCCAGATTTGGCGCTCTACAGAACCCATCAAGACAGAGTAGGTAAACCAATAACACCAGTATTCGTTGTCTTAGCGATGCGCCCACACCCGGTAACTGCTCACCGACCCATCGCTAGCTGGCAATGGCTCATAACGCTCGATCAATACATCACCCGCGATGGGCTCGATCAGGCGGCGCAGGGCGCGGCGTGTGCGCAGATCGTTGGTCGCTCCTTTGACGTGGGTCAGGCTTTGTTGCACGTCGGTTTCGCGCACCTGGTAGACAAGTTCGCCGGAGCCGTCGTTTTCCACCATGATCTGCGAGGGCAACTGGTAGAGGGGCCGGTCGCGATAGTTGATGAAATGTGGCGTGACAAAGATGAATAAGAGAATCAGCGTCACCATGACGTCATAGTGAAACGAGCCACGCTCGTAGGTCCAGAACAGATAGCTGCGAAGTAACTTCAGCATTAAAGCGCCGCCTGTTTTTCAATGACGGTTTCGTCATTCATGTAAGGCTGTAGAGCGTCGGGGATGCGGACAGAGCCATCGGCCTGCTGATAATTTTCAAGAATCGCAAGGTACGTGCGCCCAACCGCAAGTCCGGAACCATTCAGAGTGTGCAAAAACTCTGCCTTTTTCGCACCGGCGGGGCGGTAGCGAATGTTTGCGCGCCGTGCCTGGAATGCGCCGAAGTTGGAGCAGGAAGAAATTTCGCGGTACAGCGCCTGCCCAGGCAGCCACACTTCGAGGTCATACGTTTTCTGCGATGCGAAACCCATGTCGCCAGTGCACAGCAGCATGCGGCGATAAGGCAGGCCGAGGCGCTCCAGGATGGTCTCCGCGTGACGCGTCAGTTGCTCGTGTTCTTCCGCGCTTTTGTCGGGCGTCGTGAACTTTACCAGCTCCACCTTCTGGAATTGGTGCTGACGAATCATGCCGCGCACATCGCGGCCGTAGCTGCCGGCCTCGCTGCGGAAGCAGGGCGTGTAGGCGCACAGGCTGGTGGTCAACTGCTTTTCGTCCAGCGTTTCATCGCGGAACAGGTTCGTGACTGGCACTTCCGCTGTGGGGATCAGGTAGTGATCGAAGCCTTCGAACTTCTCGCGGTCAACACGCAGATTGTCCTCGTCTGACGCAGCGTCTGCTGCGCCCTCCTGTTCGCCTAGCGATCCGGAGAAGGCTGTCTTGTCGACGCAGTAGAACAGGTCCTGCTCGAACTTGGGCAACTGGCCGGTGCCGAACAGCGATGCGGCGTTGACCATGTAGGGCGGCAGCACCTCGGTGTAGCCGTGCTCGCGTGTGTGCAGGTCCAGCATGAAATTCGCCAGCGCACGCTCAAGCCGGGCACCGGCACCAATCTGCACGACGAAGCGTGAACCAGCGATCTTGGCGGCGCGATTAAAATCGAGGATGCCAAGTTGCTCGCCTAGTTCCCAGTGCGGCTTTGGCGTGAAAGCAAACTTCGGCTGGTGTCCCCAGGTTTTCTCGAGACGGTTGCCGTGTTCGTCCTTGCCGTCCGGCACGGAGGCGTCGGGCGGGTTTGGCATGGCGGCCAGCATGCCGCGCAAATCGCCGTCGAGCGCGTCTGCAGTGGCCTGCAGGTCTTCCATCTTGTCTCGGATGACACGGACTTCGTCGGTCAACTCAGTGGCGTCGCCACCCGTGCGCTTCAGCTTGCCGATGTCTTCCGACAGGCGGTTGCGGCGTGCCTTGAGCGACTCCAGCTCCGTGATGGTTTCGCGGCGGCGCGTGTCGAGAGCGGGGAAGTTGCCCAGCAGGCTGGCAGGATCGGTGTTGCGGCGCTTGAGTGCGGCTTCCACCTCCGGGAGATTGCCCCGGACGTATGCGAGGTCGAGCATGCGTCTATGGTAGCGGGTTAGCAGGCTGGCAGGTGAGCGAGTCAGCAGGTTGAGCACCTTTGTAGAAGTTTGCGCCGCGCAGACGCTGCATTTACTCCCGTTTCGCTGGAGGCGTTTAGCATTGCTGCTATGCAGATTTGTTGAAGCACCCAGGTTTACAAACTGCAGCCCGTTATCTTTAACCAGGTTAGTGGTAGCGGCAATATTAGCCTG
>CAXUEW010000258.1:3629-5281 GCA_964250115.1 uncultured Terriglobus sp.
TGCTATGCAGATCTTCCGCCGTATCGCGACCGCCGTTCTCTGCGCCAGCGTCTTTGCCGCCTCCACCCCGGTCAGCCACGCCGATGCGTATAACGGCAGTCCAAAACTCGTCATCATGCTGGTGTTCGACCAGTTCCGCGGCGACTACCTGGACCGCTACCGCGCAGACTTCAAGGCAAAGAACGGCTGGAACCTGTTTCTGCGGCAGGGCGCGCACTTTACGGACTGCTACTACGACTATGCCAACCTGATCACGGCCGCTGGGCACTCCACCATTGGCACGGGAGCGTACACCGACGGCCACGGCATCGGCCTGAACGAGTGGTGGGAGCCAGGCCCGGATGGCAAGCAGCACCAGGTCAGCTCCGTGGAGGACCCGCGTTACACCATTGTTGGAGCGCCACAGGGAACCCCGGTTTCGCCCGGCACATCGCCCAAGAACGAGATGGCCTCTACCCTGGGCGACGAACTGGTGGTCGCCACGAAGGGGCAGGCACGGGTTTACGGAGTTTCGTTTAAGGATCGCGCGGCCATCCTGACCAGCGGCCACACGCAGAAGGCGGCCTTCTGGACTGACCACGACAGCGGCAACTGGGTGACCTCGACCTACTGGTTGAAGTCCATGCCTGCGTGGGTCACGGCGTTCAACGATGGCAAGCGGCAGGCGGCAGCGCGCAAGGAAGCAAACATCCCGGATGGAAGTTTCTACGAAAAGGTAGGCAAGACACCGGCTTCTGTCAGCTACCAGCTTGATTTCGCGAAGGCGCTCATCCAGAACGAGCATCTTGGCGGAAATCCCGCCGGTGTGACGGATTTGCTGACGATCTCCATTTCTTCGACAGACATCCTGGGCCACGCCATGGGACCGGACTCGCCGGAGGAGCGCGCGATGATCGACGCTGCTGACACGCAACTAGACAGTTTTTTTACTTGGCTGGACAGCACAGTGGGCCTGGCCAATGTTGTGGTCACCTTTACCGGCGACCATGGCGTGGCTCCATCCATACAGACGGCGCAGTCGTACGGCCTGCCCGCGCGCAGCCTGAAGCCGGCTGACCTGCAAAATGCCATCGAGACATCGCTGCAACAACACTTCAAGCCGAGCGGGACGGTGAAGTATGTTCTCGGCTATGACCAGCCGTGGGTACAGATCGATCCTGCGCCGTTCACCGCGCAGGGCATCAGCGAGGCGGATGCGGAGAGCGCCACGCGCGATGCGATGTTGCAATACCTAGAAGTTCAAGCCAAATTGGAAGCAGCCGGCAAGCCGACTGGCAGCCGGCAGCCGGACGCGGTGCGCACGCAATTTATCTCGACGATCTCGCAGATGAAAGCGGGGCTGCTGCCAGACACCGACTATGGCCGCCGCGAGATGCGCAGCTACACGCCGCGTATGGGCTGGGGCGTGCACTTCAACCTTGGCGCGTACCAGTACGGCGGCTATGCGACGGGCGCGACGCACTACTCCGCCAACTCGTATGACCGTCATGTGCCGCTGGATATTTTCGGTGCAGGCGTCCAGCCCGGCACGTATCACGGCATGGTGGCACCGGTAGATATCGCCGCCACACTCGCGTCGATGCTGCGCATCAACCGGCCGTCAGCAGCCGTGGGCAAAGTGCTGACCGAAGCGTTGAAGCCGGACGACACAA
>CAXUEW010000259.1:0-2330 GCA_964250115.1 uncultured Terriglobus sp.
ATTTCAACTGCGGTCCACTATGCTGTTCGTATGCAGAAGCTTCCCGTTGCACGCAAAGTCATAGCCGCCATTGCACTGCTCGTTTTAGGTACCCCAACCCGTGCCAACGCCTGGTGGGAAAGGGGGCACCGCCTGGTTGCGGGCGTGGCCGCAAATCATCTAACACCCACAGCGCGACGCAACGTGAAGGCGCTGCTGGGCAGTGAGTCCCTGGCTGACGTGGCATCGTGGGCCGACGAGTACCGCCCGCTGGAAACACAGACTGGCTCATGGCATTACACCGACGTGGCCACCGACTCCGACACCTATAACCGCGACCGCGACTGTCCTTTGCAGCCCGGTGTCAAGGCTGGTGCGCGCAACGACAAGTGGCGCGACTGTGCGACGGACCGCATCCTGTTTTTCGAAGCGCGTTTGCGTGACAGTACACTGGACCCGATTGATCGCGCGCTTGCGCTAAAGTACCTTGTGCACTTTGTCGGAGACATTCACCAGCCGCTGCACGCCACAGGTGTGGAGCAGGGCGGCAATGGGATTCCTGTTACTGCTTTTGGCAAAGAAAGCTGTAGCACGTCAGGCAAGTGCAACCTGCATAACATCTGGGACGGCTACCTGATCGACCACCTGAACCTGACCGAACCGAAGTATCTTGCGCGCTTGGAAGGCGAAATCCGCGCCAGGAAGATGGTCAGCGGTACGGACGATCCTGCGGTCTGGACCAACGAATCGAAGACCGCATCAGACACCGCGCTGGTGCCGAAGAACAGCGACATTGACGAGGCATATTACCAGCGAGAACTGCCCGTGATCGACCAGCGGCTTGAGCTTGCCGGGCTGCGGCTTGCCTCTGTGCTGAACGGCATCTTCACGACGGCACCTGCGCCGTTCCACCCTAAAGCGGCTGACCCAACGAAGTAAGTCTCCCTAAGTTATAAGGCTGGCGCAATCGCCAACCTTATGACTTAGATCTGAAAGCTACGTATCGCACCGCTGTTTATGCCGGGGGCGGTGTTGCAGCAGCGGCACCCTTCTTCGCAGAGAAGCTGCCGGTCACATTGAACGGGTCCACATCCAGGGTCCCGGTCATACCGCCGTCCGTCCCTACCTTGCCGGTGAATGTAATCGTGAAGTCGCTACCCTGGTACTTGCCGCCGTGGCTGAAGGTAGCGGTCTTGCCGTCGATCTTGCCCTTCAGATCGTACTTGCCGCTGCTGGTGTCGCAGGAACCGGTCAGCGCAACATCCGTCTGCACCACGGTGCAGGTCTCGTCCACGGCGACGCCCTGCACGTCACCCGCAATCGTCCAACTGCCGGACAAATCGACATCCGGCGGCGCAGACGCGACCGCGGGCGTCCCCACCAAAAACGCTAAGGCTAACCATTGCTTCATACACTTCTCCCCTTATTACTTTGCGGTCTGCTTCTTCATGGCGAACGATCCACCGGCATTTAGCGGCTGCAGATCGAGCGATCCGCTGATGGATGTCTCATCATCCAGCTTGCCAAAGAAGGAGACGGTAGAATCCTGCCCCTGGTAGGCTGCCGGGTGCGTGAAATTTACGCTGGTGCCGTTTACCGTGCCGGTCAGCTTGAAGGTACCGCCGGAGGTTTCGCAGGTGCCGCTCAGCTTGCCGTCGGCAGCCTGCGCAATCAGGCAAGTTTCATTCACGGCAATGCCCTGCACCTCAGTCTGCGTCATCCAGGTACCGGAGATGTTCGCAGGACCAGCCGCCCCTGCAACGGCACACCACAGCATGCCGCCTGCAATCCAACTGCCGCCGAACGTGCGCCTGCGATTCATACTCAACACTCTATAACAGCGCGGCAAGGATGGCAGGCAGCGAGGGCACGCGTGTCAGCGCGGCGCGCACACTCACGTCTAAAGGAGTGAGGTATGTCCCATGTTCAACACAACCCGGCACCTGGTGTTCGCACTCTACACCGTGGCTGTTCCCGCAATGGCTCAAGACGTGCACACCGATTACGACCACCACGCTGACTTCAGCCGGTACCGCACCTTCTGCGTGGACCGCGTGCATGCGGCAGACCCGCTGTACGAAGGCCGCATGCGCGACGCGTTGAACTACACGCTGTCGCACACCACGCTGAAGCCTGTCGGCGGCACGCTGCGCACACGCACCGACCAGGGTCCCGCTCCGGTGGAAGTGCAGACGGGTTGCGACCTGGCCGTGCGCGCGGTGGGCAGCGTGCGCAACCAGACGGAGTACAGCACCTTCTACAACGGCTTCGGCCCTGGATGGGGTTACGGCGGATGGGGCGGCCCCGGCTTCGGCTATGGCTACGGTGGCGGTTGGGGAGGATGGGGCGGC
>CAXUEW010000259.1:2340-5246 GCA_964250115.1 uncultured Terriglobus sp.
GCGGTCCCAGCGTAACCCGCGTCGAGCAGATCCCAATGGGCACGCTGATCGTCGACCTGTACGACACACGCACCAGGCACCTGCTCTTCCGCGGCATCGCAACGCAGCAGATGAGCAAGCACGCCGACAAGAACTCCCGCCGCCTGAACATCGCCGTTGAGAAGATGTTCAAGAAGTTCCCCCCGAAGGCTGACTCGTAAGGCCTAGCGAAAGACTTTTCTTCCGGCTGTTGTAAGTTGGATCGGCAACCAAGGGCGTCGCCTCAGAGGTGACGCCCTTTGCCTTGCCCCGCAGATGTGCTCGTACAGCGCCGCCTGCTGTACTTCATCGGCGAGCCGGGAGCGCGAACTCGTCTGCCGAATCGGATGCTGCAGCATGATTAGCATTCTTCTGAACGCCTACGACGTGCCGCTGCCTAGCGCTGACAGCTTCCACTTATAAAAGTAAGAGGTGCGATTTCCTACGCTTCTAGAAGGCCATTCATCCGCTTCAGGCGAGCCTCTTCAAAGCTCTGACGAAGCCGTTTTGCGTTCATCTCGTCCTCGGACGAGAATGGCAACCTGTAGACCTCTTGAGCGCCTACTTTTACCGAATTTGCAACCTGCCCGAAGTCAAAACGAACTAAGAAATTGTTGCAGATAAGCCAATCTACTAAGCGCTCACATTGCCCGCTCGGTGCTTCATCTTTGTCGATAACACGCTTGACTAGCCACAAGCAGACATCCACGAGTTGCAGGCCAAAACTCTCATGCGAGGAACGAACAATGAGGTCTGCGTCGAAAGAGTCCATCTTTTCTATGTCAGATATGACCGTGAAAGGGCCGGTTTTGTGTCTGATTTTCGACACCAACTTGTAGGCTTCCTTGAAAACTTTCATGAATTGGTTCTGCTCATCGTGAACAAATGAGGCTACCCGGTGACCATGTTCTACATTCAAGCTGTGGAGATGATCAAAAAGACCTATGAATGCAACAAAATTTGGCGAGTCTCGCTCCCCATATGGATCTAAAATCTCGGCAGGATTGCGCGCTCCCCATTCGAGCACATCACCAATTATCTGTTTACTTCGATCGTCATAAGGAAACGATGACAGTCTCTCCCTAACCCTCGCCAGCAACAGCCCAAAGCGCTGAGAGTCTTGCTTCCGAAAGATATCCCAGAAGTCTTTAAGATCATCGCCTTCTAACATTTGTACAAAGTGTAGGTTGTTTATAAGACGTAGCTGCTGAATGGCGTATGCATGTGTTGGCATCGCCATGTTCGTACCAGAGTCAAAAACAAGGTCGAACATTTTCGCAGCTGCCAAGTATCCCTTGTCTACGCGGCTGAAGAGAAAGTGAAGCTTCTTTTCCTTGGCTAGGCAAAGAATCCTATCCGCAATCTTCTCGATCCCATGCATGCCAAGTTCTGCGCCGTGAATCTCTGCTCTTCCAGTGATCGCTAGCAGTTCTTTGTGATATCGCCCGTACCGCTGGTCTATATCGGCGTATGCAACGAGTGTTCCGGTCCAAAACGTAGGCTGGGCCTCATCAAAGAGGTTCAGACCAGTGTTTCCAGATTCATCTGTATAGGCGAATCGACTTATCGACATGGCAGTCCCGCTGGTAGAGTTGCGACCATCATACGTATTACACGAAGGATGGTCTCCGCCGCTCATGCGGCGACCCGAATTTGCCAATGCATAGTGACGTTGTCTTCCGCCTTTGTCATTAGCTTCACGTCGTTCGGCAAAGCGGTGCTGCTCTTCGAGACCTTTGCTTCTTCCTCTTGCAGCCGCTGCAACGTCTCTGGCGCGTCTTCTGCGTACATGTTCGACCAAAGCTGCTGGTACTGAAAGCCGAGAGATTGCCAGCGGTAGCTCAGATCGGCTGATTCAATCGCATTCTTCTCGTTGGAAGATACAAGCGAGATTGCGCTGAAGATGGCAGACGCAAGCGCCAGCAGACCCTTCACCCAGCTATAGTTCGGCATGACAGAGGTGAGCAGAGCGATGGCCGCGCCGGAAGAAAGAACCAGCGACCCAACCGTAAGCCAGCGCTGGCGCACCCGAAGCCGCTGCACCAGGACCGCAAAATACTGCGACCGCGTCTCCGCACCGATCAGGCTCTCCCACAAACGAGTCTGCTCAAAGTCGCTGAGCGCGGGGGTCTGCAAGGTATCCACATAGTATGATGCACTTGCTTTCGGCGCTTGTGCAAGCTGCTTTGCTGAGTGCGAACCGACAAGCAGATCCCTACGCTTTGCTACGGGATGACAAAAGTCAAGAGACTCGAGTATGAGAGGAAAGTTCGAACTTCGTCATCTTGAGGAGCGCAGCGACGAAGGATCTCGTGCATATTTGGATATCTGGTGCTGCAGGACCATGGCCTCCCGGTGTGGTTTCGCAATGTGAAGATCCGGGAACTGGCGGCTGCGCGTGGTAGCACTCACCAAGGCAGGTTTGTCATCCCGCAGCGTAAGCGGAGGGATCTGCTTGTTTGCCGGACCTGCTTGAATGCTGGATGCAGGCATTGCATCTCGGCGGCTGAAGCCGCGCTTGCCTCGCAGATTACGTGTCTATCTCAGCGGCTGAAGCCGCTGCACCGCAGATCTTCTCGACCTCATGTAGCTTTTGCGTCAGGCGAGCTTAACTGCAGATCCCTTCGCTTCGCTGCGGGATGACAAAGGTTGAGGAAGTTATCAAAGCTAAAGGGCGGACTCTTTCGAGTCCGCCCTTTTGTCGCTTGAGGTCCCATGTATCGGAAGCGATACATGGGGCACCCATTGTGTTGTTGCGCCGTAGGCGTGTCGCTGGACGCGCAGTCCTTACTCCGCGGCGGCGAGTTCTTCTTGTTCGCCTTCCATGCGCATGGCTTCGAGCTCGCGCTCTTCGGCGTCGTGCGCTTCCTGGACTTCCTGCTGGATTT
>CAXUEW010000260.1:0-3756 GCA_964250115.1 uncultured Terriglobus sp.
GCTCCTGCTGGACGAACCCACGAACCACCTGGACCTGGAAGGCATCGAGTGGCTTGAGGAGTTGATTGCCGGCGTCAACTGCGCCTGCGTCATCGTCTCGCACGATCGGTATTTCCTTGAAGCTGTATCGAACGAGACGGTTGAGTTGAACCGTGTGTACGCCGGCGGCGTGCTGCGCGTGGATGGCGCGTATTCCAAGTTCTTGGAAGAGCGCGAACTGCACCTTGCCGCGCAGTCGAAACAGCAGGACAGCTTGCGCAATAAGGTGAAGACGGAAGTGGAGTGGCTGCGGCGCGGACCCAAGGCGCGTACCACCAAGAGCAAAGCACGCATCGATCGTGCGCACGAGATGATCGGTGAACTGGCCGACGTAAATGCCCGCACGAAGAAGTCCAGTGCCGGCATCGACTTCAGCGCGACGGATCGCCAGACCAAGCGGCTGGTGGAACTGGAAGAAGTGAGTCTGAGCTTCGGCGAAAAGCAGATCGTTCGCAAACTTAACTTCATCCTGACTGCAGGCACGCGCGTGGGCCTGGTAGGCCCGAATGGCAGCGGCAAAACTTCGCTGCTGCGCTTGCTGACTGGCGAACTGGAGCCGACTGGCGGCACGCTGAAGCTGGCGAACATGCTGCGCGTCGTGTACTTCTCGCAGGCTCGCGAGATCGATACGTCGTTGACGCTGCGCCGCGCTCTGGCACCGGAGGGCGACTCCGTCGTACACAACGGACGCGTAGTGCACGTGGCAAGCTGGGCCGCGCGCTTCCTGTTCACGGGTGAGCAGTTGAACCAGCCCGTGGAACGGCTGAGCGGTGGCGAACGTGCTCGCGTGCTGATTGCACGGCTGATGCTGCAGCCTGCCGACCTGCTGCTGCTGGACGAGCCGACCAACGACCTGGACATTCCGACTCTCGAGATCCTGGAAGAAAGTCTGCTGGAGTATCCCGGCGCGCTGGTGCTGGTGACCCACGATCGCTACATGCTGAACCGCGTCAGCACGACTGTGCTGGGTTTGGACGGAACGGGCAGGACGCAGCAGTTCGCCGACTTCGGCCAGTGGGAAGACTGGATGCAGCAGCCCGCCGAACCGGAACCCGCAGCTCCCGTCATTGCCGCTCCTGTTACGGAAGCTCCTAAGAAGAAGATGAGCTACATGGATCAGCGCGAGTGGGATGCGCTGGAGGACCGCATTGCCGAAGCGGAGGCCCGCTCAGCTGCGGCCGAACTGGCGCTGGCAAACCCCGCCATATCGATCGACTCAGCGTCACTGCAGTCCGCCTTGGCGGAGCAGGCTGAGGCACAGGCGGCGGTAGCCGTGCTGTATGCACGCTGGGAAGAGTTGGCACCAAAGGCAATTTAGTTTCGGACAGGGTGGCTTTCGGAAGGGCATGGCTTCAGCCATGCCGTAACAGCGCCTGCATAATCGGGCTTCAGCCCTTGAGACCGGCTTCTTGTGGCGAATTAGATGAGAGCGGACAACAGACCTCGGCGGCTGAAACCATGCCCGCCGAAAGCTCAACTTGCCACTGGTTCCACGTCAGATTGCGGTGCAATCAAGGCAGCGTTAGTTGTGGTCGCGGAACGGGCTCTCCGGCGACAGGTCTTTTGTCTTGCGCTCGGGGCGATACGTGATGTCGTTACACAGCGCGCAGCGCCACGGGTACCGGTGAAACAGGCTCAGAACGCGCCGCTGCAGAAATCCACGCCGGGGCAGGCGCTCAAAGGCTGACCTGCCGCAGCGCCTGCACACCGGATCTGTGCCGGCGTACAGCGGTGCTGTCACGGCCGCACCACCTGGCCGTTCTTCATGACGAACCTCACGTGCTCGGTTACGCTCATGTCGTTGAGCGGATTCCCTGGCACTGCGATCACATCGGCCAGAAAGCCTGCTTTGAGTTGGCCGATCTCAGCCTCCCAGCCCAGCAGCTTCGCGCCGTTCAGCAGATCGGCACGCAGCACATCGGCATTGGACATGCCGTACTTGCTCATCAGCACCAACTCATGCGCCTGCGTGCCATGCGGAAACGGCCCAACGTCCGACCCGGCGGCAAACGGTACGCCTGCCGCCATTTGCTTGCGAAATTCAGCCACGTGAAAGGCTTCGCTTTCGCGCCGCCGAGCGGTCGCAGCCGGTGACCCAGCGTGGTCGGCAAAGTATTCGCCTATAGCAAAGGTAGGCACGGCAAAGATGCCGCGCTCCTTCATCAGCTTCATGGTCGCGGGCGAAAGGCTGTAGGCGTGGTCAATGGATGCGACTCCGGCAGCGGCAGCGTATGCAGTGCCTGGTTCGCCCGTTGCATGCACGGCTACACGGCTGCCGGTGCGCTTTGCTTCGGTAACGACCGTCGCCAGTTCCACCTCGGTGTACTGGTAGGGCGTGGTGAAGACGCTGTTGCGCAGGCTGTCCCGGCCCGTCTCGTAGATCTTGGTGAAGTCCGCGCCCTGCTTGTGCTGCTCACGCATTACGCGGATCAGGCTGTCCGCAGTGTCTGCGCGGTCCGCGTTACTCAGCAGGTGCTCTTCCGGGTTGCGGCCACTGTCGTCTTCGTGGCCTCCATTGATATCGATGGCGTTGCACGACACGCGCATGCGCGGACCGGGAATCAGGCCCTTGTTGATGGCGTTGCGCACGGCTACGTCGGCGCATCCCGCCCCCTCCGTACCCATGTCGCGTTCGGCGGTAAAGCCCGCCATCAGGTCGGCCCTGGCGGCGTCGGCGGCAATCAGGACGCGCTCCGGAACGGACTCATCCACGGTCTGGTTGGCTTCGTTGCCAACATGCAGAAACAGATGCACATGCGCATCGATCATGCCGGGCATCAGCGTGGTATCGCCCAGGTCGATGACCTTTGCACCCGCGGGATGGCTCACCTGCAACCCAACTTCACGGATGCGGGTACCTTCGACCAGCACTTCGCCGGGTGCGGCGGTCCTCCCGGCCTCAACGTCCAGCATGCGTGCGGCATGCAGCACGGTAAACTGCTTCGCGACCGGCTCCTGCTGGGCAGCCGCGTGCAGAAACAGGAAAGCAAAGCTTGAGCCTAGAAGGGCTGAAGAGCACAAAAGTTTCATGGTGTAGCAGCAGCATACACGCCGCCTGTTGCGCGCAGAAGGCTATTCGCACAGGCGGAGTATCTAAGGCTGAAACGGCTCGTCCGCGGACGGTCCGTACAGACCCGGAACCGGCACGTTCAACTGGCGCAGGTAAACCGTGATTTGCGCGCGATGGTGGATCAGATGATTGAAAACATCGTGCGATAGGCGAACATGCGTGTCGTGGCGGAAATGACATGGTCGCCGTAGCGGAGCGTCCATGTTTTAGTAAGGTCTTCGTCGCTCATGGCGGCAAGGTTTGTGCGGATTTCGGCGGCCAGGCCGGACGCGGTCTCCAGCAGAGCCTTGATCGTCGTCACCTGATGCACGGGAAACTTCATGGTGGCAATGTCGGCTTCTTCCGTGGTCAGGATGGTGTTGCCGAAACTCGCAAGCGTGGAAACGTGGCTGGCGAGCGCGCTCAGCGGGAAGGATTTCGCGTGCGGCTTCCAGTCAACTTTGTCCAAGGGAACGCGTTCCAGCACGCGACGGGTGCTGACTGCTTCCGCGTCGAAGTCGATGAGGAGGATGTCTGCAATAGTCATATGATTCTCCCGGTTTTTGCCTACATGCCGGTGACGTTGTAACCGCAATCCACGTAGGTCACTTCGCCAGTGATACCGCTGGCAAGCGGTGACAGCAGGAAGGCTGCGGTATTGCCCACCT
>CAXUEW010000260.1:3766-5236 GCA_964250115.1 uncultured Terriglobus sp.
GACGTTGCGGTGCAACGGAGCGCGCTCCGTCACGGTGTCCAGGATCTTATTGAAATCGCCGATGCCACGTGCGGCCAGCGTCTTTATGGGCCCGGCGGAAACGGCGTTTACGCGAATCTTTTTCGGCCCGAGCGACGCAGCAAGGTAACGAACAGTCGCCTCCAGCGCGGCCTTGGCAACACCCATCACGTTGTAGTTGGGGAAAACTTTTTCGCTGCCGTAGTAGGTCAGCGTCAGGATGCTGCCTCCCTCCGGCATCAGCGGTGCAAGCGCGCGGCTGACCGCGACCAGCGAGTACGCGCTGACGTCCAGCGCCACGCGGAAATCGTCGCGGCGGGTTTCAAGAAAGTCGTTCTTGATGGCGTCAGACGGAGCAAATGCAACGGAGTGCACTACCATGTCCACCGTGCCGTATGCGGCTTTCAACTCCTCGGTCACACGATCGATCTCCGCGTCGACGGACACGTCGCACTGAAAACTTTTGCCGTCGTTTAACTCCGGCAGCAGAGCATCGGCTTCTTTCTTCAGCCGCTCACTTTGATAGCAGACGGCGACGCGCGCGCCCGCCTCATTCAGCTTCTGCGCAATGGCCCATGCGATGCTGCGTTTGTTGGCGAGGCCAAAGACGACGGCGGTTTTTCCCTGGAGGTTGATCATGTTCTATCCCTTGTGGTCATGTGAGCCCGTCATCCTGAGCGGAACGTAACGTAGTGAAGTGTAGTCGAAGGACCTGCTTTTCTTCGGCGGTAGTACTACTCCTGAAAGAAAGCAGGTCCTTCGACTGCGCACTTCGTGCTTCGCTCAGCATGACGACGTGGAGCGCAGCATCAGCCGCTCAGCCATGCACCAGCCAATCGTACTGCTCGTCGGTCAGAGGTACCACTGACAATCGGAACTGCCGAAAAAGGATGGAGTCCTTGAAGGCGGCACTCTCGCGCATCGCCGCAAGTGGCTTTGGTGTCTTCAGCCGCTTGCCTGCTTTCAGCTTCACCGCGGGATGCTTCGGATCGGTAGCATCCACGGAAACAACCGTGGCCAGCCCAACCGCTTCCTTGCCTACGTTGGAGTGGTAGATGACGCAATGCTCGCCCTTCTTCATGGCTCGTAATGTCATCAATGCCTGAGGATTCTTGATGCCATCCCAGACGGTTTCACCGTCGCGCACGAGGTCGTCGAAGGAGTACACATCGGGCTCCGATTTTAAAAGATAGGGCATCTCTGTCGTGGATGAGCATATCAGCCCACAAGTTCAACCGGTCCAGTCATGCGTAAGGGTCAGGCGAAAGTAGTTGGGAAAAAGCAGAGGGCTTCAGCCCTCTGAAATTAAATCCTAGAACGTGGTGGGCTTCAGCCCTGGGATCTTTTTAGCCGGCCAGCGCAAATCATTTGTCAGCCGCCGCTGTCTTCCAGATCGACGTGTTCGACATGCTGAATGGAAAGGCCGAGGAAGCGCGTACCCAGCCGCTGGAA
>CAXUEW010000261.1:0-5170 GCA_964250115.1 uncultured Terriglobus sp.
GAACAAACTGGGCACGATAGGGCTCCAATTGCAGAACACGGAGTGCCGCTTTGCCGAGGATGGTGAGCTTGAGGTGCGCGGCCCGGGCATCTTTGCCGGGTACTGGCAGAAGCCGGAGCAGACGGCAGCCGTAATGGATGGCGAATGGTTTCGGACGGGCGACATCGGCGGCATCGATGCCGAGGGTTTCCTCAGTATCACCGATCGCAAGCGCGAGCTGATCAAGACCGCAGGCGGCAAGTTCATTGCGCCGCAACCGATCGAAAACAGGTTGAAGGTCTCGCCGCTGATCGGCCATGTTGCGTTGCAGGGAGACCGGCGCAAGTTTGTTACCGCCATCCTGTCACCCAATCCTGTGGCGCTGGGAGACTGGGCAAAGACTCAGGGCCTTACCACTACTGAAAGCTCAGCTCTGGTGCGCGAGCCGCGCGTGGTGGACCGTTTCCAGCAGGAGTTCGACCGTGTCAATGCTGATGCTGCCCCTTGGGAAAAGGTGAAGCGATTCCGCCTGGTGCCGGACGAATGGAGTGTCGAGTCGGGCGAGTTGACACCCAGCATGAAGCTGAAGCGCCGCGTGGTCGCTCAGAAGTATTCCAGTGAGATCGAGTCGCTGTACCATGGCGCAGAGGCTGACTAGGATCGCAGCCTGAGGCGTTCGAGCCAACAAAGCCGCTTGTGCCAGAGACTGAAAACAGGGTACAAGTGAATGGCCGGGCGGAAGCGCGTTCAGCCCGCATACTCCTTCAGGAGCTAAGCCGCATGAGCATGGCCGCTGCACCGCTACTTCGGGAGGTCATGGACATTCGCCAGGCCGCAGACTACCTCGGTATCAGCAGCGACACCCTGTACCGTTACGCGTCCGAGGGGTTCGTTCCCGCGTTCAAGCTGGGGAACCGGTGGCGATTTAAGAAGAGCCTGCTGGATGCCTGGATGGACAAGCAGTCTGGCGTATCAGTTGTGCTGCAGAGCGGCCGGTCCCAAGTCAAGAAGCCCGCGCGAGCCGCCAGCTAGTGTTAACGCTGCGGGGCTGCTTCTAAGCGGGCTGGAGTATGAGCAGCGTCAGCTCCGGTGGGCAATTCAGGCGGAAGGGCAGGTGCATGGTGCCCAGACCGCGATTGACGTAGAGCTGCGTGCGTCCAACCGTGTATAGGCCGCTGACATACTTGACTCCCATGGCCGGCAGAAACATGGCAGGCAGTAGCGGCAACCGGATCTGTCCGCCGTGCGTATGACCCGCCAACATCAGATCCACCGGGTGGAACTGCGCGACAGTATCCGCGAAATCCGGCTCATGACCCAGCAGGATTACCGGCTCGGATAGTTTGTGCTTTGGAATAGCCTTCGCGATATTGGGCACGTCCAGGTATGCGTCCGCAAGTCCGGCAATCCAGAGCCGGTCGCCGCGCAGGTCAACGGCGACATGTTGGTTGTCCAGGGGCGTCAGACCGTGCGTGCGCAACGCTCGAAGGACACCTTGCACGCTAACTGTGTCGTGATTTCCAAGGGAGCAGAAGCGAAGGGGACAGCGAATGCCTGCCAGGATCGAGGCGCATTCGTTTGCATCGCTCACAGCCGTCGCATCGGATGCGCCGGGCACACGATGCGCCGTAATGAAATCGCCCGTGAGCGCAACCAGATCAGGTTTCAAGCTGTTGACCAGGTTCACCGCGTGTTCGACGAAGTAGGGTTCGTCGAAATCGCGGTAGTGGATGTCGCTGATTTGAGCGATGGTGAAACCGTGAAAAGCAACTGGCAGGTTTGTGACAGGGATGGTTCTACGCACCACGGTCAACGCGTGTCGCTCCAGTTCACCAGAGTACAGACTGAGCGCAGCTGCCGTAACAGCACCACCCGCAAGAAAGCGGCGGCGCGTAAGCTGACGGCGTGCGCGGTCCAGCGAGTGCATACAACATGATACCGGCGCAGGTGCGTTGCCGTAAGATCGCGGGATGAATGTGAAGGCGCGCCTGCGGCGGCTGAGAGCCCTGATGCTTCAGCAATCCCTGCCTTGCACCCTGCTGACCAATCTTACGGATATTCGCTACCTGACTGGCTTTACCGGTTCCAACGCTGTTCTCGTCGTGCTTGCTTCGCCCCGGCTCTCGGCGCGTCTGTTCACCGATGGGCGTTACCGCGCGCAGGCGAAGCAGCAGGTAAGGGGTGCTACCGTTCGCATTGCCACGACGAGCGCGCCTGCTGAGGCCTGTGCCTACGCCGCGGCCAGTGGAGTGGCTTTCTGTGGCTTTGACCGTGGCCATACGACGGTGGCGGCACTTGCGGCCATGCGATCGGCCGCACGCAAAGCGGACGCTCCCAGCGGCTTTTTTCGTCCCTTCGATGGCGCGGTCGCGAAGTTGCGGTCGATTAAGGACGCTGTCGAAGCCACGCGCATGGAGCGTGCTGCCCAGCTTACCTGCAGCTTGTATGAAGGCTTGCTGTCGTGGATTGAAGCGGGCATGAGCGAGCGCGAAGTGGCCGCCGAACTGGAGCACAGGGCCCGTCTGGCCGGCACCGACTCCATGAGTTTTGAAACCATCGTGGCGAGTGGTGAACGGGGCAGCCTGCCACACGCACGTGCCACGGATGCACCGCTGCGACGGGGCGACCTGCTCACGCTGGATTTCGGCGTAGTGCTGGACGGCTACTGTTCCGACATGACTCGAACCCTCGCGATCGGTTTTGATGGAGGTCCCGTACCGGCAAAGCTGCGAACGCGCTGGGCCGAGCAGCGTGACGTTTTTGAAGCAGTGCTTGCGGCGCAAGCTGCGGCAGTTGCGGCGGTTCGTCCCGGTGCCAACTGTGGCGATGTCGATGAGGCGGCACGCAGCCTGCTGGCGCGGGCGGGTTGGGGCAAGTACTTCAGCCACTCCACCGGTCACGGCGTCGGGATCGAGATCCATGAGGGGCCACGGGTCGCAAAGGGTCAGAAACAGAAGCTCGAAAGTGGAATGGTGATTACAATCGAACCCGGGGTTTACCTGCCGGGCCGCTTTGGCGTCCGCATTGAAGATATGGTTCGGGTCACTGACACGGGTGCCGAAGTCCTGACCCCGGTACACAAGGGCTGGCTTGAACTTTGACAGCCACCCCAGAAGGAAGATGGATGGAACAGAAAGATCTGCAGGAGCTTCGGGAACTGGTCGAGTTTCTGAAAGAGAACGGCATCGCGGAGTTTGACCTCCATCGCGGTGAGCAGCACGTCCGCATCAAGTTTGCATCCGCGGCGGTTCCGGCATTCGATCCGGCGCAGTTGCAGCACCTGGCGGCATCGCACGTGCCGGCTGCACCGCACATCACGCCGGCACCGGTTCCAGCGGTCACCCCGCCTCCCGCGCCGGTGGAGCAGTTGCACGAAGTGAAGTCGCCCATCGTGGGTTCGTTTTATGAGAGTTCAGCACCCGGCTCTGCGCCATTCGTCAAGGTCGGCGACGTGGTTGAGGTCGGTCAGACGCTGTGCATCGTGGAAGCCATGAAGCTGATGAACGAGATCGAAAGTGACGTGGCGGGCGAGGTCGTCCGCATCATCGCCAAGAACGGCCAGCCGGTTGAGTATGGGCAGCCGCTCTTCGCCGTGAGGGCAAGCTAGGCATGTTCAAGAAAGTGCTGATCGCAAATCGCGGCGAGATTGCCCTGCGTGTCATCTCGGCCTGCCGCGAACTGGGCGTGCGTACCGTTGCCGTCTACTCCGAGGCCGACCGCAATAGCCTGCACGTGCGCTTTGCCGACGAGGCCATCTGCATTGGGCCGCCCCGCTCAGCGGAGAGCTACCTCAACGTGCCTGCTGTGATCTCCGCGGCGGAGATTGCGGATGTGGACGCGATTCATCCCGGTTATGGCCTGCTGAGCGAGAACGCAAATTTTGCAGAAGTGTGCCGGGCGTCGAACATCAAGTTCATCGGGCCGCGCCCGGAAGTGACACGGATGATGGGGGAGAAATCGACTGCTCGCCAGACCATGAAGGCCGCGCGCGTGCCGATCCTGCCGGGTTCTGACGGCGTTATCGGCAGCATCGATGAGGCGCTTGCCTGGGCAAAGACGGTCGGTTTCCCTGTAATCCTGAAGGCCGTTGCAGGTGGTGGCGGACGTGGCATGCGCATCTGTCGCACACCCGATGAACTGCCGAGCTTGTTCAACCAGGCCTCCACTGAGGCTCTGAACGCCTTCGGTAACGGCGACCTGTACATGGAAAAGTTCATCGAGCGGCCTCGGCATATCGAGTTCCAGGTGCTGGCTGACGAGCATGGCAATGTCATGTCGCTCGGCGAGCGCGAGTGCTCCATCCAGCGCCGCCACCAGAAGCTGATTGAAGAAGCCCCGTCGCTGCAGGTATCGCCGGAACTGCGTGCCCGGCTCGGCGGTGTCATCGAGCGTTCCCTGCGCGAGATCGGCTACTGGAACGCCGGCACCATCGAGTTCCTGATGGATGAAGATGGCGAGATCTACTTCATCGAGATGAACACACGCATCCAGGTGGAGCACCCTGTCACGGAGGCCGTCACCGGCATTGACCTGGTAAAAGCACAACTGCGCATCGCGTCTGGCGAACGTCTAAGCGACATCGTGCCGGAGCGACCGACGATTCGTGGGCATGCCATCGAATGCCGCATCAACGCTGAACATCCTGAGAAATTCACGCCTTCCGCTGGCAAGATTACCGCCTTCAACCTGCCTGGCGGCAACGGCGTACGCGTGGACACGGCGCAGTATCAGGAGGGAGTTGTGCCGCCGTACTACGACTCCATGATTGCCAAGGTCATCTGCCACGGTGCCGACCGCGAAGAGGCCATGAACCGCATGCAGCGTGCGTTGAGCCAGTTTGTGGTCGAGGGCATTTACACGACCATCCCGCTGCAACAAAAGATCTTCGCCGATCCTGATTTCCGCCGCGGCGACTTCGACACCAAGTTCATGGAACGCTTCTTCGAGCGCGAAGCCGAGCGGAAGAGGCTAGAAGCGGAGCGCGAACCGGTCGGTGTCTGACCTGTCGGTTCGTGTCCGTTTCGCGCGACGCATGGCCGCTGGCGATGCGTCGCTCCGGCTTTACGCCATCCTCGACGTGGAAAGCTGCCAGCGGGCTAGTCTCGACCCGCTCGACGTGGTGCGTGCCTGGCGTGACGCGGGCGTGTGCCTGCTGCAGTTGCGTGCCAAGCATGGCAGCGACGACGATGTG
>CAXUEW010000262.1:0-5146 GCA_964250115.1 uncultured Terriglobus sp.
CGGCTTGCAACCGGCCGATCTATGCACAGGCTTCCTCTTCAATCTCCCGCTCCGCAATGCGTCCCGTCTGCAGATCGAACAGAAAGGCGGCAAGCGAAGTCCGCAGGGAGCCGTTGCCGTCGATTAGCGATGGAATACGTTCAGGTGGCGCACACGCGTCCCCATCGACCAGAACCACGTGGCAACCCACGTGCAGGCCTGGCGTGGCGCGCACCATGGAGACGGCATGATCAAACGCCGTACCTGAGGCCATCAGCGTTGCAGATCGAAGCGCACCCCCGCCGGCCAGTTCAGCTACCGCGCGGTTTACACCTGCGGTCAGGCCGAAGTCGTCTGCATTAATCACCAGACGTGCAGGGTTCGGTAAACGTCCCATGCTGCGAAGATACCTTGGGCATCACTTCTGTGACCTATACAAGAAGCTTGTCGTGCACCGAATCCTGCAATCGTCTCCTGCACCAGTACTCGCTGTGGAAGAAAACTGCTGATGTCCAATCGCAACCATCATCTGCAAGCCGGGTTATGATGTGCAGACAACACCTCCTGAGTAGCTGCGGCAAATACCTGTCGGGACTTCCCTCTGCCCAGCCATGCAACTGCGAACTGGAGCCTATGCAAAGCAGAGACTATGCGCAACAGGTACTCGGCACAAACCTGTCCGTAGGGGCAGGTGCTTCCGCTGCCGCGGGTTCTGCCGGCATCCTGGGGAAGCCTAGCATCACCGGCGCGGTGTGGGCCTCGTTCGACGTCATTACAGTCCTGGTCGCCAGCTTGATTGCGGCGCGTGCGCGCCTCGACGTATCCGCCGCCAGCGGCACCTTACAGGACTATGGTCTATTCCATGCGCTCTGGAACGGTTTTGGGGCGTACATGGTGTGGTTTGCGCTTTGTCTCATCTTTTTTACCCGTTCGTATGGTTTGCATGGCCCCATACAAAATCGCAGCGGTTTGAATGAACAACGCCTGACACTGCAGGCCACGCTGGTGGCGGGGCTTATCCTTTGCGGCACGCTCTACCTTGCCGGTGCGGAGGAGGTCTCGCGTATTGCCGTGGTGCTGACCGTTCTGCTAACCGGTGCAATGCTGTGTGCGCGGCGAGCCCTGTGGCGCAGCATGGTCTACACGCGCTATCGGGAAGGCATAGACACCCGCAACGTGCTCATCGTCGGCTCCGGCAGGGTAGGGCATGCCCTTCGCAACCACCTTGAATCCCTGGGCCACCTTGGCTTCCGCTTCCGGGGCTTTATCGCTCTTAGCGACGGTGAGCGTGAATCCGGAGACGCCGACATCGTTGGTGACGTCACAAACTGCCTGTCGCTCGCACGTGCGTTGTTTATTGACGAAATTTTCTTTTCCGTTCCCGCTGAAAAGAAGATGGTGATCGATCTGGTGCAGCGAGCACGAACCATCGGTGTGGATGTGCGTGTGGTGCCGGACCTGTATGACGGCCTGGCGTGGAATGCACCAGTGGAGTACGTTGGGCAATTTCCCACCATACCGCTACACCGGCGGGAGTTCCCTGCGGGTGCCTTTATGCTGAAGCGCATTCTGGATACCACGTTGTCGGCCCTCGCGCTGATCGTTCTCAGTCCTCTGTTGCTGGTAATCGCGCTTGCCATACGGCTTGATTCACCGGGCCCCGTGCTGTTTCGTGCCCGGCGTGTGGGCCGCAAGGGCCGCACCTTTTCTTGCATTAAGTTCCGAACCATGGTGGTGAATGCAGAATCGCTGCAGGATCAATTGAAAGACCGGAACGAACGCGACGGCATCCTGTTCAAGATGGCGAACGATCCCCGCGTAACGCGCGTAGGAGGATTTCTGCGGAAGTACTCCCTGGATGAAATCCCACAGTTCTTCAATGTGCTGCGCGGCGAAATGAGCATGGTCGGCCCCCGGCCACCCATTGCGTCCGAGGTCGAACGCTATGACCTGTCGCATCTGCGCCGGCTGGATGTGCTGCCCGGTATCACCGGCCTGTGGCAGGTGGAAGCGCGGCACGATCCATCCTTCGACAGCTACATTTCGCTGGACACGGCTTACGTCGAAAACTGGAATGTCTGGCTTGACCTGAAAATTCTTCTTCGTACGGTCAGTGTTGTGCTCGGCGGCACCGGCGCTTAGTGATTCCGGGTCGCGGTTAGCATGCTTGGCAACTCAGTAAAATAAACCTGTGAAGATCGCGCTGATTCAGCTGAACCCCACGGTCGGTGACTTTGTCGCCAATGTAAAGCGGATCGTGTCGAGCGCGGAAGAGGCGGGCCGGAGAGGCGCAGATCTGGCCATCTTTCCAGAGCTCGCGATTCCCGGCTACCCGCCGCAAGACCTGCTGGAAGACGACAACTTTCTAAGCATGGCAGAAGAAGCATTGAAGCGAGTTGCAGATGCAACTGCGCAGCCGGGCATGCCGGCGATTCTCTGCGGAACGGTGCTGCGATCCGATGTGCGCCCAGGCAAACGTGCCTGCAACGTCGCGGCTCTGTGTGCCGCAGGCAACGTGCAGTTCGTCCAGACCAAGATGTTGCTGCCGTTCTATGACGTGTTTGACGAGCAGCGCTACTTTCAGCCTGCTGTGTCGCAGTCGCTGGTCGCGTTCAAGGATGAGGTGCTCGCGATCACCATCTGCGAGGATGCCTGGAACGACAAGGATTTCTGGCCGGATCGCTTTTACAACAACGACCCTGTCGAGCGGCTGATGGCGGACACGCTCGACGGCAAGAAGGCCAGCCTGCTGATCAACCTGTCCGCCTCGCCCTACTGGGAAGGCAAGCAGCAGGTGCGCCGCAACATGATTGCTGCGCTCGCGAAGCGTCATGCCACTCCCGCCATCATGGTTGCGCAGGTGGGCGGTAATGACAGCCTGCTGTTCGATGGAGCTTCCTTCGCCGTCGATGCCAGCGGTGAAGTGATGGCGACCGCCGCCAGCTTCCAGGAAGACACGGTCTTCTTTGATATTCGAGACCAGCCCGCAGGCAAGCTGCTGCCGGTGCAGGATGGCGTCGAGGCCGCATGGAACGCGCTCGTTCTGGGTGTGCGCGACTACGTGAGGAAGTGCGGCTTCCGTGACGTTCTGATCGGTTTAAGTGGCGGCATCGATTCCGCTGTGGTCGCAGCCATCGCCGTGGAGGCGCTGGGCGCAGAGCATGTGCGCGGGATTGGCATGCCAAGCGAATATTCTTCAACCGGCTCTGTCGACGATGCGCGTGACCTAGCGGCTCGGCTCCGCATCCGGTTCGACTTGCTCGCCATTCACGACAGCTACACGACGCAGATGGCGACCTTGGAAGCTCTGTTTGCAGGCACTGAGTTTGGGTTGGCCGAAGAGAACCTGCAGTCACGCACGCGTGGCGTGTTGCTGATGGCGTTGTCCAACAAATTCGGGGCGCTGGTGCTGACCACCGGCAACAAGAGCGAGATGTCCACCGGCTACTGCACGCTGTACGGCGACATGGTGGGCGCGCTGGCCGTGATCGGCGATGTATGGAAGACGCGCGTCTACGAGCTGGCCCACTACGCCAACCGCGAGCGCGAGGTCATACCGCACAACACCATCAGCAAGCCGCCATCGGCCGAGTTGCGGCCCGGCCAGATGGACACGGATTCGCTACCGCCCTACGAAGTGCTGGACCCGATCCTGCAGGCGTATGTCGAGCGTTACGAGTCAGCAGCAGACATTGCCTCTGTGCTTGGCTTGCCGCTTGAGCGCGTGGAGCAAGTGCTGCGGCTGGTCGAACGCAGCGAGTACAAGCGCCAGCAGGCCGCGCCCGTACTGAAGGTGACAGCGAAGAGCTTTGGTAACGGGCGCCGATTTCCTCTTGCCGCTCGGGTCCGTCCGCCCGTTCTCCCTTGAGTGCTGTCGAGCTAACTGTCCGTGTAAATATAGTTTTGTCATCCCGTAGCGAAGCGGAGGGCTCTGCATGTGTGCCGGTCAGTCTTCAAAGCCGATGGTTTGCACCGAAAACAACCCTCCGCATATCGTGGCTCTGCGATGTGCGGGGGCTACGTGAGTACCGTCAGGAGCACAGGCACTCTGCGCGTCCCCTCGCCATCTGGTGCAGATGCGAAAATAAGCACACCATGATGCGACCGGCGATTCTACTTGCAGCAGGCTTACTGCTTCTTCCCCTTCTGAACACACCCGCTCAGCAGACAACAGCTCCATCTGCCGCTGCGCCAGCCGATCCGTTCCCGCCGGTGAACCCAAAGTTCTTCGACGCACCCTCGCCGACGGTTGCAGATGTCGATAGCTTCCTGAAGGTGATCTGGGGTTACGACACAAATCGATCCTGGCGCGTGGAAGCCATTCAGAAGACGCAGGCACCGGGCATCAGTAAAGTCACGATCTTTGTTGCGGATAAAAGCCAGGGCAACAAGGTCGAGTCCGTGCGCTTCTACGTGACGCCGGACGGCAAGTTCGCCATCGCCGACACGGTCTTCGCCTTCGGTCCTCATCCCTTTGACGACACGGCAAAGCTGCTGGCAGCGCAGGCCAACGGACCGGCGCAGGGCAGCGCTTCGAAGAGCTTTCTGCTGGTCGAGTTCTCTGACCTGCAATGCCCACACTGCAAGGAAGCCGCGCCGATTATGGAGAATTTGAAGCGTGACTTTCCTGACGCGCGCATCGTGTACCAGAACTATCCGCTGACAGAAATCCATCCGTTTGCATATCAGGCAGCAGCGTATGGCGATTGCGTTGCCGCAGCCAAGGGTGATGCAGCCTTCTTCACATACATGCACGACGTCTTTGAGCACCAGGAGTCGCTGACACCGCAGCTTGCCCAGCAGATGCTCGACAACGCTGTGACCAAAGCCGGTGCGACGCCCGCAAGCGTGGCCGCGTGCTCCACAACGCCTGCCACAAAAGCGAAGGTGGATGCAGAGATCGCGCTGGCACAGAAGGTGGGCGTGGACCAGACACCGATGCTCGCGGTGAATGGCCACCTGATGCCCTTGGGCGGTGTGCCATACGAGACGCTGAAGCAGGTGGTGGAATGGGATCGTAAGCAGACGGTAAAGTAACGTTCTCTCTTCTCTTCGTCGCTTGTCATCACGTAGCTATGCCTCCACTCACCTTTCCGTTGTCATCCCGTAGCGGAGCGGAGGGATCTGCATGTACGCGGGCCAGTCACAAGCATCGGGCTGTGCTTAG
>CAXUEW010000263.1:0-5136 GCA_964250115.1 uncultured Terriglobus sp.
AGCGACGCGACTCTGCCACCGAATTAGAGTTTGAAACCAAGGGCCAGCCGCGTGCTGTCCCGCCAAGGAGCTGAACGAACATGAAGACCCGCATCTTAGCCCAGGCCGCTGTGCTTGCCATGCTGTTCCCCGCTGCCCTGCTGGCGCAGGCACCTGCGCCCGGCAGCATCCACGGCCACGTCCAGAATGCGGCGGCCATGCCGCAAACAGGCGAAGTCAAGCTCACCACCGACCGCAACTCGGACGAGAAAACCCGGAAGTACCAGTACACCTTCCCGGTAAACGCCAGCGGCGATTTCACAGGCACGGGTATTGCTCCCGGCAAGTACATCATGTTCTTCCAGGTGAACAACACCACCGTCGATTACATCGACAACGTCGAAATCAAGTCAGGCGTCGACCTCGCCCAGAACGACGACATGACGCGTGAAGAGTTCCTGAAGAACATGACGCCGGAACAGAAAAAGCAGATCGAGGAGTTCAAGAAGCAGAACGCTGCCGTCATGGCCGCCAACAAGACCGTTGGCAACCTAAATGCGCTCTTGACCCAGGCGCGTGACAATGAAAAGGCCGGCAAGTTCGACGAGGCCGTGACTGAGATGACACAGGCCACCACCCAGAAGCCTGATGAAGCCATCCTCTGGCTCGAACTGGGCAATGCGCAGCTTGGAGCGAAGAAGTACGACGATTCGATCACCTCGTTCCAGAAGTCCATCGACCTGAACGCGGCTGCGAAGAAGCCTAGTCCTGCCATCCCCGGCAGCGCCTACAACAACATGGGCCAGGCTTACGCAAAGGCGAATAAGCCAAAGGACGCGTTGGCTGCCTATGACAAAGCCGCAGCCGCCGAACCAGCCAAGGCAGCTACCTACTACTACAACGAGGCTGCTGTCCTATACAACAGCGGCGCTCACACCGAGTCCGCCGCTGCCGCCGATAAGGCCATCGCAGCTGACCCGGCAAAGGCTGACGCTTATTACATCAAGGGCCAGTCGCTGATTGACAAGGCGACCATCAACTCAAAAACGCAGAAGATGGAAGCTCCGGCCGGTTGCCTCGAAGCGTACCTGAAGTACCTGGAACTGGCTCCGACCGGCTCGCATGTGGAAGACGTCAAGGGCATTGTCTCTGCATTCGACGAGAAACAGGTTGCGGCCTTCAAGGCCAACGGCAAGAAGAAGTAGGCTGCAGCAAATGAAACAAGCAAAGCCCCGGAGCAGTCCGGGGCTTTGCTGTTGTGAAGCGGTTTAGCTAGACATGTCACCGTCAGTTTGCCGCGTAGTCGCGCGCCTTCCACGACGCTGGCCTGCCCATCAGCTTGCGCAGCAGAGCGTACCACTGCAGCAGGAGAAAGGTGCACATACCCAGTGGGTGCAGGAGTGCGCCAAGCCAACTCTGACGGTATCGCACGGCATTGATCGCGCGCGGAAGGTAGCTGCAAAGCACCGCGACTGCAGCAACCCACACGGGCTGCACGTTGATTCGATAAGACGGGCCGAGAAACGGGATGATGACGATCGTTCGTTGCCAGGCGGTCCACAGCAGAAAGAGCGGCAAGATCTGGCCCAGCGCCAGGAAAAGCGTCATGGGAACGATCCGCGCTGGCGCGGCAAAGCCCTCTGTCGCATTCTTCGCTAGTCCGTTCCACGTGGTTCGAGCAGACCGGTACATGCGGCAGCTTGCGAGACCGGTCAGGTCCACCAGGCGCGTTCCGTAACCACGCTGCCGCAGCAGGCGCGGCAGCAGCAGACCATCATGCATTGTTTGGCGGATAGCACTGTGTCCCCCTGCGCGGAAGTATGCCTCACGCTCCACCACCAGGAACTGCCCACAGCCCGCCGCAAATTCCGGCTTGGTGGTCGTCCGCAACATACGCATGGGTAGCAGACCCATCAGAACAAAGTGAATCAAAGGGATCAGCAGCTTCTCAAGCCATGTACCTGTAAGTTCCTGAGGAAAACCGCTCACCAGCGCTACACGCTCACGCAGCAGCACTCCCACAGTCCTTACAAGCGCGTCTGGCTGCAGCCGCACATCAGCATCCAGAAAGCACAGCACGGGCGAAGCCGAAGCTGACGCCGCCTGCCAACAGGCATGCTGCTTGCCATTCCAGCCCGGCGGAAGAGCTGCCGAGGACAACAGTCTCACTTGCGGGTGCAATGCAGCAAGGCCCGTAACAATCGCCGGGGTTCGGTCGGTCGAGGCATCGTCGACAACGATCACCTCAAGCTCGACGCCTGTCGATGCAAGCACGCTCTCAAGGCATGCGCCGATGCCCTCCTCCTCATTGCGCGCCGGAATCAGCACCGCGACCTTCGGCTGCAAGACGGCTTCTGCTGCAAGCGGCGGCAAGTATTCGCGTAAGTTCAGCAGAGTCAGGACGCATGGCACGGCGGCGCAGGCGGCAGACATAAAACACAGCAGAGAGAACATCATTGAGGAACCTTGCCGGTCTGCTCCGCCAGCATCTCAGCGGGCAGCTTGCCAAGACCATCCAGATGATCTGGCTGGTAAGTTTCCCCACGGAGACGCGCACGTGCGCGTTGCCACCAACTGTAAGGCCCAGACGTGCCGCGGCGGCCCTGCAGCAGCGTGTAAAACACCGTGGCATCACGGCTGAGTGACGCGTTACGCAGCTGGTCCTGTGTCTCTTGCAGACGCTCTTCCAGCAACGCCGTCCATTCCTGCGCGGAATGCTCGGCACCGCTGTCCACCTGCATTGGACTACCCACGGCAAGCAGCACTTCAGGCAGGCGCTGATTCCAGAAGGTGTACTCGACCGCCAAGGACACGATGGTCAGACTGCTGCTGCGTTGCACTAACTTGCCCAGTCCGCCCTTGAGTTCAAGCGGACGCACCCGGGCGTCCGTGAAGTGACCCTGCGCCGTGATCCATAGGACCCCGTTCGCAGCTAGAACGCTCCCGGCAGCACGCAGAAACTGCACCGCACCACGCGGTGATTCCTGCTCGACGGGAAACATGCCCATCTTGCGAAAAAAGCGGTACTCCTTCAGGGAAGCTTCGCTGATGGGCGCACGATGCTTTCGACCCGGCAGCAGACGTCTTGCGATCTCCGCGCACACGATGGGATCCCACCACGATGGATGGTTGAGGTAGATGATCACCGGGCCGGCAGGCAGGTTCCGCAGCCGCTCCACGTTCATCATGCGGACGGCGCGGAAGTTTTTGCGCAGCCGGCGACGTCCGATGATAGAAAACAGCAGCAGCAGCCACCGCCAGGACGGTGGTAACTGCGCGGGCTGTCGCTGCTTGTCCATAGGTCTCTGCCTATCCGATGCTCACGGAGCGGCAAACGCACGCAGGCTCCTCCGCCGGGAGACGATCGGCGTTTGCAAGCTGCAAATGGCACACTTCTGTTTACACGGAGCGAAAGTCCAAGGCAGCCGGGACCGTCCGCTTACGATGGAAGCATGTCACAAAGTTTTGTGAGCAGCACAAAGGCGTTACCTATCGCCAGTTTGTCGCAAGAATTGCAACTGGGTAAAGTGACCAGCCGCGCACTGCTGGAAGCATGCCTCCAGCGAATTGACGATCCAAACGGCGAAGGTGCCCGGACGTTCACGCGCGTACACGCTGACCGGGCGCGGCAGGAGGCGGACAACGCCGATGCTGCGCGGCATCGCGGTGAGCCACCCGGACCGCTCGCGGGCCTGCCTGTGTCGGTCAAGGACCTGTTCGACGTCGAAGGAGAAACCACCACGGCGGGTTCACGCGTGCTGCAGAATGCAACCCCGGCGACGCGTGACGCGGAGATTGTTTCCCGTCTGCGACGCGCAGGAGCCGTTATCATCGGCCGCACCAACATGACGGAGTTTGCCTACTCCGGCGTGGGCCTGAACCCGCACTACGGCACGCCAAAAAATCCCTATGACCGTGCCGCCCGACTCATTCCGGGCGGTTCTTCCTCGGGCGCGGCGATTTCCGTCACCGACGGCATGGCAGCCGTTGCCATAGGGACCGACACAGGTGGCTCAGCGCGTATCCCTGCGGCATTGTGCGGTCTGACCGGATGGAAGCCGACGGCCCGCCGTATTCCTATGGAAGGCGTGCTGCCGCTTGCGCCAAGCCTTGATTCCATCGGCCCCATCGGCTGGACCGTCGAGTGCTGCGCCCGTGTGGATGCGGTCCTAAGTGGCAGTGTCTACCAACCACTGTCTCCCTTTGAACTTTCATCCTTACGCCTTGGCGTGCTGCAGGGTTACGTACTCGACGCGCTGGATGAGGAGGTCAGCAGCGCCTTCGAGCGCGCACTCGCCACGTTGTCAGCGGCAGGTGCCCATGTTGAGCCTGTCCACTTTCCCGCACTGGCAAGCATTCCAGCCAGCAACCAGTCCGCTGCGACCGAGGCCTACGCGTGGCACCGGACCTTTCTAAAATCAGAGGGCCATCGCTATGACCCCCATGTTTCGGCGCGGATCCTGCACGGCGCCGGCGTCCTGGCCGCGGACTATCTCGATCTGCAGCGCGTGCGCCGGGAGATCATCCGCGAAGCCGATGCTGCCTTTGCCGGCTTCGACGCGATCCTGCTTCCCACCGTGCCACGTATTGCCCCGCCGATCGCTTCACTGGAGGCGAGCGATCCGGTGTACTTCGATTTCAACGGTGCCATGCTGCGAAATACCAGCATCTTTAATTTCGTGGACGGCTGTGCTCTGTCGGTACCCTGCCATGGTGAAGGCGAAGCTCCCGTTGGCTTGATGATTGCGGGCTGCCACCATCGTGACGCGCACATTCTTCGAGTTGGCACAAGGATTGAAGCAGCACTTCATGGAAGCCGCTGACAACTGAGCCTGCCCAAGCACACGACAGCCGCATCCCATACCCTGCAAGCTGCTGCACGAGGGCCGTCTATGGCAAAGAAGGAAGAAGAGCTGCTCGAGATTGACGGGCACTCCGTCCGTATCTCAAATCCGGCGAAGCTCTACTTCAGCAAGGGCGTGCAGCTTACCAAGCTGGACCTGGTCCGCTACTACCTTGCAGTTGCTCCCGGCGCGTTGAACGGTGTGCGGGACCGTCCCTTTGTGCTGAAGCGATTTGTCAACGGCGCACACGAGGAGCCGTTCTACCAGAAGCGTGCGCCGGACAACCTGCCGGACTTTGTGCGTACTGTCACGC
>CAXUEW010000264.1:0-4999 GCA_964250115.1 uncultured Terriglobus sp.
AGGACGCGCATGAAGCGATTCGGCCGACGTCTGTCGCCTACACGCCGGAGAAGATTCGCCGCTACCTTTCCGACGAGCAGTTCCGCCTGTACGACCTGATCTGGCGGCGTTTCGTTGCCAGCCAGATGACGCCTGCTGTTTACGACCAGACCACGGTCGAGATCGAGGGTAAGGCCGACAAGACCTACCAGGTCCGCGTCTCGGGATCAGTGCTGAAGTTTGACGGCTTCCTGAAGATTGCAGACCCGCGTCTGGGCAAGGCTGCGGCGGTCGCGGCGGCAAAACCGAAGAACGAGTCTGCAGACGGCGAAGACGAAGGCGCAGACACGTCGCTCCCTGCAATGAAGGCAGGCGAGGCCTTAAACCTGTTGGAAGTGCTGACCGAGCAAAAGTTTACCGAGCCGCCACCACGCTTCAACGAGGCGTCGCTGGTCAAGGAACTCGAAGAGCGCGGCATTGGCCGTCCCTCAACTTACGCGTCCATCATCAACACCATCCAGGACCGCGACTACGTCAAGAAACTGGCGCGCAAGTTCGTTCCAACCGAGATCGGGATGGTCGTCACGACGCTATTGGTGAAGAATTTCCCCTACATCTTTGACATGGCCTATACCCGCAAGCTGGAAGAAGAGCTTGACGAGGTGGAGGGCGGCAAGCAGACGTGGACCAACCTGCTGGGCGGCTTCTACGACCACCTTTCCGACGAGATCAAGGTCGCAGCAAAGTCCATGGAGGAGATCAAGCGCTGGGAAAAGCCGACCGAGGAGCTATGCGAAAAGTGCGGTTCGCCGCTCATTCTTAAATGGGGTAAGTTCGGTTCGTTCTACTCCTGCTCGACGTTTACCAAGGCCAAGCCCAAGACGATCGCCGTATCCGCCTGGAAGAAGGACTCGAAGGCGACACACAAGCGCGTGACTGAGGCTTTTGACTACCCATTTGTGGTGAAGGGCATGGTCGACGATGCCGAAGCCAGCAGCGAAACGGTGCATAACGACAAGGAATTAACCGCCGCCTTGAAGCTGGCGGGAACGCGCGGGAAGAGCATTCGTATCGAGCCGGAAAGCTGCGACTTTACCAAGGAAAACTTCGCGGACAAGCCCGACCTGGCCGCCATGGAAGCGGGCGACACCGAAGAGGAGGAGTTCTGCGAAAACTGCGGCAAGCAGATGGTGCTGAAGAACGGTCCATGGGGTCCGTTCATGAGCTGCCCGGACTACTCCGCCGACCCGCCCTGCAAGACCGTTCGCCGCCTAAACCAGAAGGTGCAATCCAAGCCGCCCGAGCCTACCGGCGAACCCTGCCCGGAGTGCGGCATGGAGCTGGTCAAGCGCAACGGCAGTTATGGTGAGTTCGTCTCCTGCTCCGGCTATCCAAAGTGCAAATACGTCAAGCAGGAGCTGCTGGACGTGCCCTGCCCCAAGTGCAGCAGTAAAATCGCCGTCCGTAAGGCAAAGATCGGAAACACCTTTTATGGGTGCACCAATTATCCCAAATGCGACTTCAGCAGCAATCTGAAGTTGATCGCTAAGCCCTGCCCGAAGGGGAACAGCACCTACCTGCTCGAATTGCCCAACAAGGAAGACGGCACCATCCACGAGGTATGTCCGCACAATCACAATGTGTTACCGAAGCGGCGTCCAAAGAAGGGAGCGACGCCTGTTGAGGACGCAGCAGATCCCATTACCTGCACCCATGACGAATCAACCGGTCGGCCAATACCTCCCCGTGAACCCGCGGTAGTACCTGTTCTGCAGCGGCCCGATCCAGAGCTTACCCGTCCGGTGATCGCCAACGTGGCTTGAAATTACAGTAAGGCTCGTTTACGACATCAACAAGGGCTGCATCGAATGCGGTACAGGTTGGCTCAAATCTGCAGTGCTGGTACAAAGGTGAAGGCCGAAACGGCAGGCGCGCAGCGCCGGGCGAGGGTTGACCTCGCTGCGATTTTTGCGAAAGTGTGAGCAGAGAAATGGCAAAGGCTATGTGGAACGGCCAGACGGTGGCCGAGAGCGAGAGCTTTCAGACCGTCGAAGGCAACATCTATTTTCCTGAGGAGAGCGTCAAGCGGGAGTTTCTGCGGCCCAGTTCCACGTCCTCTTCGTGTCCCTGGAAGGGTCAGGCACGCTATTTCTCATTGCTGGTCGACGGGCAGGAAAACCCTGATGCAGCCTGGTATTATCCCGATCCAAAGCCCGCGGCGCGGCAGGTAAAACACCATATTGCTTTCTGGCGCGGGGTCGAAGTCAGCAAATAGTAAGTCCTAACCGGCTCGCATTCGCTTGACACGATCTTCCACCTTTGGCGGCACGTGTACCACATGACGTGAGATCAGCAGCCAGAGAACACCTGCTGCCATGGCGAGCACAACCACGAGCATCAGTACAACGCCCAGCCAGCGCAGATTACTCCGCGGTCTGGTTACCGTACGGTTGCGGCGCACAGCCTCGGCAAACTCGACCCAGTCGTCATCCTTCTGTTCCGGGGAGATGCCGCTTGCCCGCATGGCCGCGATAAATCCCTGCACGGTACCGTCCGTGTCAAGTCCGCAGCACTCTGCATAGGAGCGGACGATACCCCGGCTAAAAACTCCGCCGGGCAGTTCTGCGAAGCGGTCCTCTTCGAGCGCCGACAGGTGGCGCAAAGACACCCGCGTGGACACGGCGACGTCCTCGAGTGAAATGCCGCGCCGTTCGCGTTCCCCTCTAAGCTCGTGCCCAAAACGCATGCGTTCGTTTGCCCGTTTTCCTTAAGTTGAAGTCGGGAGCATGGCTCCGTGGAATGATGCGCTGCTGCTAAGCGCATACTAATGCTGTGTAAGGCCGAAATCCAAAGCACCGCACCTGCGTGGATACGATCTTCCCTCCCAAATACGGTCCATTGCGGGAAGTATTTTGGTCCTGCAGGAAAGATGCTCTCACCGCAAGATACGGATTGCCTGCCAGTCGAGAAATCCGCAAGACTGTTTTATGAACACGCTGATGCTTTCCCGTGAAGATGAGCCTACGGCAATGTCCGACACAGCAATCCAAACCGGTACGGGCAAGGATGAGCGGCGATGGCGGTCGTTGGCGAGCCGCTCCGCTGCCGAAGCGGACAGCTTCTTTTACGCCGTGACCAGTACGGGTGTGGTGTGCCGGCCGGATTGCCCCAGCCGCAGGCCGCGACGTGAAAACGTGCGATTCTTTGACACTCTGGATGAGGCTTTCAGATCCGGCTACCGGGCCTGCCTGCGTTGCAAGCCGGGCGGCTTAAACCCTTCCCAGGCATCCGCAAACAGGATCGATCGGGTAGTCGATGCCATCCACGCAGGTCTGGCGGCGGGACGCATGGTCTCCCTGGCGGAACTTGCGGAGATGTCCGGTATCAGCCCATTTCATCTGCAGCGCAGCTTTCACATGGCACTCGGCGTTACGCCGGCGCAGTATGCACGCCGGGCGCGTATGGAACGCTTCAGCAGGGAACTAAGCGGACAAGCTGGCAGTACAGTCACCGAGGCGATGTATGCGGCGGGCTACCAGTCCACCAGCCGCGTCTATGCACCCGGGAACGGTCTGGGCTTGACCCCTGGTGAACTCAAACGTGGGGCTCGGGGTGAGGATATCCGGTACAGTATCGCCGACTCGCCGCTGGAACGGATGCTCGTGGCCGCGACTGCGAAAGGCATTTGCGCCGTTGCGTTTGCTGGCAGCGACGACACGCTGTTGCAGGAGCTGCGTGGTCGTTTCCCACTGGCGAATCTCCGTGAAGATTCCGCTTCGCTGGGGAATGAGATAGCCGCGGTGCTGGCCGGCCTTCAGGAGCCCTCTCTTGCGACAAGTCTGCCGCTGCACGTGCGAGCTACCGCATTCCAGCAGAGGGTCTGGCAGGCCCTGCAAGCCATTCCCCGGGGCGAGACGCGAACCTATGCCGCTGTGGCCGCAGAAATCGGCCGCCCTTCGGCAGCCCGGGCTGTGGCGCGTGCGTGCGCATCGAATCCGGTGGCGCTCCTGGTGCCATGCCACCGCGTTGTCGGTGCCGATGGCGCGCTGACGGGGTACCGGTGGGGTGTCGAACGCAAGAGGAAACTCCTGGCCATGGAGCGCGGCACCGCAACCGGCGAATAGTTTACCGTTCGCCATGTCAGGCCGCCGTCAAGTCCGCGTTGGCCGCATCGTGCAAGATGCCTTGGCGCGTGTGCGGCACGGAAGCTGATCGTGGGCGGTGCATTCGCAGTGCTACCCTTAAAGACGAAGCATTCCGTATCTGAAAGGTTCACCCGCGCATGGCCACTGCCGTTCTCACACCCGAAGCCGTTCTGCCCTACAAGGTCGCTGACCTGTCCCTTGCCGGTTGGGGCCGCAAGGAAATCGACATCGCCGAGCAGGAAATGCCCGGCCTGATGAGCATTCGTGCCAAGTACGCCGCGGACAAGCCGCTACAGGGCGTGCGTATCACCGGCTCGCTGCACATGACCATCCAGACCGCCGTCTTGATCGAGACGCTGAAGGACCTGGGCGCGGACGTACGCTGGGCCAGCTGCAACATCTTCTCCACGCAGGATCATGCCGCTGCTGCCATTGCGGCAACCGGCACGCCGGTTTTTGCGTGGAAGGGCGAAACGCTGGAGGAGTACTGGTGGTGCACGTACCAGGCGCTCAGCTTCCCTGACGGACTTGGACCGCAGATGGTAGTGGATGACGGCGGTGACGTCACGCTGCTGATTCATAAGGGCGTCGAGCTGGAAGATGGCGACCGCAGCTTCGTCGACGCGAAGCCGGGCAGCGAGGAAGAAGCCGTCATTCAGCAACTGCTGCTAAAGGTGTTGAGCGAAGACCCGACCCACTGGCACACTGTTGCAAAAGAATGGCGCGGCGTTTCAGAAGAGACGACGACGGGCGTTCACCGTCTCTACGAGATGATGAAGAAGGGCAAGCTGCTGGTGCCCGCCATCAACGTGAATGACTCCGTCACCAAGAGCAAGTTCGACAACCTGTACGGTTGCAAGGAATCGCTGGCCGAC
>CAXUEW010000265.1:0-4990 GCA_964250115.1 uncultured Terriglobus sp.
CAGCCCATGATGCTTGCGGCTGTGCCTCTTGGAGACGCGCAGGACGCTGCACCGGCAGCCGTTGCGGTCAGCCCGGAAGAGCGTATGCTGGCCGCCGTTGCAAAGCTGGAAGACGGCGCAGCCAGCACCGACACCACCGAGCTGGGCGACCACCTCGCGCTGCTTCGCCGGTGGTACTACCGTCCGGAGAAGCAACGGTCCGGCGTGGTTTTCTTTCGCGAGCGCGATACCTGGCCGGTCAGAAAGATGGTCCGCGCGGCGGCGAAACTGGCTGCACCTGCGGAGCCTGCAATGGTCGCGCCCACGGATACTGCTGACGTCCCGGCGCAAGAAGCCACTGCAAGTAACGAGGCATGACGGCGCGCCACCGCTTCATTCTGCGCTTCGGCGTACTTGGCTACGGCGTGGACTAGGTTACGGCGGTGGGCTGTTTTCGGAAGGGCATGGCTTCAGCCATGCCATCTATGGAATTGTTCGATCAGGGCTTCAGCCCCTGAGGTCAGCTTTCCCTGCGACGTCTGTGGGGTCCTGGAAAAGCTGACCTCGGCGGCTAAAGCCGTTTCATTAGGGTGCGGTGTCGGCATGGCTGAAGCCATGCCCTTCCGAAAGCAGCCTGACCTCGTAGACACTAGCCACGGAAAAGAATCGACCTTGTAGACACAAGCAAATTCAAGCAGCTCGATTTCATAAACACCAGCGAATTCAGAAGAAGTTAGCCCAGCCGTACAAGACAGGCGACTTCAGAGCGCGATCATGAGATCGACATCCCTATGCAGCCGGTACGGTCTGAGGCACGCGTACCCACTGCATCCCTGCAGCTTCCGCAGCGGCAATTCCCGCATCCGCATCCTCAAACACCAGGCAGTCCGCAGGAGCCACACCCAGCAGCGATGCCGCCGTTAGAAACGGCTCCGGAGCGGGCTTTCCTTCGCGATAGTCCTCGGCGCAAACGGTGACGGCAAAGCGGTCACTTAGACCAAGTACGGCAAGTGTGCGCTCCACGTTGTCACGCGGCGATCCGGAAACGATAGCCAAGGGTATGCGCCCGTGCGCCTCCACGATGTGCGCCAGCACCGATGCGACCGGCTGAACATCGGCCACACCGGCCAAGAAGCGTGCCTCCTTGTCCGCGACCAGATCTTCAGGGTCAAACGCATAACCTGCGCGTTCCTTCAGCAACTGAGCCACGCGCAGCGGCGGTACCCCGCCCCACTCGTAGAACTGCTCTTCAGACAAAGCTGCACCGTGTATGGCAAGCGCGGCGGTCCATGCCTTAAAGTGCTGCGGCATGGTGTCTGCGATCGTTCCGTCCAGGTCGAACAGGTAGGCGCGAAAGTTTCCAGGGGGCAGTGCAAGTGCTTCAGCGGGCAAGAATGTGTCTCCATAACCATGGTATCGTTCCGGGCTTGGTAAACTGCCGGTGATGATCGACCTTGCATTTTCCATCCTGGCGGCGGATTTCACACACCTTGCCGACGAAATCGCCACGGCCGAGCGCGGCGGCGGCACCGTGTGCCACGTGGACGTGATGGACGGCCACTTTGTCCCGAACATCACCTTTGGGCCGCCGGTTGTCGCAGCGGTGCGCAGCATCACAAAGCTGCCGCTGGACGTCCACCTGATGATCGAGGAGCCGGACCGCTATATCGCCGACTTTGCCAAGGCCGGTGCGGACTGGCTGATCGTGCACCAGGAGGTCTGCCGCCATTTGCATCGCACGCTGACCTCGATCCGTGAGCACGGCATGCAGCCCGCGGTCGTCATCAACCCCGCGACACCGGTCGAAACACTCATCGAAGTGCTGCCGCTGGTGCACCACGTGCTGGTGATGACGGTGAATCCAGGCTTTGGTGGCCAAAGCTTCATCCCTCGCTGCCTGGCAAAAGTCGAGCACCTGCGCAGCCTGCGAGAAGAGATGGGTCTGGCCTTCCGCATTGAAGTAGACGGCGGCATCGGGCAGGATACGGTTGCTGACGCGGTACGTGCCGGTGCCGACCTGTTGGTGGCCGGTTCGGCCATCTTTGCCGGTCCAGGACAGGGTGCAAAGACCGAAGCGAACGCACAGGCTTTTCTAAAGACCGCCCAGGCTGCGACAGAAGTTCACGTTTAGAGACTTTCAACTGGAAGTCCCGTCCAAGAAAGCACACTCCGCCTGCGCAGACATGTGGCCGCCGGCGGCTTAGAATGGAAACACGAAGTCTCCCGGGCGTGCCGCGTCGGTTCGCCCAGGACCGAGGGTATTACAGCATGGCGTCATTTTTCTTCCGGTCTGCCCACGCGCAGCGTTCCTTCTTCACGCGCCGAGGAGTTGCCGTCGTTCTTCTCGCAGGCAGTCTTGCTGCGTCGGCGGCCATCGCACAGACACCCCAGAGCACGCAGGCACCGCCCGCTGCAACGTCAGACCTGCCGCCCGGCACGACAAATGCCAATGGCGATAACGTACCAACGGCCGTCCTCAGCAACACGACGCCCAAGCGCGGACGTACGCGTAAGACTGCCGACGAAAAGGTCAGACAGACGAAGGACACGGTCAAGGAAGAAAAGGCGCAGAAGCGCCAGATGAAGATCAATCCGCTGGGCCACGTCAAGTCGGACCAGCCGGACAAGCAGCTGTATGACAAGGCCCTGGTCGCCATCAACAAGGGCCGTTACGAAGTGGCTCGGCTCGACCTGCAGACGCTACTCTCGACCTACCCTGACTCCGAATACCAGATGCGTTCCAAGCTGGCCTTTGCCGACAGCTGGTACCGCGAAGGCGGCAGCGGCGCGTTGGCACAGGCTGAGACGGAGTACCACGACTTCATCATCTTCTTCCCGAACGCGCCCGAAGCCGCTGAAGCGCAGATGAGAATCGGCGACATCTACTTCAAGCAGATGGACCGCCCGGACCGCGACTACACCAAGGTGGTTCATGCGCAGGACGAGTATCGCAACATGCTGAACCAGTATCCGGATTCGAAGCTGATTCCGGAGGCAAAACAGAAGCTGCGCGAGGTGCAGGAGGTGCTGGCCCAGCGCGAAACCGGCATTGGCGACTTCTACTCACGCCATGAAAACTGGATAGCGGCTATTGCGCGCTACCAGACCGTTGTAGACACCTATCCGCTCTACAGTCACATCGACCAGACGCTGATCGGCCTGGGCGATGCCTACGCCGCGCAGGCCCGCTACATTCGCACTGTCAAGCTGCCCGAAGACGCCCGCGCACGGTTACTGAAGACCTATGACGACCAGTCGGTTGCAGCCTACAGCCGGGTCGTGCTCCAGTACGCCGCATCGCCCCACATGGAAGAAGCGCGGGATCGCCTGGAAGCCATGAATGTTCCCATTCCTGAGCCTACGGCGGAGCAAATCGCCGCAAGCCAGGCACTGGAAGACAGCCGCCAGACCTACACCCTGGCGAACCGCGCAAAGGGCCTGATCTTCCGCGGACCGGACACGGTGCAGGCCGCGCGACTTGGCGAACCCGCCCTGGCTGATCCCAAGGCAACAACCGCGCCCACAGTCGCCAAGCGCGCAGAGAACGCCTACAAGGCGGCGCTGGAGCCGAACACTGCAGGGCGCACGCCGCTGACTGCAACCACCGGCACCGTGGAAACCCCAGCCGGAGCGGACGCGGCCACCCCGGCCAGTGCCGCAACTACGCTCTCGCCGAGCCTGCAAGACATCCCCGCAGCCGATGCCGCCATCTCGACCCCATCGGGCACAGGATTTACCGCAACGCCTCCCGGAGTCGCTCCTCTCAGCAGCGGCGGTGGCAACAGTGTCGGCGTCACCATCCTGACGCCGGGCGCGACTGCCACCACACCCACCGGCAACGGCCTGAACGCCGTTGGACCCGCAAACAACACCGCTTTGCCGCCCATCGAAAGGGCTGCTGAAGCGCCTGATGCGGTGAACGATGTCGCCGGTCAGAAGACGCCCGTAGGTCAGGCCCCTGTGCTGGACAAGAAGGGCAACCAGAAGAAGGTCAAGCCGGAGTTCGATAAGGACGACGAGTCCTCAAGTACACACAAGAAGAAGAAAGGGCTGAAGAAGCTCAACCCCTTCTAAGCGGCATGATCTGCCGAAGCCAACTCGAACGCGGGAAACGAGATTAGCGCTGCAGCTTCAGGGCAAACTGAAGAATGCGCGGCGCCTGCGCTTCAATAATTTGGCCGAACACGGGCGAATTGATGTCGTACACGGGCGTGATCAGGTTGACGCGGTTGGTTACGTTGAATGCGTCCGCCCGGAAGATGAGCTTGGTGCCTTCGGCTAGAAAAAAAGTCTTATTGATCGATGCGTCGAGGCTCCCATAGGCCGGACCGTCGATGCTATTACGCCTCTCATTGCCGAACTGACCCGCGTTCGTGACCGGGTCGAGGCGCTGAAACGCTGAGCGAGAGATCCATTGCGCTATGGTGTGTGGCGCTCCTCGATTGGGATCGCCGACAACATTCGGGCGGTCACCAAACATGCCCGAAACGCCAGGATGCGGGGCCTGGAGAGAGGCATTCGCGGAGTCGTACACGGTGAAAGGTGTACTTGAATTCAGCGCGAGCAAGCCCGAGGCCTGCCAGCCATCGAGCAGGGTTTTGGAGATGCCCCTTAGATTGCGCGCGAAGGGAAGGCTGTAGGTCAGGCTCCCCGCAAAACGATGGCGCGAATCGAAGAGTGAGCGGCCGTACTCCGCTTTGAGGTTCTGATTGTCTTGCGGGATGTCGAGCTCGCCCAGCACCAGCCACGGCGCAGGCCCGGACATGTGGAGGCTTGAGGAGTAGTCCAAATCTTTGGAGAAGGTGTAAGCCAGCGTGTAGTTCAGATCGGGTGCTCCGCGCCGTGTAAGCGAAACCTGCGCCGAATGGAAGCTGGAATTTGCATTGCCCTGCACGATGCCGGCCGTGCCCAGTTGGCAAACACCCGTTGTGAGCGTGCAGCCGGAGTAGAGGCGGCGACGTCCAGAGTTTGCCAGCGTCGATCCCGGTTGATAAATCGCTGGATTGGCTTC
>CAXUEW010000266.1:0-435 GCA_964250115.1 uncultured Terriglobus sp.
AGAATGTCCGGCACCACGAAGACGCCCTTACGCTCCAGGATGGTGTCCGCTTCCGGAGTCGTAGGTCCGTTTGCGCCTTCAACCAAGATGGTCGCGCGTATTGCACCTGCGTTTCGACTGGTGATGACGTTCTCATGTGCGGCGGGGATCAGGATGTCGCAGTCGGAGGTCAGCAGTTCGTCGCTGTTTGCCTCGTCCGCGCCTGCGAATCCGCGGATTGAGCCTGTCCTCCGGCGATGCTCGACCAGTGCCGGGATGTGGATGCCGGCGGCGTTGTGCAGGCCGCCATCCCACTCTGCGATGCCGATGACACGGTAACCCTTTTCCTGCAGCAGCAGGGCAGCGTTGGAGCCGACATTGCCAAAGCCCTGCACGACGACGCGGCAGTCCTGCGGTTGCCGGCCCAGGTAGCGCAGCGCCTGATCGCAACTGACA
>CAXUEW010000266.1:445-4925 GCA_964250115.1 uncultured Terriglobus sp.
TGTGGCCGCCGAGCGCCCGCGCGATCCACCCATGTTGATGGGCTTGCCGGTGACCACGCTGGTTACGGTCTGCCGCATGTGCATGCTGTACGTGTCCATAATCCACGCCATAGTCTGCTCGTTGGTATTGACGTCCGGTGCGGGAATGTCTTTTTCCGGGCCGAAGACGTCCATCATCTCCGCGGTATAGCGGCGCGTCATGCGCTCCAGTTCGCCCTGGCTCATCTTCTTGGGGTCGCAGATCACGCCGCCCTTGGCACCGCCGAAGGGGATGTTCACGATGGCGCATTTCCACGTCATCCAGCTTGCCAGCGCACGGACCTCGTCCAGCGAGACGTCAGGGGCGTAGCGGATACCACCCTTGGCCGGGCCGCGTGCGATGGAGTGCTGCACGCGATAACCGGTGAAGACTTCGATGCGGCCGTCATCCATCATGACCGGGAAGTGCACGATGATCTCGCGTGCGGGCTGCCGCAGCACTTTCCAGATGCCGGTGTCCAGATCCAGCTTTTTGGCCGCAAAATCAAAGCGGGCGGCCTGCGCCTCCCATGGGTTCAACTCGTTTTCTTCTGCGTGCTCCAGCCCTGCATCCGTGCTGGTTTGTTCGGTATCAAGTACTGCCATACTGCTCGCCTTGCCTTTCACTCGTGCCCTTCTCGCGTGCGGAGAGGGCTGCTTGTTTGACGCTCATTCTCCGGTGCCGACTCTGTAGAACAGATTCTGATGTCAGCGTGATCCTGAAGCAACACTGTTACATTGCAGCAAACGGGACCGTATAGGCATGCTCGACGGCAGTCGCAACGCTTCGGCGGTGCGATCGTGTGTCACCGGCCGGATGTCTTCCTTATGGCTCGCTGTTTCGTGGCATGGCGCTTTCCTTATTTCCACTTGTCTGCGCCCACCCCAGATGCGTAGCCGCACTTCTCCCTACAATTAGCCTGTGGTGTTTTCCCGCAAGCAGCGCGTATTTCTGGCAGTCGTTCCACCGCTGGCAGCGGCGGTGCTGCGATTGCTGTGCGCGACGCTGCGCTTTGTGGAAGTGGATGCGCCTGACGCGCGCCCGGCAGACCGCTTTCCGGATGAGGGAGGCGTGTACGTCTTCTGGCATCGAGCGCTGCTGCTGGCGGCGTACCGGTACCGGGGACTTGGCATCCGGATCCTCATCTCCGCCTCATTCGACGGTGAACTGATCGCCCGCGTGGTGGAGCGGCTGGGATTTGTACCGGTGCGTGGGTCCAGCTCTCGCGGAGGTGCCGCCGGTCTGCTGGCCTTGACCCGCGCGCGACAGGCGGGCTGCAAGGTGGCCGTCACGGCAGACGGTCCCCGCGGCCCGGTGTACGTCGCCAAGGCGGGCGCGGCGGCGGTTCTGCAGCACAGCGGATCGCCTGCTTCCTGCTTCCATCTCCACGCAGAACGAGCGTGGCTTTTACGGTCGTGGGACCGCTTCATTGTGCCAAAGCCGTTCAGTCACGTACATGTGAGGTGGTGTGCGTCGATTGAGGTACCTGATGGCACAAGCCCCGCGGACGCAACGGCGATGCTGCAGGCAAGCCTTGACGATGCGGTCAGCGGCGCGGAAACTGCGTCGTCGGCTTCGGACACACCTAGCACCGTTCTCTAAAATGGACTTGTGCGTGTCGATGACTTTGATTTCTACCTGCCACCTGAGCTGATTGCGCAACACCCGCCAGCAGAGCGTGATGGCGCGCGCATGCTGGCGGTGGATCGCACGTCAGGAGCGTTGGCCGATCTGCAGTTTCGTGACTTCCCTTCCCATCTGCGACCCGGCGACCTGCTGGTGATGAACGACAGCCGCGTGATTCCGGCCCGGCTGTTCGGCCGACGCGCCGGTATGCGGACGCAGCGAAACTCTCCCGCTCCAAGCGGCGTGGTGGAAGTCCTGCTGACACAGCCGCTGGGCAATGACACATGGCGGGCGCTGGTGAAGCCGGGGCGCAAGGTACCCGTGGGGGAACGCATCCTCTTTGGATCGGGGGCTGAATTACTCACCGCGGATGTAGTCGAAGCCGGGGAGTTCGGCGAACGCACCCTGCAATTTCAATCAACTCCGGATTTCTTTGGAATCCTGGATAGGCTCGGCCACATCCCTTTGCCGCCCTACATCCATCGTGACGCGGCCGCGAACCAGGACAAAGACAGGGCGCGCTACCAGACGGTCTACGCCGGGGAGCATGGCTCTGCTGCCGCGCCCACTGCGGGCCTGCACTTCACGCGGGCGGTGCTGCAAGCGATACGGGAACGCGGTGTTCAAGTCGCACACGTCACCCTCCATGTGGGCCTGGGAACCTTCCAGCCGGTACGCGCGGACGACCTCCGTGACATCCACTTGCATGAGGAAACCTACACGCTGCCTGCGAGCACAGCGGCGGCGATCCGTTCAGCCCGCGCAGAGGGCAGACGCATTGTTGCAGTCGGAACCACTACGACACGCACGCTGGAGCACATCGCGCAGACCGGCCAACTGGAAGCGCACACCGGCAGCACATGCATCTTCCTGCAGCCGGGGCACACCTTCCAACTGGTGGATGCGCTACTGACTAACTTCCACCTGCCGCGATCGACCCTGCTGATGCTGGTGAGCGCCTTTGCCGGGCGTGAACACGTGCTGGCCGCGTATGCGCACGCTGTTCAACAGCAGTACAGATTTTTCTCTTACGGCGATTGCATGTTCCTGAGCTAGCATCGCGGATAGCCCTTCTGCACCAAATAGTTCCAACCATGCACCCCAAACGCAGTTCTGTAATGAGAGTTCATGCCTGACCAGAAAAAGCCGCCGGTGTACCTGCTGGACACCATGGCGTTCGTCTTTCGCGCCTACCATGCCATGCAGCGGTCCCGGCCCATGTCCACGCGCACCGGCATCCCCACCGCCGCGACGTATGTCTTCATCAACATGATCAACAAGCTGCGGGAAGACTTCAGCCCTCAGTACATCGCCGCCATTTACGAGGGCGGCGCGCCGGTCCATCGCAACGAAGCTGCCGCCGCCATGAAGACGGTTCGCAAGTTCAACATCAAGACGCAGCAGTTTGACGAGATTGACTACGGCGGCTACAAGGCCACCCGCAGCGAAACACCGGCAGACCTGACGCAGCAACAACCCTATATTCGCCGCGCGCTGGAGGCCTTCGGCATCCCCATTCTTCATCACGAAGGATTTGAGGCAGACGACGTGATCGGAACGCTGTCCTGCCGCCTTGCCGAGCAGGGCCACCACGTCTACATTGTGTCGTCCGACAAAGACATGATGCAGCTGGTGAACGAGAACGTCTCCATCCTGAACCCGACCAAGGACAACCTGATCCTCGACGCTGCGAAGGTGGAGGAGGTACTCGGCGTGCCACCCGCACGCGTGATTGATGTCATGGCACTGCGAGGCGATTCCATCGACAACATCCCCGGTGCACCCGGGATCGGCGACAAGGGTTCTGTCGAGTTGATCCAGCAATTCGGCACGGTAGAAGCCGCGCTGGACGCTGCCGCAACCATCAAGAAGAAGACCTATCGCGAATCACTCGAGAACAATCGAGACACCGTGCTGCTCTCAAAGGAACTGGTCACCATCCATTGCAACCTGCCCGTGGACTACTCGCTGGAAGCGATGAGTACGGCGGGTGAGGCGAACCTGCCTGCGCTGCGCTCGCTGTACACAGAGCTTGAGTTCACCACGTTGCTGAAAGACCTGCCTTCACCCGAGGCCTCCAAGATCGACTACATTCTTGAGCCCACAGCGCAGGACATCGCGGAACTGCTGGCAACTGCCCGCAAGAGCGATCTGGGCCTCGCAATGTTTCTACCGGTGGATGCACGCGCATTGGCAGAGGAGGCAGGTGCCGAACCGGAGACGGAGCTTGATGCCGCCGCAGAACCAGCTGATGTTGTAGCGACCAACTTCAACCTGTTTGCAGCGCCAGAGCCAGATGCGGATGCCACTCCTCTACCCGCTTCGGATGTTACCGCGCCTCTGAACGCAGGGTTTGCCGCGGCAGAAGGCAAGGCGCTGCTTGTCGATCTTTATGCCGCAATGGCTGAGCCGCTTCGCGATGCGCTTGCCGATGCGACTCTGCCAAAGGCCGTGCACGACCTGAAGGCGGTACTCCGCACGCTGGAGGGCGCAAAGCTGCCCATCCGCAACGTGCGCGACGATGTCATGCTGTACAGCTACCTGGTCAATCCGACGCATGGCAGCCACACGTTGCCGGATGTTGCCGCGCGCTTCAACGACCGCGCGCTGACCACCGTCGAGAAGAAGCAGGCAGCGCCGGCATTCGCACTGCCTGAGGCCGCAAGTGCCGTGTTGCAACTGAACGGCACGCTACGCGGACAGGTGATCGAGGGCGAACTCGACAAGACCTACCAGGAGATCGACCTGCCGCTGGTGCCCGTGCTTCTGCGCATGGAACAGGCAGGATGCCGCATCGACACGGACCTGCTGCGCAGGCAGAATTCCCGGCTCGCT
>CAXUEW010000267.1:0-3214 GCA_964250115.1 uncultured Terriglobus sp.
GAATCAGAATCGTCATGGCTTCCTTTGGATTATGGCTGCTTAGTGTTGGATGCGGGTAAACCGTCGCACACGAAACACGCCTTCACCCTGAGCGTAACGTGTATTCAGAGTCTTACCCTCCTCCGTCATCCTGAGCGTAGTCCCTTACCTGCCTTGGGATCGTCATCCTGAGCGTAGCGCAGCGGAGTCGAAGGACCTGCTTTCTTCCGCCTTGGTTGCAACTCCCGAAGGAAAGCAGGTCCTTCGACTACGCACTGCGTGTTCCGCTCAGGATGACGGTAGGTGGGTTCCGGGCAAAATTAGCGGTGGGCCGTATGCCTAGGTCAGCCGACCGTAATCGGCTGATCCTCAAACCGCTTGTCCTCTTCACCGCTACCGCGCAGAAGGAATGCATTCGTCACCTCGGCCTTGCCCTGCGTGGTGGCCGTGATGACGTAACTACAGCCATACCAGTGCGCCTCGGCGAAGTCCGTGGTGGACCACTGCGCCGGGTGGTCGGGATGCGAGTGGTAGAACCCGACAATGTCGAGGCCCTTTTTGCGACCGGCCCGCTGCGCCGCGATTAGCTCCTGCGGGGCAATGTGGTAGCGGTTATGCGCGGAATCGGTGCGGGTGTTGCCTGCCCGCATCAGCTCGACCACTTGGTTCGTCTCACCCGCATGGCCCAGCAGGATGCCGCAGCACTCGTGCGGGTAGGTTTCTTCACCGTGTGCGCGCAGGGCTTCGTAGTCGGTCTGAGTAAGTTTCAGCATTGGTTCAGCCATTCTCCCAGGCGTCCTGACATAGAGGAGACAGATCGCGGCTACCGTGGATTACCCGTTCAATACGGATGCGTGGGCTTTTCACTCGGAACAGGATGAGATAACGTCCGACGACTGCCACACGCGCATCCCTGCCAACGTCAGGTCGCAACCGGTAGAGAAGGGGCGAACGTGCGATGCTCTCGATCTCACCTTGTATCTGCAGGAGCAGGCGATCACTATAGTACTCTGCTGTCTTTCGCTATGTAGGCGTTGATTTCCCGAAGATCCCGGTCTGCTTGTGGAGCAATCTCCAGTGTCACTGTGAGTCCACGTATTCACTCCCAAGGCCATACTTTGCGCGCAGCCGAGTGAACATTTCGCCTTTGTCAACACTCACGGTCTCGTCGGAGAGCATGGCTTCATCCCAGCACCTTTTCACGTGAGCGATGTCCATTGGTTCCCGGTTTTCGCTCCATTGCTCAAGCGCAACCCGGACCACATCCGCATGGGTCGGGTACTCGCCAGAAGCCACGGCGTCGCAGACCAGAGTGGCCAGTTCACCTGTCACTGCTACTGAAATCTCAGAGGCGGCCATTGGGTTCCTCCTGCATAGGTTCTGCACACATCATACCCAGCCCTGCCGACTTCAATCTTCCGTCCAAAACCGCTCGCTCAGGTACTTCTCCGCACCGTCACAGAGCACAGTGACGATCACGGCCTCGCGTCCTGCGGCGTACTCCTCTTCCGCAATCTGCAGGGCGGTGTTCACGTTGGCACCGGCGGAGACGCCCACCAGCAGGCCCTCTTCACGCCCCAGCCGTTTGCACATGGCGTAAGCCGGTTCCGTCTCTGCCCAGATGTTGCGGTCCGCCAGGGCGGGGTCGTAGATGGGCGGAACGATGGCCGTGGGCATGTGCTTCAGGCCTTCAAGGCCGGTGAAGGGCGAGTCGGGCTGCATACTGATGCAGCGGATGTCAGGGTTCAGCTCGCGAAAGCGCCGGGTGCAACCCATGAAGGTGCCGCTTGTACCCATGGCCGCGATGAAGTGGGTCACCGTGCCTTCGGTCTGCTGCCAGATCTCGTTGGCCGTGGTGCGGTAGTGGGCTTTCCAGTTGTTGTCGTTGCCGTACTGGTCGGCGTAGAAGTACTTCTCAGGATGGGCGGCGTATAGCTCGCGCACCTTGCGAATGGCACCGTCAGACCCGTCGCCCGCAGGCGTAAAAATCACCTCGGCCCCGTAGGCATGCAGCATCTTTTTGCGCTCCGGGCTGGCGCTGGCGGGCACGCATAGCGTTACAGGGAACTGCAGCGCTGCACCCAGCATGGCGTAAGCAATACCGGTGTTGCCGCTGGTGGCGTCCAGCAGCGACCGCTCCGGCTGCGCATCGCCAAGCTCGCTGGCTTCCATGGCTGCACGCACGATAGATGATGCGGGACGATCCTTCACGGAGCCGCCGGGATTTGCAAACTCTGCCTTGCCCAGCAGCGTAATGCCGGGCAGGTGGGCCACGATGCGGTCGAGCCGGATCATGGGCGTATTGCCAATGCGGTCGATCACTGCCTGCCCCAGCTTCGGTGTTAAGACTGCCGCTGTGCTCATTCGCTCCTGCCTTGCGCGTTGTGATGTGCGAAAGTAAATCTTAGCGGTTGCGGCCAGCCCGGCTGAGCAGTCGCACCTTGCAAAGGTGGCAAACCGGATGTTCTTCAAGAAAAAAGTCGCAAAGCACACCTTCAACGACGTTCTCTCAAGCCTGGGCGCGCAGAAGTTTGATGTCTCCGCCGCGGGAGAGGGTGCAGGCGGCGTTCGCGTTGCAGGCGCTTACCGGGTGTCAAAATACGGCTGCGCAGCTGAGATTGCGCCTTCGCCTGCCGTCAGCGAGAAGATCATTCCGCAGCCCGCACCCGCTGAAATTGTCACCAAGGTCGGTTTCCTGCTGAACGGCCAGATTGCACGTCTGGTCGACAAGGGCTACCAAAAGTTTCTTAAGACGCCGAAACTTGAGATTGTGGCCACCGCCGACCATCTGCGCGCGCTACACCAGTTCAGCGAAGAACTGGACGAAGCCGCGGGAACCACCATGCTCTACAACGAGAGTCTGGGCACTACCAGCGACAGCTACATGTATGACCGTGTCAAGGGCCGGGAAACGCACCTGGGGGACGCGCACTGCACGCACGATGCGCTTCAGCGTTCCTCGGACGTGACAGGCAGCGGGACCGACGCGGCGAACGACCTTTAGCCGGAATTCTTCTGATAAATACGGCGCTGTGGCTGCGCGTCATTCGGCAGGGCACAGCTTTAGCTGTGCCGCCCGCAATTCTGAGATGAGGGCTTCAGCCCCTGAGGTCGGCTGTCTTCTCAAAGCCAACCGCGTTGCAAATAAAAAAGCGGACCTCGGCGGCTAAAGCCGTAGCAATGACGGCAGTGGTTGCGGCATGGCTGAAGCCATGCCCTTTCCGAAAGTTGGCCG
>CAXUEW010000267.1:3224-4846 GCA_964250115.1 uncultured Terriglobus sp.
GTTGGAGAGATGCGGATTGTTACGCTTTGCCGCGGGTTCGCTGCCACTCGCGATAGGCGTCACTTTTGCCCATGCCGCGTTCGCGCGCTACCTGCTTCAGAGCGTCCTTCTCTTCCAAGCCGGACTTTATCAGGGCGCGCACAGCCTGCCCCAACGGAAGGTTGATTTCCGGCGCAGCCGCCACTTCACCGGACAGTAGCAGCACCATTTCGCCGCGAACGCTGTCTCGCGCGGCCAGCGTTGCGTGTACGTCGCCTGCGGCACCCCGCAGAAACTCTTCGTGCAGCTTGGTCAGTTCCCGCGCCAGACAGACGCGGTGGCCAGAACCAAAGACGTCAGCCACGTCAGCCAGTGCTTCCACAATGCGATGGGGTGTCTCGTAGAAAATCTGTGTTGCCGGTTCGGCGGCGGCTTTGACTTCAGCGAGAACCTGCTCCAGCGCGGTTCGGCGTTCGCCCGGCTTTGAGGGCAGAAACCCTCGAAAGGCAAATCGCTCCGTAGGCAGCCCGCTCGCTGTCAGGGCGCTCAGGGCGGCGTTAGCCCCGGGAACAGCAAACACCGGGATGCCAGCTTCTGCAGCCGCTCGGACGATCTCCTCACCTGGATCGGCGATGCCAGGCATGCCTGCGTCGCTGACCACGGCGATACGTGCGCCCTCGCGGAGATGGGCAACCAGTTCTTCCGCGCGGCTGCGTTCATTGTGCAGGTGGTAGCTTACCGTGGGCGTCGTGATGCCGTAATAATGCAGCAACTTGCCTGTCTGCCGCGTGTCTTCGCTGGCAATGCGATCCGCCGACCGCAACACCCGCAGGGCGCGCAGGGTAATGTCTTCCAGATTGCCGATGGGCGTCGCTACCAGGTACAGGCCGGGCGCAAGCGGCGGGTCTTCCGCGACTGGTCGACCGGCCGCTTCAGCCACGTCTGCCTGCCAGGCTGGCCAGGCGGCGTGTGCGTCCCAGCGCCGCCATGGACTGCGACAGGTTTCCCGGCGTCACAATGCCGACGATGCGGTCGTCTACAACTACCGGCAGCAACTGCGCTCCACGGCTGTGCTGGATGCGCATGAGCGTCGGGATCAGCGGATCATCCGGCGATACCACCTCGACCGTGCGTGCCATGACACTCTGTACGTAGCTGTTGCGGTCGGTTCGCAGGGCCGTCATCAGCGCCTCGCGGCTGACCGCGCCTACCAGCAGCGGACCGCGCACGACCGGGAACACATCCTGCAGGGACGAGACGCTCAGACGTAGTGCGTCTTCCAGCGTGTCCGACGCGGATACCGTGGTGAATTCGCGCAGCATGACCTCGGACACTCTAACCTTTTCCACCGCCGATGCCGCCATGGCCGTCACCGCCTCCGCACGGCTGGTCAGCAGGACGGATAAGCCCATCACAGCCACCCACGCATTCGACATGGCAGCGCCAAGGACGACCAGGATCAGGGCGATGCTCTGGCTGATGCCGGCTGCCGCGCGTGCACCAGCGGCGGCTCCACGTACACGGCTCAACTGCCGCCGCAACAGGATGCCCGCGTCCAGCGGCAGGGCTGGCAAGAGGTTCAGGCCGCCCAGCAGGACCTGCGCCCAGATGGCGGAGCGCAACAGGTGCGCGGGCCCGAACCA
>CAXUEW010000268.1:0-4844 GCA_964250115.1 uncultured Terriglobus sp.
CGGCCAAATTCCTGCAGGAATTCCTGAACCAGCGTGGGCACATCTTCAATGCGATCGCGCAGCGGAGGTAAAAAAAAAGGAATCACATTCAGCCTGTAGAAGAGGTCCTCGCGAAAGTTGCCGCGCGCAATTTCTTCTTCCAGGTTCTTGTTGGTTGCCGCGATCACGCGAACATCCACGTGCACAGGTTGTGAAGCGCCCACAGGGTAGAACCTCTGTTCATCCAACGCACGCAGCACTTTCGCCTGCGTCTTCAGGCTCATGTCGCCGACTTCATCCAGAAACAGCGTCCCGCCGTCGGCCCGCTCAAAGGTGCCGCGCTTTTCCTGCGGTCCACCCGGCATGGCACCGTGACGGTAGCCGAACAGCTCACTCTCGATAAAGTCTTCCGGAATAGCAGCGCAGTTTAATTCCACGAAAACACGCTCGGCACGCAGACTTTCCGCGTGCATGGTTCGCGCAATGCGTTCCTTGCCCGTGCCGGACTCGCCGTAGATGAGCACGCGGCCGTTGGTTGGCGCCATCAATCTGATCTGCTGACGCAATGCCTTCAACGGTACGCTCTGGCCGGATACGTAAGCTTTTTGCGCAAGCTGCTGCTGAAACTCCTGGTTGTCGCGGCGCAGTTGCCTTGCCTCGGTTGCGTTTTTCAGCAACAGCAGGGTGCGGTCAAGCGAGAGAGGCTTCTCCAGAAAGTCGTAAGCGCCCAGCTTGGTCGCGCGTACCGCAGACTCAATGGTTCCATGCCCGGAGATGATGACCACCTCTGGCGGCGTGGACAGCCCAAGAGCGCGGATCCGGTCCAGTACTGCCAAGCCGTCTCCATCGGGTAACCAGATGTCCAGCAGCACGACGTCGTACTCCACATCGCGTACCAATTCCAGCGCCTCTGTAGCGGTGCCCGTGGTGGTGACCGTGTAGCCCTCTTCGCGCAGGATGCTTTCCAGCGACTCGCGAATTTCTTCCTCGTCATCGACAATCAGGACGTGTCTCACGCTGGCTGCACCTCGGGGTGCTGCTGCGGCCGCAATTCAGCCTCGAACGGAACGGAGGCAAGCGGCAACTCCAAAATGAAGCGGGTGCCGGTGGGCGTGTTTTTTTCGGCACGAACGCTGCCGCCGTGGTCTGCCAGAATCTTCGCTGCGATGGTCAGACCCAGACCTGTACCACGGCCCTTTGTTGAAAAATACGGTAGAAACAGGCGCTCGCGCATGTCGTCCGTGACACCCGGTCCTGTGTCGGCAACGACGGTTTCCAACATACCGGGCGACTGCTCCGATCGCCGCGTTTCGATGTGTATCTCACGCAGCAAACTGTTATCCAGCGCCTCTGCCGCGTTGTCGATCAGGTTCGAGAGCGCCCGCTTGATGGCTTCAGGATCGGCCATGGCAAGTGGCAGGTCCGGCTGCAGCGACTGCACCACCAGAATCTTCTTGAGCCGGCCCGCAAACAAGGCAAGCGTGTTCTCCACAACCGCATTGAGGTCCGCGGGACGAGGTTTCACATTGGGAAACTCTGCCAGCGCGGAAAATTGATCGACCAGCGAACGCATGCTTTCAACCGAACCGCTTATGACTTCACTGCACCGGTGAATCGTCGCGACGGAAGGCGATTCCAAGCCCTGCGCCTGCAGGGTGTCACCCACTCGGACGATGTGCCGGCGAATCTGCTCCGCAGAAAGCGAAATGGGCGTGAGTGGGTTCTTGATCTCGTGAGCGACGCGGCGAGCTACTTCTTTCCACGCGGACTGCTTCTGGGCTCGCAGCAACTCCGTGGCATTCTCCAGCACCACCACGTAGCCGTTTGCGGTGCGCATACCTGCGCTGTTGCTCTCCAGCAGGGCGACCGTCGCGGCAATATTCAACGAGCCGGCTTGCGCCTGCATTTCCAGTTCAGCCGAAGCTGTACCCATGCGGTGGCTGCGTTGCAGCAGCCTTTCCAGCGTCTCCCATGCATCTGGCGGCAGCACATCTTCCAACAGATGCCCCAGAAAGGCCCGTTCGCCGCCGGGATCGAGCATCTCGCTGAAGGCGCGGTTCGCAACGCGGATACGCCGGTCCGTATCCAGCATGACAACACCGTTGGGAATGGTCTGCAGCATGGTTTCCAGTTCGCGGCGACGAGTCTCCAGCTCGACGTTCGCTTCAAAAACCTGCACCGTGCTCTGCTGCACAAGCAGTCGGCTGCTTTCCAGGTCCCCGGCCATGGTGTTGAAACTCTGCACCAGGTCGCCCAGCTCTTCCGTGGAAGAAGCTTCCACACGTTGGTCATAGTTGCCCAGTGCAATGGCGTCCATGGCATCCGCCAATGCCTCCACCGGTCTTGTCACCTGCTTGGACAGGTGCAGCGCCAGCCAGCTTGAGACGAACAGCGCCAGGCTGGTAATCATGAGCATCAGCAGCATGTAACTGCGGCGGATCTGATGGCGCAGACGAAACAGTGTCCAATACTGCTGGCTGGCGCGATCAAGCTGCGCAATATGTGCGGTCATGCCGTCAGGCAACGGCATTGCGGCCACGACCTGCAGGTCCGGCTTCACAGACTCTGCACTGACGATGTAATCCATGCCATTCGCAGAGACTATGGGATGGTCGGTCCGGCGCAGTGCCTGCAACGTCATGTCTTCAATCGCTCCGCGTGCCTGCACACGCATGGGCGACGGCGAGTTCTGCACTGGTGCGTCTTCATCCAGCGGAAATTCCTGCGGCTGCAACGTACTTAGAACAGCAGGCGCGTTCGCCGCGGTGTGATGCCGCGCGACCACTGCAGTATCGCGGAAGATGAAAAAGAATCCGCCCTGCAGGGTGATGTCGTGCTGCTGCATCTGCCGTTCGACTTCGACCGGCGGCAGCAACGCTCCTTTGCTGTCGACGATGATGGCGGCAGTTCCTCTGCCTCAGACCGTGCATTTGCAACGACGTAGCGGGACAGGTCTGTGGCGATGCTGGAAGACTGATCGCGCAACTGCGCGGCGGGCTGTGAAAACCAACGGTCCACCGCACGGTTCATCAGCATGTAGCTGAAGAAATACATGCAGCCGATGGGCAGCAACGACAGCAACACCGCCCCCCACAACATGCGCGACCGCAGACGCGCACCCAGCACGCGGTTGCGCTGCTCCGCATACAGCTTCAGCATGTTGCGCATCAGCAGCACAAGCGCCGTGACAAACAGCAGAAAGGCAATCAGCGAAATCGACGTGAACAGAAAGATTTCGCCCGGCGTCGACGGACTCAGAAACGTCAGCCGAAAGGCGTTCAGCGCGGCAAGACCAAGAAACAGCAGCAGCAGGCAGCTACCCACCACGATCAGGACGATCTTGCGCTGCCGCATGCTCTCCAACTGTTTGACCTCCAAGGCGTGCTTACGTCCGGATTATAGGTCGTTGCGCGTCCGCGGCAACCCGAAGCCCAAAGCGGCTGCCTATGGGTTCAACGATCTGATCAGCCAGTAGGTCTGTTGAAAGAAACGGTGTAGCTAAATGCAGATCATTGAGCATCAGCTTTGCAGGTCGCGCGAGCTTTCTCAAGAAGTTCAGGCGAATACTTTTCCGGAATCTTGACGAACTTGACGTGATCTTGCCGTGCAGTCTGCATCAGGTTGTCAAGATTCTCCTGGGTTTCGAGAATCTCTTTTTGAGTAAATGTATAGTTCTGCGTTTCTACAAGCGTCAGCTTGCCGGATGTTTTCGTGGTGATCGCAACGCCGTAAAACCTCCCACTGGTCTTATGCCCTTCAGCAAAGATGACACAGGCTGAACTGCCGGAAAGTGCACCCCATGCGATAGGCTCAGCTGGCTCCTTCTTGTTCTGTGCCGGAAGAACCGAGGCCGTGAGCATGAGACCTACAGTGACTGAAATTAATCTGTTCATCGAATCTCCAATTCGCATAGCAATATACTGCGGAATCCGCCACAAAACACGCTTCCGAGACACGCATTGCCAAGGATAGGAGCGATGAGCAGGCCTCTAGCTAGCTAGAGCGTATCCACCTATAGCTTCCCAGAGTGTCGTGCTGAGTACATTAGGTCATGCTGAGTAGATTGCAGATCGAACTTGCGGCTTTAGCCGCCGAGAGTCCGACCTCAGCGGCTAAAGCCGCATTTCCAGACTGACCCTTTCCTATCTCGGCGGCTAAAGCCGCAAAACAAGTACAAAGACCATTTGTGGATACGACCTAGAGCAGTTCTGCCACGGGCTTCCACTCACGATTCTGTGACTCTGCCACGGCCTTGTAAGTCAATCGACCGGCAAAGGTATTGACGCCTTCTGCGATGCCGGTGTCTTCACGTATGGCGGCTTCCGCACCCTTGTTCGCCAGCGTCAGCACATAGGGAAACGTGGCATTGGTAAGCGCCAGCGTGGACGTGTTCGGCACCGCTGCGGGCATGTTGGTCACGCAATAGTGCACGACGCCATCGACCACGTAGGAGGGGTCTGTGTGCGTTGTCGGCCGGGCCGTCTCGATGCATCCGCCCTGGTCGATGGCCACGTCCACGATCACCGCGCCGCGCTTCATGCCCCTAACCATGTCAGCCGTGACGAGCTTCGGTGCGGAATGGCCTGGGATGAGCACGCCGCCGATCAGCAGGTCCGCTTCGGCAGCAGCACGCGCAATGTTGTAGGGGTTTGAAGCCAGCGTGTAGACGCGTCCGTTAAAGATGTCGTCGATCTCGCGCAGGCGGTTCAGACTCAGGTCCACGATGGTGACCTTTGCGCCAAGGCCAAGCGCCATCTTGGCTGCGTTGGTGCCTACGATGCCACCGCCGATGATCACGACGGTGCCAGGCACCGTCCCAGGAACGCCGCCCAGTAGCACGCCGCGCCCGCCGTGCGACTTCTGCA
>CAXUEW010000269.1:0-1674 GCA_964250115.1 uncultured Terriglobus sp.
CGTTACCTTGAGAAAGCGCCGCTGCCCTATTGGCTGGCCGCCGCGTCCATCCGTGTGTTTGGCGTAAATGCATTTGCGGTGCACCTACCGCAGGCGTTAGCCGTGCTGGGACTGGCTCTGCTGGCATACGCATGGGGCCGGCGTGCCTGGGATCGCCGCACCGGGCTGTATGCGGGACTGGCTGTGCTTACGTCTGCCGGCGTGTTCCTGTTTACGCGCATCTTCATTCCAGAGGTGCTGCTATCGCTGCTGCTGGCTGGGGCGCTGTATGCCATGCAGCGGGCGCTCGGGTCTGGCAAACCGCGTGTCATCTATCTTTCATACGCCCTGGTGGCATTGGCCGTGTTGACCAAGGGCCTGATCGCTATCGTCTTCTTCGCGGGTACGGTTCTGCTTTACCTGCTGGTGGCGGGCCAGTGGCGCAACTGGCGCAGGCTGCGACCGTTCAGCGGCACACTGCTGTTCCTCGCCATCGCAGCGCCCTGGCACGTGCTGGCCGGTTTGCGAAACACTGGCGCCTACGAGGGCCATGGCTTCTTCTGGTTCTACTTCGTCAACGAGCACTTCCTGCGCTTCCTGGGCAGGCGCATTCCGCATGACTACAACAAGCTGCCGGGTTCGCTGTTCTGGTTGCTGCACCTGGCGTGGCTGTTCCCATGGAGCCTGTTTCTGCCCGCCGCCACGGCGGTGGCGTGGAAGCGTAGACAAACCCTGCAGCAACTGCGTAATACCGAACGCGGCCGTACCGTGCTGTTGCTTGGCCTATTCGCAGGACTGATCCTTGTCTTCTTCTCCCTTTCGACTAACCAGGAGTACTACACCTTTCCGGCTTACCTGCCACTTGCCGTGCTGCTGGCCGCAGGCCTGACTACGGGGGAACGCGACCTGCGGCTGCGCGGATGGATTACCGGCGCGCACGCCGCTTTCGCAGCGCTGGGCATGGCAATTGCTGCCGCACTGCTGTCGGGCCTTTGGAGTTCGCGCCACCTGCCCTACGTAGCCGACATTGGCGACGTGCTGGCACATCGCGGCGTGGGCGACTACACGCTGTCGATGTCGCACTTTTTCGATCTCACAGGCCCCTCGTTTGCGGCGCTGCGCTTGCCCGCAGGCTTGGCTGCACTTGCTTTCGCGCTAGGTCCCGCCCTTGCATGGCTGCTGCGCAGACGCGGCTTTGCCGCACGCAGTACGGTCGCCGTCGCGCTGACCTCAGCGGTGTTCCTGGTGGCGGCACACATCGCGCTGATCCGATTTTCGCCGATGCTATCGTCAGCGGCGCTTGCGCAAGACTTTAAGGAGGCACAGCTCGACGGCAGCATTGAACCGGGCACCCGTCTGATGCTGTACGGCGACCAGGCTTACGGCTCGTCGCTGCCCTTCTACACCGCGCAAACCCTGCCGCTAATCGAAGGCCGTACCACGTCCATGTGGTTCGGATCCACCTTCAAGGACGCGCCGCACATCTTCCTGTCCAATGCCGACCTGCTGGCCACCTGGGGCAAGGGGGATCGCAAGGTGCTCTTCGTTCCGGAGGAAAAGCGCGCTATCGTCGACCGCTTGCTGGGCAAACGCGAAGTAGTGTTAGCGGAACTATCGGGCAAGGCACTCATCACAGATCGAGCGCTGCTTCGGTGACGCACAACTGCTTGTTACTGGCTGGCTTGCGCTGCTCTG
>CAXUEW010000269.1:1684-4834 GCA_964250115.1 uncultured Terriglobus sp.
CAAAGGAGAGCCCATGATGGGCGTGACCCTCAACCCGGCTGAGGCCGAACAAGCCACCGCATCGCCCGCGACCTTCGCGCGCAAACGCCGATCCATCGTCGTGCTCGTCCTCATCTGGTGTGTGCTGCACCTGGGCTGCCTGTTCACTCCGGGCCTGCTGGACGATGTGGATTCCGTCTACATCGAAGCCGCGCGCGAAATGCTGCAGCGCCACGACTTCGTGACGCCCTATGTCGACGGTATCCGCTTCTTCGACAAGCCACCGCTGATGTACTGGATGGCCGCCGCCGGGATGAAGGTCTTTGGACCATACGACTGGGCTGCGCGCCTGCCGCTTTCGCTATGCGTGCTGGCGCTGTTCCTGGCCGTGTACGCTCTGGGCACGCGGCTGTTCAGCGAACGCGGCGGCTTCTACGCGGCTCTGGTCTTTGCCACCAGCCTGGGGCCATACCTGTTCACGCGCTTCTACATTCCGGACATCCTGAACGCGCTGTGGATGACTCTGGGCGTGCACATTTTCCTGCTGGCTTTAGACCGCGTCCGTGAAGGTAGGTCAGCACGAAAAGCCGCATGGGCCTTTGCCGTGGTCATGGCGCTGAACCTGCTGACCAAGGGCCTGATCGGTATCGTCTTCCCACTTGGCTTTGCCGTCCTCTACACAGTGTTGACCGGGCAGGTGCGGCGATTAGTGCGCATGCCCCTGCTTTCCGGCTTCGCGGTTTTTCTGGCTGTGGCGCTGCCCTGGCACGTGCTTGCCGCTCTGCGCAATCCCGCCATTGCCATGCCTGCAGGCACCGGGCTTCCAGCAAACGCGGGCTGGTTCTGGTTCTACATCGTCAACGAGCACTTCCTGCGCTTCCGCGGCCTGCGCATCCCGCACGACTACGGCCAGGTACCTGTTCCGCTGTTCTGGGCGATGTTCTTCCTTTGGCTGACGCCCTGGTGCGCCTTTGTACCCGCGGCATGGACGCAATACGCACGTATGTGGCGCGACCGCCCGTTGGAAAGCTCGCGACGCAAACAGGCTGCGTTGACCGTCTTGTTATGGAGCGGCATGGTGCTGAGCTTCTTCACCCTGTCAGCCCGGCAGGAGTATTACTCGCTGCCTGCCTTGCCAGCACTTGCGCTGATGGCCGGCGGCGTTTTGGCCGGGGCCGAGCACGGTGATGCGGCACTGCGGCGCGGCATCTTGTTTGCAAGCACATGGTTCCTGATGCCGGTTGCGTTGCTGGTCGCGGCCGTGTGCGGCGTGCTTGGCATCATCTCGCCGTCAGCACCGGCAGGGGCCGATATCTCGCAACTGCTGACCAGCAACCCCGACCAGTACAACCTGGCGCTGGGACACCTGCATGACCTGACCGCTGGAGCCATGGGCTTCTTTCGTGGGCCGCTGCTTGGCATGGCCGCATCCATGCTGGGCCTGGGACCGCTTGCCTGGCTGCTGCGCCGCAGACGTACCGGGCGCATCGCAGGCAATGAACGCGCCGCCAACGCGGTACTTGCTGTCAGCATGTGCGGTGTGCTGCTGTGCGTGCATGCGGGGTTGTCGCGCTTCTACCCCATCATTGGGTCGAAAGGACTCGCACTCACACTGGCCGGTGTGTTGCAGCCTGACGATACCGTGATGCTTGACGGCGAACTGACCAGCGGATCGACCCTGCTGTTCTACACGCGGCACCCGCTGCTGCTGGTGAACGGTCGGGTCAACGGCCCCTGGTTCGGTTCGTTCTGGCCGGATGCGCCGCCGGTCTTTGCCGACGAGACAAGCCTGCACCATGCCTGGTCCGGCCCGCAGCGCGTTTACCTGCTCACCTACCAGCGCGCCCGCATCGCCGATCTGGAGCAGATCGCACCCGTCAGGGTCTTCGCATCCTCCGGCGGCAAGATGATCCTGACCAACCGTTGAGTGTATCCGCAGATGGGCAGGCATCTCTTAGGCAGGCACCGCTCTGCAGCCAGAGGTAACGGCATACGTTGAAGCGCAGTCGCCTTCTGAATAACCACTTCTGCTATCCCGTAGCGCATCACCTTCGGAACACCACCGTTGTCATCCCGTGGCGTAGCGCCTTCGTAATAACTACTCTTGTCATCCCGTAGCGCAGCGGAGGGATCTGCATGTGTGTTCACCCACGCACGCTACACAGGTGGGCCGGTAAGGGCCGGTGTTCGCGCGTGTGCGAACGGATCGAGCGGTATCTCCACATCCAACATCTGCGGCGGCCTGGCCTACAAGCAGATCCCTCCGCTTCGCTACGGGATGACAAAGCCGCTGTGCTACGGGATGACAAGGCTGCTGCGCTACGGGATGACAAGGCTGCTGCGCTACGGGATGACAAAGCCTCTGCTACAGAATGACAAGGACGAAGAAAGCCATTCCTTCAAAACTCGATGCCATAGACCCTAAGCCGCCCGCTCAGGATCGGCCTGCAGCCTGCCATCCGGCAGTATCCGGAACCGCGTGCCGTGATAGCGCGTATCCGCAGGCAGGTAGCTGCAGCACCACACAAGGAAACCCAGCAGGTCGCGCAGCGGATAGATCAGCGTATAGAACAGCAGCCGCGATTCGCCCAACGCACGCAACACCACAAAGGCCTGCAACATGCGATTGGCAACCGCAAGCCCGAGGTAGGCACAAGCCGCAAGCCATTCGCCACGCGACGCCTCGACCGCAAAGCCCAGCAGACCGAACGGCATGGCAAACGTCAGTCCGGTGCCAAGATGCCCCCACGGCCGCGATCGCCGGGTGCTTTGCATCCATCGCAACTGGTCGCGAAACGAGCGCACGATGCCCACATCCGCAAGCGCCATCTGCATGACATGCGTTGAGATCTCCACACCTCGCCCCGCTGCTGCAAGCCGATTGCCGAGAACAAAATCTTCGGCCCAGTAGTTGCCTAGGTCCTCGCAACCACCGGCATCATCGAACGCCGTCTTCTGCAGGACGGTGGTCACGCCCAGCGCGAAGTCGGTTCCGCTCAGCATGTCAGCCACCAGCACGCCTGACGCCATCTCGACGCTCTTACCGACCGCGTCCAGGTGCGTAAACAGGCTGCCCTCGTCCACGTGACCCCGGTACAGGCAGAACGCAAGCTCGACCTGCCTGCCCTTCGCCGTGTGGCCGGGTGCAAGCGACTGGATGCAGCGCAGCAG
>CAXUEW010000270.1:0-4832 GCA_964250115.1 uncultured Terriglobus sp.
TTCATCGTGACTACGCATTCAACTCCTCCAGTTCAGCCCAGAAGTGCAGGCCCCGCGCCAAGAAACCATTTCTGAAGTAAAAACGGTGGCCTAAGACGTTGCCGATCGCCGCATCGAGCACCAGCATCCGCAGTCCCCGCGCCCTCGCATCCGCTTTGAGGTGGTCCAACAGAAGACTGCCGTATCCGTTCCGGCGGACACCATCGCTTGCCACTAGATCGTCCACGTACATATGGGGTCCATGCAGGAGGTTTTCCTGATAATGAAAACCTGCCAGCGCTACGGGACGGTCTTCCTCCCAAGCAATGAGCAGGTTGTAGGCCTGTTCCTGTTGCCTTCGCCAGCGTGCGACGAGCTCCTGTGCATCATTTAGATGAGGCCTCAGCAGCTGCATCAGGGTGAAGCATGCTGAAACGTCTCCCGATGTGACTGCAATATGAAGAACAGGTGTTTGCGGCGTGATCGACGAAGAGTTCAGAGCCATGCCAGGCGCCTGTGCCTGCCATCGCAGACTGTTGGAGTTTCGCGCCTTCTCAGCCCTTGGAGGGACTATCATCCAAGCCGATGGCCAACCCGCGTTCGTCACAAATGTCCATGCTATTCCTACATTGGAGCGTTGGGCGGCCGAACGCCTCGAATTAGCGTTCAGGCACTGAAATCGGCGCTGCTTTATCTTTGACGAAGAACGCCAAGAACTTCGCCGCCTGCGTCGTGCTGGCATTTCGACCCACGACATGGACGTCATCAGGCCCTTCGTAGAAGGTCTCGCCTGGATGCAGGGTGACTTGCTGTTGCCCTTTCACCTGCATGATGATGGCACCCTCAAGCACATACACGAATACCTGCGCATTATGCCGGTGAATAGGGCTGGACGCACCTGCGGCGTAATTCACCGTCATCATCGTCGCTTCCCTCCCAGGCACGCCAACCAAGTCTCTTGCTAGAAGCGGCGCGACTTTCGCTTCCTGTGCACACGCAACCGCACCAACCATTAAACTCAGGATCAACACAATCTTCGTCAATGACTTTCCCTCTCGCGCCCAGCCGCTCAAAGTGCTGCCCGCACCTGTCGATCATAGTCGACCAGGATCGGTCCATAATCTAGGATTCCGGTGGACTGGACCGCTTCAACTAGATGTGTTTATGGCAAAACGGATCCTATGGGCCGGGCGGGCTGTTCGGCCTGAGTGGCTCTGTCAAAAAGGCGCAAATGGCCAAGTTTGCCTTTGACGACACGGCTGCAAAGACTCTGTTTGTTCAGTTAGAGGAACTTTCGGGCGTCCAGTATGGGCTGTAGCCAAGGAATACGCTCCGATGCGGAGATGTTAGAAGAGCGGACGGAAGCTAATAAATCGGAGCATGCTTTCGCATTGCCTTAACCTGGAACTGACTAAGTAGGCTGCATGTTTTCGGCGCAACGAAGCAAGAAGAACCGCAACGTTCAATTTCTTCTCTCTGAAGTCCGAATGTCATCGTTTCCTCTACCCCAGCCAACACCTGGAGTGCCCGATCTTTTGTGCCGTTAGAAGAGTTAGTGTAGCGCAGCTATTTCTGAGTTCAAGTAGCCGCCGTCGGGGGAGAACGGAACTCCTATGAAGGTCAGCAGGAACTCATGCGACATGCTTCGATTCAGACGACGATGAACGTCTATGGGCAAGCAATGTCATCATCGAAACGGGAAGCAAATGGGAAGGTTGTGGAGATGGCGCTCAAGCCGATGCAAGCGAGCGCCTAAACCCAATTTTCCTTATTAGGAGATGTCTGGAGCCGATCCGTTTTGCTGATCTGCTCTGAGTTGTTGATTTGATTGGTTGCGGGGGTAGGATTTGAACCTACGACCTTTGGGTTATGAGCCCAACGAGCTACCGGGCTGCTCCACCCCGCATTCCGAATATAGCCTTCTTACGCTCCTCGAGTCAATCCGGCCCTAGTGCCGAGTAGCGTCACTCGTAACGAGATTGTTGCAGTTCGCGATGCATGCTCACCCTACTTGAGAAGTAGAGGCATTGCACCGATGCGGCGCTCTGTACTGCGAGAACGGCGGTGCAGCTCACCTGTCGAGGTGTTAGTCTTCTGCCACCATGCGCGTCGGTTTACAGCATTGGCATCCTTCTCGCCGCATCTTCTGCGCCGCGATCTCAGGCGTGTTCGCGCAGCTTATTGCGCCGGAGGTTCTCCACGCACAGAACAGCGATGGGGTTCACTTCAATGTTACGGAATACGACCGTGCAAACATCCTTGCGGCCGCGACGAACGCCCTTCTCCATAAGCCCAAGGGCTTAGTCGAAATTAAACCACCTGCGAAGGGCATCTCCGCGAACGCCTACTACTCCGAAGATATGGAATGGTGGCCTAAAGAAAGTGTGGAATCTTACGAGCGTCGCCCTGGCCACATGAATCCAAGTGCCTTTACGGCGCACCGCGACGCACTTATCCAGATGAACGGCGATGTCGCTGCGTGCGTTGCTGCGTGGCGGCTGACAGCCGAGACGGGTTATGCCACACATGCCATGCTGCACCTGCGCGCATGGTTTCTGGACGAAAAAACTCGCATGGAGCCCAACCTGGAGCATGCAGCATGCGCTCCCGGCAAGACGGACGGCTCGCCACGTGGTGTGGAAGAGACCGTGGTGCTGGCTGAGACGGTGCGATCTGCATCGTTTCTTTGCGCTTATAACGGCGTTGCCTCTGAGGCGGAGGCCGCAGGTTTGCGCACTTGGTTCGGATCGTTTGCGCAGTGGCTGAATGAGTCGAAGAAGGGCTTTATCGCTCGTGAATCGAAGGATCGGCTTGCCATCTGCTGGACGTTGCAGGCAGCGGAGTGCGCACGTTTTGCAAGGAACGGCGCACTGCAACTGGAGTGTTCGCATCGCTTCCGGGAGAAGCTGGTACGGCAGATGAACTTCGATGGGCAGTTCCCTGCCGAACTGCACAGGGCTGATGCGTATGCGGCCTCGATCTTCACGCTGGATTGCATGTCCGTACTGTGTGAAGTGCTGTCGACTCCCATGGATCGCTACTGGGATTACAACCTGCCGGACGGTCGCGGAATGCGGTCGGCCGTGGCGTTCCTCTTCCCTTCGCTGGAAAGCCGGGCGGCATGGAAGCTGCCTGCTGATGCGGAGCACTTCGGCGACTGGCCCGTTCGCCAGCCCAACCTGCTGCTGGCGGGCAGAGCGTACGGCAGGCCGGAGTACCTGGCGACGTGGAAGCGGCTGCCGCGGGAGCCACGTTCTGCCGAGCTGCTGCGCTACTTCCCTGTTCGGCAACCCGCGCTTTGGACGGTGCGAGTGCCAGCGGCGTGACGCTGTCCATGGCAAACTTCAAACACGGGAATCGTTTAGCTTGTGATTATGACGTTATCGCTTCTGCGCGGCGCTATTTTCGCTTCTGCATTCTTGAGCAGCCTGTCTGTTTCAGCGCAACTCGTGCTGCTACCCGCGCCGCGTGAGATTGCCGCAATCAGGTCCTTGCCGCTAACCAGTGGCGTGAATGTCATCTGTACAGGGTGCGATGCAGAGGATAGCTTCGCGGCCGGCGAACTGACGCAGGGTCTCGTCGCAATGGGTGTCCCGACTGTAAGCAGCGCCCAGTCCCACATCATGCTGCTGCGATCTGACAGCACCGCGGGCCGCGCAGCCTTGGCCGCAGCGCACATGCAAATGACACCCGAGATGCGTGATGAAGGCTACGCCATCGTGCCGGACGCGACCGGCATTACCGTGCTTGGCGCGACACCTGCAGGAGTGTTCTACGGCGCAGCAACGGCTCGACAGCTTGTCACAGGATACGGCGCAAACGCAACGCTGCAAACCGCTACTATTCGCGACTGGCCGGCGATGAAGTACCGCGGTCTGCACGACGATCTTTCGCGTGGACCCGTACCTACCCTGGACTTTCAGAAGAAGCAGATCCGCACACTCGCGGCGTACAAGATGAACGTGTACTCGCCCTACTTCGAGCACACCATGCAGTACCTTTCTGACCTGCTGGCATCGCCGCCGGGAGGCTCTGTGACACCTGCTCAGGCGCGCGAACTCGTCGCTTACGCCGCGAAGTACCACGTCACGATCATCCCGGAGCAGGAAGCCTTCGGTCACCTGCACTACATGCTGACGTACGACACGTACTCGCCGCTGGGCGAGACACCGCACGGCCATGTGCTTGCACCAGGCCAGCCGGAGTCGCTTGCACTGACCCAGCGCATGTTTACGGAGCTTGCGTCGAATTACCCCAGTCCGCTGCTGCACCTGGGTGCCGACGAAACCGTGGAGCTTGGTAAGGGCCAGACGAAGGCTGCAGTGGATGCGCGCGGCCTGGGCCCCGTGTACCTGGACTACCTGGAAAAGATCGTGAACAATCTCAAACCGTTGAACCGGCGGTTTCTCTTCTGGGGCGACATTGCCATGAAAGAACCTGCACTGTTGAAGAACGCCCCGCAGGCTTTCAAGCAGCAGACCATAGCCATTGGGTGGGAGTACAACCCACAGCCACGCGGCTTTGCGCCCTGGATCAAGCCGTACACCGACGCTGGGATGGAGTGCTGGGTGGCACCCGGCGTGAATAACTGGAGCCGCGTGTATCCAAACTTCAACCTTGCGCTGCCTAACATTCAGCAGTTCACAGCGCAAGGTCAGGCCAGCGGATGCACCGGGCAGTTGAACACCATCTGGAACGATGACGGCGAGGCCCTGTTCAACAACAACTGGTACGCCATCCTGTTTGGCGCGGAAGCTGCATGGCACAAGGGTGAAAGCTCCATCCCGCAGTTTCAGAGCGAATACGGCAGCGTCTTCCACGGTGACAGCACAGGGAAGATCAGCCAGGCGCAG
>CAXUEW010000271.1:0-2277 GCA_964250115.1 uncultured Terriglobus sp.
CACGTCACGCGTGTGGTCCATGTGGAAGTGCCACGTCAGCGTGCCGTCCTGCTTTGGTCTTGAAGCGGGATTGGTGACCTCATCGGGCTTGCGGATGTAGACAGTTGCGTCGCTCTTGCGAGCCTGGTCCAGCCGCTCAATCTGTGTTTTGGTGAGCACGTCCTTCGGATTCACCAGCTCGCCGGAACCGGCGACGATCATGTTCGACGGCACGGTCAGGAAGTAGTCGAAGTGGCCGTACTCCAGGTAAAACTCGCTGCCAATGTAGGGCAGCGTGTCCCAGCCGCGCAGGTCGTCGTACACGGCCATGCGCGGGTACCACTGCGCCATGTCGTAGATTTCGCCCTGCTTCGACATGCCCCACGAAGTACGACCGCCCCACACGCCGGGAATGGTGTAGTGGTACTTGATATGGATTTTCAACACACCGCCATGTGCGCGCAGTGGTTCCGCCAGGCGAATCTGCATGCGGGTGTCATCGACAATGTATTCGGCTTTCGTGGTCTGCTTGCCCGCCTCGATCTCGACCGAATCGAAGACGAAGCCGTCGGTCGTGGTCACGGGTGGCGTTGCAGGTGCGTCCGCAGCAGGACGCCGACGCTGGCGCCCGCCACCGTTGGCGATGCGCGAACGCGAGTCCTTCTTATAGATGTTCTGGTCCAACTGCACCCACAGGCTGGGCAGGGCGTCCGGGCTGTTGTTGGTGTAGGTGATGACTTCATCGTTGCTCAACTGCTTTTCAGCGGTGTGCAGCGTGGCGTGCATCTCGTAACTGGCTTCGTTCTGCCAAAAGCTCGGGCCGGGTGCGCCGTTGCTGCTGCGGTAGGCGTTCACCGGGTCGGGCAGCGTAGGCGAAGCAAAAGTCAGGCGCGGATCGTAGGTGTTGGCTGCTGGTATCTGTGCGGCCAGGCTACTGCCATACACCAGGGAGAGCAGAACCACGGCACCGCAGCATACACGTGCAGCCAGAGATTGAGAGTGCATCGAAGGAACCTTCCTTGAACAGCACGGAATCATGAAAAGTTAGACATGGTGCAGGTGCCCTGCTACCGGCAGTCTGCGCAGGTGCCGTACAGAAAAAACTCATGCCCGGTGACGCGGAAGCCTTTGGGCAACGCGGGTTTGACGGGCAGGTCGCAGCCGCTTAGTTCGAACACCTTGGTGCAGTCGTTGCACCGGAAGTGGTGGTGGTGCTTTCTGCCGGCGGTCTCATACCGGGCGGCAGAGCCGGGCAGTTCCACCGCGGCCAGCCACTTATCTTCAATGAGTGAGCCAATGTTGCGGTATACGGTGGCGATGCTCATGCCGGGCACGCACTGCTTGGCCATGTGGAGCACCTCATCCGGCGAAAGCGGCCGGTCAGCCTCCACAAAGGCGTCACGGATTGCCTGCTTCTGCTTGGTTTGGCGAGTGGAAAAGGGCATAGGGACCTCATCTTACTATGCCTGAAATGCGCGTCTACTCGCAATAGAGCATAAGCATGAGTCTGCAGGCAACTCCGCAAATTACGTGGATTCAATCTCTCGTCTGAAAAGCAAAGGGTCCATGCAAGGTTGCAGAAGCTTCAGCGGCCAGGGCGGGGCTCTTCTTCGATAGAATAGCCACAGGAAAATCATGTCCGAGCATTTCATCGATCTGCCTGTAGTCGACCTGTCGCAGCCGCCTGCGGAAAACGTTGTTCGCGTAACGTTCCAGCCGGAAAACAAGACGGTCGAGTTTCCCTTTGGCACCATGCCATACGACGGTCACGGCCAGCCCATGAGCCTGCTGGATGTCGCCGAGAACTACGGCGTCTTCATGGACCATGCCTGTGGCGGCGTGTGCGCCTGCACCACCTGCCACGTGTACGTCAAGGCAGGCGATAGCGGCCTGAACGATCCGGAAGACGATGAGCTTGACCGCATCGACCTTGCCGCCGGTCCGCAGACTAACTCGCGGCTGGGCTGCCAGGCTGTCATTCAGAAGCCGGGTGCGTACCTGATTGAGATTCCCGCCTGGAATCGCAACTACGTGCAGGAAGGCAAGCCTTCCGCCGTGCTTGCCGGTGGAAAGGAATAGCCATGCCGCGTGAAATCGAGTGGACCGATTCGGAAGAGATCGGTATTCAACTGCAGGAACTGCACCCCGAGATGGACCCGCTGACGGTGCGTTTCACTGATCTGCACAAGCTGGTCACTGAGATCCCAGGTTTCACGGGCGATCCAGCGAAGTCGAATGAGGGCATTCTGGAAGCGATTCAGATGTCTTGGCTTGAGGAATACAACGACGCCAAGTAGC
>CAXUEW010000271.1:2287-4787 GCA_964250115.1 uncultured Terriglobus sp.
ACCGTCGCCAAGCGCTCGTGCATCGGGATCATGTCACGATGAATGCTGTCGCGCAGCGTGAGATTGTCGCGATGTATGTTTTCGCGAAGCGTAAGATTGTCGCGATGGATGCTGTCGCGAAATGCGATGTTCTCAGCGCGCATGCTATCTATTACCGAATCAATGCGAGCAAGCCGCTTGTCCTGTTGCATCCAGGAAAGCGCTACCAGAACCCACGAAATGATCACCAGAACACTTGGCACTGCGATGGCGGTGTAGAACTGCGCATTGCTCATGTTCCACGACCTCCGTGGATGGATGATAGCGAAAACACACCCATCAATCGCATCCTGCTTTAGGCGGGCAGGCATTTAACGATCAGTCCGTTCTAGCCGATAATACGGGTGCATGGTGCTGTGCGGGCCCCACGGTTCGTGGTGCGTGTAGCGGAATCTGAGCCGCTCAACCAGGGCTCTTGAGTGCACGTTGTCCGGTCCGTGTCCTGCGACCAGCGCGGATGCGGCAGTGTGCTCCCACGCATAGTCGATGACGGCTCGCGCAGCCTCTTCGCCGAAGCGGCCACTCCAGAAGGTCCGCGCCAGATGGACGCCGACCTCCAACACAGCAGCCTGTTCGTGAAAAGGTCGCAGGCCTGCGCATCCCGCGTGGGTGCCGTTTTCCAGTGAAAATATCGGCCAGTACTGGAAACCGAGCTGCTCTTGGCGGTTGATCTCCTGCCCAAGGCGCTCGGCGGCAGCTTCTTCTAACATCGCTCCACCCATGTGACCCATCACCTCGGGGTCGGTCCACAAGGCGTGTGCGAGCGGCAGGTCTTCTGCCGTCCAATGGCGGAATCCGAGCCGCTGGGTTGTGAGGAAGTAAGTCATGGCTTCGCCGCTTTTCGCCGCAGCACGGCACGCGGCAGCGCAGAACCAGAGGCGATAAGCACACCCAATGCCACCGCAAGCCACACGCACGAGCCCAGCAGCATGCGCAGCAGATTAGCCGTGTGTGTCGTGCCTACCGGCAGCACGTGCATGGTCAAGGCAATGGCAGCGCCGCTTGCGATCGCTGCCAGCAGCGCCTTGCCAAGCTCTGGCCATTCCAGTTCCGCCAGGCTGACCATGCGTTTGCGATGCAGCAGTATCGCCAGCGCAACCATATGCGCGGCAATCGCAATGTCGGACGCGACCACCAGCCCTGCAATGCCGTAGCCGCGGAACAGCAGCGCATAGACGGGCAGCGACAGCACTGTGACCACCGTTCCCGACAGCATGGGCGTCAACGTGTTTCCCGCCGCGTAAAAGGCGCGCGCGTACAGGTTTTGTGACGTCCAGAACACCAGCGACAGGCAGAACAGGATGAACAACTGCACCGCGCCGGTCGCGTCGTGGCCGCGGAAGCGCCCACCGCTAAGCGCGACGTTGATGATGGGTGCTGCCAGCGCAACCATCCACGCGGTCAGCAACAGGCTGACGGCAAGCAACCGCGAGACGGACCGGTTGACCGCGTTGCTGAACCTTGCCACATCATCGCCGGCCCACAGCGAGGCGAAGAACGGCAGGGACGCTAATCCAGCCGCGGGTCCGACGATGCCCATGGGCGCGGCAAACAGGTCGCGCGAATACTTCATCAACGAGATGCCGCCAACGATATTTGCAGCAAAATAGCTGCGGATAACCGGATCGAGTGTCACGATGGATTGGCCCAGGATCAAGGGCAGGCTCAGGCGCAGCCACTCGCGCAGGGCCGGGTGGCGCAGGTCGAACGAAGGCGACCATCGCATGCCGATGCGGCGCGCCCCCATCAGGTTGATCAGAAAGAAGCCGAACAGCGCACCCCCCGCCGCGCCCACGGCCAGCGAGTAGATGCCGAGCCATCGACCAAACAGCAGGGCACCGGCAATGATGCCGCCGTTGTACAGCAGCGGCTGCATGGCCTGGTAGATAAAGATTTTGCGCTGCAGCAGGCGTGAACCGAAGACTCCGCCCGCCAGCAGCAATAGTTGATTGGGCAGCAGGATGCGTGTCATGCGCACGCACATGGCTGCTGTCTGCTTTGAGCCGTTGAAGTCGTGAAACTTGTAGTGGACGTACAGGGGCGCAAGAAACTCACCCGCGATGATGGCCAGCACAAGCCCCGCTCCGACAACGTTCAGGATGTTCGACAGCGCACGGTCACCCTCTTCAAGTGTCCCGGCGCTGTCATAGGTTGAAAGCAGCTTGACGAAGGTGGTTGAGGCCACGCCGCCGATCAGCAGGTAATAGATGACGTCCGGCAGTTCAAAAGCCGCGTTGTACGCATCGACCGCAGGACCCGCGCCGAAGATCTGCGCAATCAGCTTGTTGCGGACCAGCCCCAGCACGCCTGACAGCAGCGCGGAAACCATGAGCAGCAGCGATGCGGAATAAGCTGTCTGCGTGGCACCGGGACGCAAGCGGGCGAATAGACCGGGGTTGGGTGCGGGTGGCAAGCAACTCTCATTTTAGGGCGGCTAGGGGCGGCGCAAGCCAACGACTAT
>CAXUEW010000272.1:0-4741 GCA_964250115.1 uncultured Terriglobus sp.
AGGGCGGGAATAGCAAGAGACCGCTTGCGCCAGCCTTCTTTGCAGCCGACGCAAAGTCAATGGCGGTTCGCGTGCCATAGCCACATCCAGCCAGGATAGGCATTGCGCCCGCGGTCTCGCTTACAGCGGCATGCACGACTTCGCTGTATTCAGCGAGTGTCAGGGAAAAGTATTCGCCTGTGCCTCCCGCCGCAAACAACGCTGCCAGCTTCGTGTCAGAAAGCCATTGCAAATGATTGCGGTAAGACGCTTCGTTGAAGTTGCCGTTCGCACTGAAGTGCGTAACAGGAAACGAGAGCAGGCCGGAGCCGATGGTGTTTGCGAGTGTCTTGGGATCCATGTTGTATGTTGTCCTGCAAATATCGTTGCTTTATGAATTTTAGCCAAGCAGCAAGAGGCACTATAAATATCAACATCTGACGCTAGACATTTAGCGCACCAGACAGGGCCTTTTTGGATCGAACGCCCAACCCGGTATGAGGTATTGCATGGCAGCGGCGTCGTTGCGCGCGCCAGCAGGGAGCTTGTTATATGCCTCATGCGCCTCCATCACCTTACCCATGTCGATCTCCACACCCAGGCCCGGCTTATCAGGCACGGTAAGCAGCCCGTCTCGAATCTGCAAAGGATCTTTCGTGATGCGCTGTCCATCCTGCCAGATCCAATGTGTGTCAATCGCCGTGGTTTTGCCGGGTGCCGCCGCGGCAACGTGCGTGAACATGGCGAGCGAAATGTCGAAGTGGTTGTTCGAGTGCGAACCCCACGTCAGTCCCCAGATCTCACACGCCTGAGCCACGCGCACGGAACCTTCCATGGTCCAGAAGTGCGGGTCTGCCAGCGGGATGTCAACAGAATGCAACTGCAGCGCGCTCTTCATCTCGCGCCAGTCGGTTGCGATCATATTGGTCGCGGTAGGCAGGCCGGTAGCCTGGCGAAACTCTGCCATGATCTCACGTCCGCTGAAGCCCTTCTCTGCACCACAAGGATCTTCCGCATACGCCAGCACGCCGTGCTTGTTGCTGCACAGCCGAACTGCTTCCGCCAGCGACCATGCACCGTTCGGATCAAGCGTGATGCGAGCCTTCGGAAAACGTTCCGCAAGGGCGGTGACCGCGTCCATCTCCGCATCACCTTTAAGCACGCCGCCCTTCAGCTTGAAGTCGTGAAAACCGTAGCGTGCGTGCGTGGCTTCGGCCAGACGCACGATGCTTTCTGGAGTCAACGCGGTCTCGTGACGCAGGCGCTGCCAGTCATCGGCCGCATCCGGTTCACTGCGATACGATAGACCCGTTCGCGTGCGATCGCCGATGTAAAACAGGTAGCCCAGCACCTGCACCTGCTTGCGCTGCTGGCCGTCACCGAGCAGTGCTGCGACAGGAAGGTTTACGAACCGCCCGAGCAGATCCAGCAGCGCGGCTTCAATCGCCGTGACCGCGTGGATGGTAACCCGCAGATCGAACGTCTGCACACCACGGCCGCCTGCGTCACGATCTGCAAAAGCTTCACGTACTGACTTCAGCGTGTTGCGGTAATTGGCGATGCTGTTGCCAATGACAAGAGCCGTTGCTTCCTGCAACACGGCGCGAATCTTCTCTCCGCCCGGCACTTCACCTACACCGGTATTGCCCGCATTGTCTGTAAGGATGACGATGTTGCGCGTGAAGAAAGGCGCGTGCGCACCGCTAAGGTTCAGCAGCATGCTGTCATGGCCCGCGACTGGAATCACGCGCATGGTCGTCACAACCGGCGCTCCGGTAAACTCATTCATGCCCTTGCTTCCTGCATCTGCTCCGGCGTGAACTCCACGCGTTTGATCTCGCCCACGAGCAGGAGATATGAAAGGATGGCACCCATCGCCATCAATCCCACATACACAAGTGCAAGGTTGAATGAGCCTGTCGTCTTGACGATATAGCCAATGATGATGGGTGTTGTGATGCCCGCCGTGTTGCCGATGAGATTGAACAAGCCGCCATTCAGGCCTGTCATGCTTCGCGGTGACACGTCAGAGATCACAGTCCAGCCAAGCGCGCCAAAGCCCTTACCGAAGAACGCGAGAGCCATCAGCGCAACCACCACAACGCTGCTGTTCGTGTAATTGCAGCCGATGAGCGTCAGTGAACACAGCATGCCGGCAACGATGGGCGCCTTACGAGAAAACGACAGACTACGGCCTGAGCGCAGCAGCCAGTCCGACACGGTACCGCCAAGAATGCCGCCAACCACACCGCAGAGGGCGGGTAGCGCAGCCAGCAGCCCGACCTTCTGCATGGACATGTGCCTCGCCTGGCTTAGATAGATGGAAAACCACGTGAGAAGGAACCACGTCAACGCCGTAATGCAGTACTGCCCTATGTAAACGCCTACAAGCAGGCGCTGACGCAGCAGCAGCTTAACGCCGGACCATGTCATGGTGCGGGGCCGTGCCACGGCAATAACAGCCGCGTGGTCCAAACCTGCAAGTCCGCCGCCTGCTTCGATGTAGTCAATCTCAGCCTGGCTGATGGATGGGTGCTCCTTGACGCTGTAGACCGTGCGGAACCACGCGGCGCTGAGTGCCAGACTCATCAAGCCGCCGAGCCAGAAGCATACCTGCCACGATTGATGCGTGACCACCCAGCCCATCAGCGGGCCGAAAAATACCAGCGCAAAATACTGTGACGAGTTGAATACCGCCGACGCACGACCGCGCTCTGCGGCCGGAATCCAAGCAGCCACAATGCGGCCATTGCCAGGAAAAATGGGCGACTGCATCACACCGGAAAGCAGACGGATGAAGAAGAGCGCACCAAATGCAAACGTTACGGGCAGGAATCCCGCGAAGCCGGCGACGATGGCGCAGACGGCCCAGCCGACGATGCTGTAACCATAGACGCGCTTGGATCCGAAGCGGTCGAGCAGACCGCCTGCAGGCAATTGCGCCACTACGTAGGCCCAGCTAAACGCCGAAAGCAACCAGCCAAGCTGGGCACCATCCAGGTGAAGCTGCTTGCTGAGTGCAACTCCGATGATGGAAAGCACGACGCGATCGCCATAGCTGAAGGAGCTCGCGATAAACAGCATGAAGACAATCAGGTAGCGCACGCGCGTTTGTTTTGCAGTGCTCATGAAGAACGCAGCTTGCTCTCCTGGAGGTCAGCGCGGTCTGCTTGCGCACAGAACGCGCCGGCAGGCATCCGTCTGTCCCCTGAACTATAGCCGAAGAGCATCTTTGCATCGACTGCGATCTTCACACCCAGGTTCAGCACTTACCCGAGACACACCTTCGTTCTCTAAGGCCGACAGCGCTTCATCGACTTTGTATGCGTTCAACCAAGCAGCGATCTTAGCCGCGCATCACGAAGTGTGAGACCGGCCCAGATCATGCAGCCAAAGAACGCGGGAAACAGAATGTTAAACCACGACCCGCCCACGCGGACGTGGGTCGCCACAGCACCGCCAAGATAACCAGTGAGCAGAATCGCCCCGAAAATAGCTGTGCGCGGGATGAGATAGAGAACAGTGGACACGAGCAGCACGATGCCCATGCCGACGATGGTGGTTTCGGGATAGCCGAGTTGCAGAGTAGTCTGAACGACAGCCGCGGGTTTGAAGAGCTTTGCGCCGCCATCGAAGAGCAAAAACACGCTGCTTAGACCACTCAGAATACGGCCTGCTAACACTTGTTTTCTGGTGATGGCGAGGACTGCGGGTTGATCGTGGGAGGGTGCGGCTTCGGCAGCGGGTTCAAAGACATTCATCAGGCATTGCCATTCCTTCTGAGCGAATGACGTTCCGCCCGTGAAAGTCAACCGCGCTCAGAACTGTTTGCGAAAGTTGGTAGGAAAGAGCGGACGCTTCTTCACGATACAAGAGAATTCTGCCGTTGCCGTGCCGCATATTCGATCGTGACAGACTTCGTTGCTGAAGAGTTTCCTACGGCGTGGGACGAGACACTTTCTTGCGAATAGCGACCACGACCGAGCGTGCACGAACCGTTAGGACTTGTGGCAGTGCGAGTTCTGAGCCAGGCGAAACGATGTCGGCTGGGCTGCTCTGCCATGTGTCAATCACGCGGAGCCACGGGCCGGTCTCCTGCTGGGTAAACACTACATCTTCCCAATACATGTTGACCATCAGGTAAACGTCGTCATCGTCCTGCGATGCACCACGAAGAAAGTAGGCCAGTGTGCGTGAGGTTGAAGAGAAATCCGGTGCGCCGTTTGGCCCATACCATGTAACATCTTCGCGCCAGAAGCGTGAGCGGCAGATAGACGCATGCGCATTGCGAAAACGAACAAGTGCGCTGACAAAGCGGAAGATGTCTTGGTTGGCCTGCAAACGGCTCCAATCCAGCCACGACGTTTCATTGTCCTGATTCCAGGGGTTGGAGTTGCCGTTCTGCGTCTGCAGAAACTCATCACCCATGCGGATCATGGGTGTACCGTTCGACAGCATCAGCAAAGTAAAGAAGTTCTTCGCCTGCCTCCGGCGCAGTTGCAACACATCGGTTGAAGCGCCAATATCCCCTTCCTGGCCGCAGTTCCAGCTCAGGTTTTCTGAAGGCCCGTCGTTATTGTGTTCGCCATTGGCTTCATTGTGCTTGTTGTCATACGCAACGGTGTCGTAGAGGCTAAAGCCGTCGTGCGACACCACATAGTTCACGCTCTGGTATGGATGCCGGGCACTTGCGACCGTGCCGGGGAACAGGTCGTCGCTGCCGTAAAACCGCGTCGCTAACTCGCCGGCAAGTCCACCCTCT
>CAXUEW010000273.1:0-4737 GCA_964250115.1 uncultured Terriglobus sp.
GCTACATTGCTGGGTGCCCCACGTCTCGCTTCTGAGACGTGGGTTAGGGCTCCACCCACCTCCCCAAATCCCACGTCTCTGCGACATGGGGCACCCAAGCCGAGCGTCGTACCCGCGCGCCACTTGGTAGCATCGCCTTGATGCTCGAACTCTCCACGCCCGTAAATCTGATCAAAGGCGTGGGTCCGCGCAATGCCGAGGCCCTGCGCAAGCGCGGCGTGGAAACTGCGGAAGACCTGCTGTACCACCTGCCCTTTCGCTACGAAGACCGCCTGCACCCGAAGCCGTTGGCGGAGTTGAAGGCGGGCGAGATGGCGTCCGTCATTGGCGAGGTGCGCGGGACGACGATCCTGCGGGCGAAGTCCATGCCCATCTTTGAGATGACCGTGGGCCAGGGCCTGGGCACGCTGAAGGCCATGTGGTTTCGCGGCACCTACCTGCAGGACAAGTTCAAGCCGGGCCAGGCCGTGGCGCTCTACGGCAGGCTGGAGCCGTCGCGGTCGACCAGCGGCAACTTCAAAATGATTCAGCCGCAGTTCGAAATTCTGCCGGAACCGGGCGACGAAAACGACAGCGCACCTATGCTGGAAATCGGCCGCATTGTGCCGGTGTACGAGTCGCTGGGCGGCACCACGCCGTGGGGCGCAAAGCTGGGGTCGCGATGGATGCGGCAGGTGGTGTGGCGCCTGCTGGACGACCTGCAGGCCGGGTCGCCGCTGATCGATCCGGTGCCGCTGTCGCTGCGTAAACGACTGGGCCTGCCCGCTCGGCTGCAGTCGCTGCGTGAGGCGCATTTCCCGCCTGCGGGCACCGGCATGGGCGATCTGCAGGGCTTCACCACGCCTGCGCACGCACGCCTGATTTTCGAGGAGCTGTTCTACCTGGAACTCGGCCTGGAGTTGAAGCGCAAACGCATGCGCGACCGTGCGGGCATCGCCTTTGTGGCGGATGAAAACGTGCGTGCCGCCATTAAGCAGATACTGCCCTTTCGACCCACGGGCGCACAGAAACGCGTATTTGGCGAGATCGTCGAAGACATGCGCAAGCCGCAGCCCATGCGCCGCCTGCTGCAGGGCGATGTGGGCAGCGGCAAGACCATCGTCGCGCTGGAGGCGGCGCTGGTCGCCATCGAGAATGGCTACCAGGCCGTGCTGATGGCACCGACGGAGATTCTTGCGACGCAGCACTACCTGTCCGCGAAGAAGCTGCTGAAGCCCTCCACGCGCGACTACAAGGTAACCTTGCTAACCGGCTCGCTGGAAGAGGCGGAGAAGCGCCGCGCACGCGCACGCATCGCTCGCGGCGACGCGGAACTGATCATCGGCACGCAGGCGCTGATCCAGACCAAGGTGGACTTTGCCAACCTGGGCCTGGTCATCGTGGATGAGCAGCATCGCTTTGGCGTGCGGCAGCGCTTCACCCTGATGAAGAAGCCGGAAGCGGGCGATCCGGACGTGCTGGTGATGACGGCCACGCCCATTCCGCGCACGCTGGCGCTGACCATCTATGGCGATCTCGAGGTCAGCGTCATCGACGAACTGCCGCCGGGCCGCACGCCCATCGTCACGAAGCGCACCAGCGATGAACGCGCCGACGACGTGTGGGGTTTTGTGCGCAAGCAGGTGGCAGCGGGGCGGCAGGCCTACGTGGTCTACCCGGTGATCGAGGGCGAAAAGGACGACCAGCCGGAGCTCGACTTTCCGAACGACAGCAGCGAAGAGCGGGAGGGCGAGCAGGTTAGCGAGTCAGCGGCAGTCGGTGTCACTGCGAAAACGGCGGCGAAGCGGAAGTCTCCCGCAAAGAAGTCCGCAGCAAAGAAGAAGGCCGGCGAGCAGGGTGATCTCCTCGATGCGACCAAGCCTGCCCTGCGCGCCGCAACCGATATGTACGAGGACCTCCGCCACGGTGCTCTGCATGGCCTGCGCCTGGGGCTGCTGCATGGCCGCTTGCCTGCGGATGAAAAAGAGATCATCATGCAACAGTTCAAGCGTGGTGATCTGGACGTGCTGATCTCAACGACCGTGATTGAAGTTGGCGTGGACGTGCCCAACGCGTCGCTGATGGTGATCGAACATGCGGAGCGCTTTGGCCTGGCCCAGATGCACCAGTTGCGCGGGCGCGTAGGCCGAGGGCGCGCAAAGAGCTACTGCATCCTGATGACCGGCGGGCGCGTATCGCCCGAAGCCGAGCAGCGGCTGGATGCCATGGTGGCAACCCAGAACGGCTTTGAACTGGCCGAACTGGACCTGCAACAGCGTGGACCGGGAGAGTTTTTTGGGACGCGCCAGGCGGGTTTGCCTGACTTCCGCGTGGCGAACCTGTCCCGTGACCGCCGCCTGCTGGAACTGGCTAAAAGCGAAGCGTCCGACTTTGCCAACCTGCGCACGAAGGAAGTTTCGGATGCGGAGCGGGCTACCGTCCGCACCCAGTTGAAGCAGCACTGGCAGCGGAGATACGGCCTGGTGGAGGCGTAGCTTCAAGCAGACGTCACGATGCCGTGAGCATGACCGCTACGCGGCAGCAGAACTCACGTGGGCAGCCGTGCCGGGGGCAGCGGGCTGGATCGTCTTCTTGGGTCCCCGCTTGCGGGCCACCAGAACGCGCACCCGCTCCAGCAGTTCGACCGGCGAACACGCACCCTTTGGCAAAAAGACATCGGCACCATTCCCGCGATCAAAGGTGCCAACGGTGCCGGACACCATCAGCGACGGCAGGCAGGGCTGCAGCTCGCGTGCGCGGCGTACCAGTTCCCCGCCGTCCATCTGCGGCATCAGCAGATCGCATAGCAGCAAGGAAAGTTCGCCGGGTGCGTGCGCCTCGACGATCTCAAGCGCCTCGTAGCCGCTGGTGGCTGTAAGGACGCGATATCCCCGCGTTTCCAGCATGAATTTGCGGACAGAGAGCGTTTGTTCGTTATCGTCGACGCAAAGGATGATCTTTCTCGGACGCATGTTCTGGCGTTTCTCCTGGTATCTCTGCCTTCGGGGTGAGAAGGCATGGGTATGGGCTCCGAGCGCAGCAAGGGGCGATGCTTGCAGCGTTGGCAGCAGCGTGAGAGCGGTTCAAAGATGATTAGAAAAAGCTTGCAAACACCGCTCTATCGGCTGATTGCCGCATGCAGTGTCCTTCAACGCTTCCCCAAAGTAAGGAGACGCGAAGAATCACGCAAGGGCGAAACAAAAGCAAAAACAACATCATGATGGCAATGACATGATCCACCGATCGGCTGAAAGGCTGAAGGCTCTGTCACTTGCGGTGTGCAATCCATGTGGAAAGCCGTTGCATTACCGGAGCGTAAAGCGTCCCGTTGCCACAGGAATGGTGCGCCCACCAACGAACGCATCCGTCACCTTACCGTCCTGATTTCCAGCTTGCACGTAAATCCTGCTGGGACGCCGCACCTCCACGCCCTGTTCGATCACCTGCGGCGCACCGGGTGCGACGGTTCCGCGGTGAACCAGGTAGCTGATGGCACAGCCCGCGGCAGAACCAGTGGCAGGATCGTCCGAACCCTTGAACGGCATGCGCGCCCGCCAGGTTGCGTTTCCGGTGCGTGTCATCACGTAGAAGAACTTTGCCCCGATGCGTTCAAGCAGCGGTTTAGCCAGCGTGCCCTGCACCTGCACGCGTTGCAGCGCCTCCAGCGAGACCAGCGGCACCACGCAGAACGGCAAGCCAGTACTGACCACCTGCGGTGGGAGGTCAGGATGCAGATCCTCCTGCCGCACGCCGCATGCGGCAGCCACTGCCTCGCGGCCAGGCATTGCGCCAAACTGCGGATCACGCTGCCGCATCTGCCCATGGACGCCGATTTCGCCGTGCGCGGGCTTTCGGAACCGAACGGGAACCGTGCCCACGTTCAGCCGGAGGCGAATCTCGTCCGCACCCTGCCATGTGGGATGATTGCCCCACAGCCAGCTTGCGGTACCCAGTGTGGGATGGCCCGCAAACGGCAGCTCCTCATCCACTGTGAAGATACGGACGCGCGCGCCGTGTTCGCGCTCTTCCTCTGCGGTGCTGGGCAAGATGAAGGTGGTCTCCGACAGATTGGTCTCACGGGCCAGCGCCTGCATCTCACCGTCGCTTAGACCGGTCGCATCGGTGAAGATGGCCAGCATGTTGCCTTCAAGCGGCCGCTCCGCAAACACATCCACCTGTGCCCAATCGAACGTCCTTCCCGTTGACATACCAAACCTCCCGGCTTATTGTTGCAGTTGATGACGCCGCACTGCATCCCAATGACCCTTTGCTGCCGTTGCTGTTGCCACGCAGAGGCAGGGTCGTAGCGCGCCGCAGACACACCGCAGCTTCCGCAACATGACCCGCCCACCGTACCCGGTGGGTTTTTACAGTTCAGGATCACACACTTCAGCTTTGTAAGGGATTCTTCATGTCACTTCGCATCAATGACGTTGCACCTGACTTCTCCGCTGAAACGACGCAGGGACCCATTCAGTTCCATGAGTGGATTGGCGACAGTTGGGTCGTGCTGTTCTCGCATCCCAAGGATTTCACGCCGGTCTGCACCACGGAACTGGGCGCGGTTGCCAGCCTGGAACAGCAGTTCGCGCAGCGCGGTGTCAAGGTGCTGGGCCTGTCCGTGGACAAGGTGGCCGACCATGGACGATGGGCGCAGGACATCAAGGATGTCAGCGGCGCTGAGGTGAACTTTCCCGTCATCGGCGACCCGGAATTAAAGATCGCCAAGCTCTACGACATGCTGCCGGGCGACGCGGG
>CAXUEW010000274.1:0-4718 GCA_964250115.1 uncultured Terriglobus sp.
ATCCAGACGATCGACGATCTCCACGGCCGCGCCGGCAGGCTGGAGGCGCTGCTGAACGTGGGGCGAGCCGATGCGACCTATGCCGCCGTCGTCTGCCATCCCCATCCGCCTTCGGGCGGCACCATGCATACCAAGGTGGTGTACCACGCCATGAAGGCGTTTTCGCACTTCGGCGTGCCGGTGCTGCGCTTCAACTTTCGTGGCGCGGGACGCAGCGAGGGCGCACACAGCGGCGGCCCCGGCGAGATTGACGATGTGCGTTCCGCACTGGACTGGCTGCAGCAGCGTTTTCAACTGCCTATCCTGCTGGCCGGCTTCTCCTTCGGTGCCAATATTGGCTTTCAGGCAGCGTGCGGCGACCCCCGCATTGCAGGTCTGGTTGGACTGGGTATGCCGCTTGAAGCAGGAGGCCGCAACTATGAGTACGAGTTTCTCAGTCGCTGCACGGTGCCAAAGCTGTTTCTGACCGGTGCGGAAGATCCCTTTGCGCCGCGCGCCTTGATGGAGCAGATTTTTGCAAACGCACCCGCGCCTAAGGCAATGCACTGGATCGACGGTGCGGAGCATTTCTTCGCAGGCGTACCAGGCTCTCCCGCGCCGAAGCTCGACCGCATGCAACTGGCCATGCGGCAGTGGCTGCAAGATCGATTCTTCACCATTCAGACGGTCTAGGGTTTGAAAAACATGAAGCTTGCGGAAGGGGCATGGCTTTAGCCATGCCGTCATACCACTTCATTATCGTGGCTTCAGCCGCCGGGATAGCAGCCAACCTGAATTCAATGCGGCTAAAGCCGTAGTCTGGTTTACCGGGCAGCGGCCATAAGCGCCTCTTCGGAAGTAGCCGCAGTTGCATCTGCCAGCAGCGGCTCCAGGGTGTGCATGGCCGCATCGACATGCTTCCGCTCTAACAAGAACGCTGGCAAAAATCGCATGATGTTTCCCTGTACGAAGTTGAGCATCAGGCCACGTTCCAGCGCTGCTTCCGCAAGAGGACGTCCAGGAATCGAAAGCTCCAATGCCTGAATCAGTCCGATGCCTCTTGCCTCGACCGCCAGATTGCTTTCCTCTGCCAACGCGTTCAGACGCGCTCGAAGGTAGTTGCCGGTGTCGGTCACACGTGCCAGAAGATCTTCGTCCCGAACCGTATCGAGGAACTCCAATCCCAACCGGCAGGCCAGCGGACTGCCTCCAAGGGTGCTGCCGTGTTTGCCCAGGCCCAGTGCCTGAAACAGGTCTGCCTGCACCAGCAGCGCGCTGAGCGGCAGGCCGCCGCCCAGCGGCTTTCCGATGACAAGGACATCAGGCTGAACACCATGATGTTCAAAGGCGAACCACTTGCCCGTGCGGCCGAGACCGCATTGAATCTCATCCAGAATCAGAACGGCGCGGTGCTGGTCGGCAAGCCGCCGCGCCTCGCGCAGATAGTCAGCGGACACCTCGTAGACGCCGCCCTCGCCCAGCACCGTTTCCAGCAGGATGGCGCAGGTGTCGCCGGTCACTGCCGCGCGCAACGCATCGAGATCCTCGCGAGGCACGAAATCCGCACCAGGGATGCCGGGCTCAAATTCCTCCCGATACTTTGCCTGACCCGTCACCGACATGGAGCCGTAAGTGCGACCGTGATAACTGCCCAGCAGCGAAACCACGCGGAACTTTGCGGGGGAATAGTTCTGCCGGGCATGGGCACGCGCCAGCTTCAGCGCACCCTCAACTGCCTCAGCACCGCCCGTGGAGTAAAAGACCCCGGCCATGCCGGACAGGTCGCACAGGCGTTCACCCAACTCGCCAGCATAGGGCGTGCAGTACTGCGGCGACAGGTGCACCATCTTCGCGGCCTGGTCACACGTCGCAGCCACCATGCGAGGATGCGCGTGGCCCAGCGCGTTCACACCCAGGCCGGCCATCATGTCCAGATAGCGGTTGCCGGACGTGTCGTAAACGTAAACGCCTTCGCCGCGATCCATCACTACGGGAAAGCGGGCGTATACAGGCAGTGAGTATTCACTGTCACGGTGGAGTACTCTCTGGGCCTGCGCGTTCTGCTGAAAGCGTGTCATGTATCTCACCAGTTCATCGCAGATGGGCCGTGGGGTCAAGCGCTGCGGCATCTTACACGGCACCTGCGCTTCAACTGTTTTCCTATGAGAAACGGAAGATGCATGTCCGCACATCGGTATGGCTGTGGCTGCGCCCGTAGGATGACCGGTATGATGTCAGGTACAAAGCCTGATTTCACGTTGGACACCCTTTCTGCGAATGGCCGTCAACGTGCAAACATAACCGTTATTCGCGGCAAACACGACCATACACGCCGCACTGGAGAAGGCACCAAAGCCGATGGGCAAGGCGCTTCAAACCCGCGCAACTGCGATCGCCCTTGCCCTGGTGACGTTGCTGGCCTGCGCGCTGGGCGTCGGCAACTTTCTGCAGGAAAACTCCTACGAGGCACCCACGGATGGCATCTGGTGGATTGAGAGTTCCTCAACGCCCGGCAGCCCTGCACCTAACGGCCTGGTTGCCGAACGCGTGCCTCTGGCATCGCCCGCACACCGCGCCGGAGTTCGCACCGGAGACCTTATCCTGGCCGCGAACCGCAGAAAAACTCTGACGGTCGCAGCCCTGCAGAGGGAGATGCAGCGGACAGGCACGTGGGGACATGTCACCTACTCGCTGATGCGTGGGCGGGCACCGCTGGAGGTACCGGTCATCCTTGAGCCGACCGACCGCGGCCGCAACCAGGGCCTGCGTCTCATCGCGCTGGCCTACCTTGCCATCGGCATGTACGTTCTGCTCCGTCGCTGGACTGCACCCAAGGCCACTCATTTTTACGTCTTCTGCCTGGTTTCCGGCGTGCTGTACAGCTTCCGGTACACCGGCGTCTTCGACACGCTGGACTGGATTTGCTACTGGGGCGCGCTGATTGCCGGTGCGCTGCAGCCGGCGTTGTTCCTGCACTTTGCCGTCAGCTTTGGAGAGGGCGTGTCCTCCCTCCGACGTCGCATCGCGGCCGTGCTGCTGTACCTTCCCGGCGTTGCTACGCTCGGCCTGCAAATCGCAGCCATCACGACCTGGTCTGCAACGGAGCGACTGAAACACCGCCTCGACCAGATCGGCGTCGGCTATCTCGCTCTTTACTATGTGATCGCCGCGGTTGTCTTCTGGCTGCGGTACCGGGCCGCAGACAAACCCTTGGAACGCCAGCAACTAAAGTGGCTTAGCCGGGGAGCAATGCTTTCCGTGGTGCCGTTCACCGCCCTGTATGCAATCCCATACCTGCTGGACGCGGACATCCCGGTAACCCTGACGCGCGCTGCTGGATTCACTCTCATCTTTTTGCCCTTGACCTTTGCCTGGGCCATTGTCCGGTACCGGCTGATGGATACGGATCTGATCTTCAAACGTGGCGTTACTTACACGTTGGCTACCGCATCCCTGATCGCGGTGTATTTCGCTGTTGTGGGTATCTCGGCGGAGGTTGTTCACACCCGCCTGCCCAGCCTGCGCATCTGGGGCTTGCTGGCAGGCATTGTTGCGACAGCCATGATCTTCGAGCCGGTCAAAGCCGCCATCCAGGCCCGGGTTGACCGAATTTTCGATCGAAAGCGCTATGACTACCGGGAGACGTTGATCGAGTTCAGCCGCGGACTTTCCTCGCAAACCGATCTGCAGACGCTGTCCCGCTCCGTTGTCGAGCGGCTATCGCAGACCCTGCTGGTTTCGCGTGTGGCCGTCTTTGTTGCCGGCGACGAGGGTACCGGTCGCATTTTTTCACTTGAAGCGTCGCACGGTCTGCCGGACAGCCTGTTGGTGGAGCTGCCCGCGCAGATGTCGCGCAACTCTTTCCTGAACTTTGGCTTGCTGTCGCAGGACCACATCTTCTTTGAGAACCCCTCACTGCTGCCCCACCTGGAACCGGCGGAGCAGCGCGTCGCTGCAACGCTTGACCTGAACTACTACCTGCCTTGCCGAGTCTCCGGCCGGCAGGGCGACGGTTCGCGCACCATTGCGGTCATCGGCCTGGGCCGCACGCAGGAAGGCGACTTTCTTTCATCCGAGGACATGGAACTGCTCAGCTCCCTTGCCGGCTACATCGGCATCGCCATTCAGAATGCGCAGCTTTTCTCGCGCCTGGAGAAGCAGATCGGCGAATTCGAGCGCCTGAAGGAGTTCAACGAAAACATCGTCGAGTCCATCAAGATGGGCATCTTCACTCTGGACCTGAACGACCGCGTCGAAAGCTGGAATGCAGAGATGGAAGTCATGTACGCGCTGCCACGCTCCGAGGCCATCGGTCGACCCGTCGCCGACATCTTCCCCGCTTCGTTCCTGCAGCCCTTTCTGGCCGCGCACGATCAGCCGGGAACTCACCACCTGTCCAAGGTAAAACTCGAGCTCCGCGCGCCAAACGGCAACACGACGGGCGAAAGCCGTGTGGCCAACCTGGCCATCGCTCCCCTGCTGACCCGCGACTTCGTGTCTGTCGGCTCCATCGTGATGATTGAAGACATCACGGAACGCGTGCGGCTTGAAGGTCAGTTGACTCAGGCCGAAAAGCTCTCATCCATCGGCCTCCTTGCGGCGGGTGTCGCGCACGAAGTGAATACGCCTCTGGCCGTGATCTCCTCCTACGCGCAGATGCTGCAGAAGTACACACGTGACGACGCCAAGCTGCAACCAGTGCTGGAGAAGATAACCCAGCAGACCTTCCGCGCGTCCGA
>CAXUEW010000275.1:0-1938 GCA_964250115.1 uncultured Terriglobus sp.
CTGGTAGGTGGGCATGATCGGCTTGTAACCAAGGGGCACGTGCTGTGAAGGGTTGAGGATGGTGTCGCGCAGCCAGCCGTCGGTGGCCACCTGCTCAGAACCATCGTCCATCTTGATCTTAGACCCGTAGATGCCGGCCAGATTAGGACCCGCTGCCACAGCGTTACCGGAGTGGCAACTATTGCACCCCATGGAAGCGAATAGCCGCTCACCGTTCTGCGCCAGGCTCATACCGCTGGTCGACTGCTGCGTCCACTTCTCGTAATCCTCAGGAGCCATGGCGACAATCTCGCCAATCATGCCGGAGTGAAGGGTACCGCAGTACTGCGTGCAGAACAGGTGGTAGGTCCCCGCCTGGGTGGCATTGAACCATACCGTGCTATAGCGGCCGGGGATGACTTCCCGTTTTACGCGAAAGGCGGGGATCGAGTAGGAGTGAAAAACGTCCTGCGAGATCATGGTCAATTGCACGGGGCGACCGGTTGGCACGTGCAACGCGTTGATCTCGTGCTGACCGCCGGGATGCTCGGCCTTCCACATCCACTGCTTGCCTACGATGTAGACCTGCATGGCGTCAGCGGGTGGGTTGTAGATGCGGAAATATAGCCACGCGCCCCACACAAACACGAACAGGAAGATACCCAGCGGAATGATCGTCCAGGTGGCTTCCAGCAGGGTGGAGCCTTCAATTTGCACGGCAACCGGGTGACGTTCTTTACGGTAACGAACCGCGAAGGCAAATACAAGCACGCCCACCAGGATGACGCCAAACAGGGTCATCAGCCAGAGAAAGATGTAGAGTGCATCTGCCCAGGGCGCGATGGTGGACGCCTGCTGCGGCCAGATGGCCGAAGTGGTGAGCCACTTGGTTAGAAACTGCCAAAGTACCGGACTGATTCCCATCGTCTGCCTTTACTCTTCCTATCCGTTCTCTCGTTGCCGCGCTTTACTTCCGGCGGCGATGCGTGCCAGGTACGCCGGTACCCTACCGGTCGTCTCTGCGGGTCAATGCGTGGTCACGGCCCAGCTTGAGGTCGCGCCGAAACATCAGAAACATGAAGCCGCCAAGTCCGGCTACGGTGATCATGCCGCCAAACTGCACTACGCGGGCCACGATCAGGCTGTGCTTGTTGCGGTGCGGATCGTAGTGGTAGCAGTAGGTCAGAATGTTTGCTACCGGCGATCCGATCTTGTTGCCCGAAGCCTCGACGAGGCCGAGCAGCAGGTCTTTCGGGGAGTACTCGACGCCCAGGTAGTACTGCGCAACCTTTGCCTCCGGCGTGACAATCTGGATGGCGCTGGCATGGGCAAACTGCATTGTTTTGCCGTCGGCTGAGGGCACCTTCACGTACCCGAAGCCGACAGCCTTGGTGATGGCGTCGATTGAAGGCTGTTGGCCGGTCAGGAAGTGCCAGCCAGACTCAGTGCCCGGCCGGGCGTAACGCTTGGTGTAAAGCGCCTTCTTCTGCGCGGCCGTGGCGGGCGTATCCGTGGGATCGATGCTGACGACCAGCACGTTGAAGTCTTTCGCCGGGTCCAGATGCACCATGGCGAGTGCCTGGGTCAGGCCGTCCAACTCTTCCGAACACAGCATGGGGCACTGAAAGTACACCAGCGCCAGCACCGCCGGTTTTTCGTGGCCGAAGTAATCGCCCACATGAACAGGCTTCCCGGTCTCATCCACGAACGGCACGTTCGGCAGCGTGGTATTCAGGTGCTGGTCGATCGATGCGCCCTTCAACACCGCGGGCAGTTCGTTGCCATAGGACTCGCCGGTTTGCTTGTCGCCATAGCTTGAGACCTGAGCCCCCGCAAAGTTGGTCATGCCCGGAAGCAAGCCGTACGCGAGCGCCGACAGCAATAGGCCAAGCCTGGCTGTGTGTCGCACCTTTCGGATTGTTTCCTGCTGCTGCATGACAATCTCCTGACTACTTGTGA
>CAXUEW010000275.1:1948-2291 GCA_964250115.1 uncultured Terriglobus sp.
CTACAGTCTGACCCTTGCCTGCCTGCGCAGTAGTTGGACTCTCGCCGGCACTCAATCTCTGCTCACGGCTTTCCATCTGGTCGAGTTCGTAGGCCGTTCTTGCGAAGCCGGTGGTAAGTGGCGCGGTGGCGGCAAATTGCTTGTCACCGGTGAGATTGGTCTGTACCGACGTGACCTGCGTCGCCGCCTTGGGCAGGCCGCGCTGCACTACCAGCTGCATGGCGCGCTCGATGGGAATACGGATTGTGCCTTCCGGACCTTCGCCTGGATCGGCCGCGGTGTAGTGCTCCAGCAGGAGGTCTTCACGGGCGTGCATGTCCGCCGTTTCCTGGTTGTCATCGTC
>CAXUEW010000275.1:2301-4667 GCA_964250115.1 uncultured Terriglobus sp.
TCGTCAGTTGGGAGGCGGGGTGTCGGAAAGCTCTGCGCAATCTCCGCCGCGACCTTCTGCTCCTGCACCGGATTGTTTGCGAGGCTCTCACCGCGCTTCTGCAAGGCCTGCGGACTGACGGCCGACAGCGGGTTGTGCGAGGCCTGGTCCTGATCCTGCTTCAGCAAACCGAAGTTGATGGCCTTGCCCATGGCATAGCACAGAACGAAGAAAACCAGCAGGAAACCCACCAGGCCACCGATGAAGACCACAACGCCCTTGGCATTGACGTCAGTAACTTCGTAACCGGGGTGCTCCGCGTCGAACTTGGCGGAGGGATGCGGCGTCGGCTTCGATATGCCATGCTCGTCCGCGCCGGTAGAGGGCGGCTTCTCGCTCAGAACGTGATCGCGATCGTTGAACTCAGTGGGCATGTTCCGGCTCCAGGACTTCCGCCGTGTGCGGATCGTTGAGGACGATGAGAGGGCGTGACGACAGGTTCGTCAGATACATCCAAATCCACCCGCCCACGACACACAGGGGCACGGTGATGTAGGCGAGAATGCCGAGGCTCATGTGCAGGTTGGCGGCAGCGCCCGGAAAGTTCGGCTCGATGAGCCAGAACAGATCGAAGCAGCGCGCAAAGATCATCCACGAGGTCAGCGCCAGCATTTTGCGGTTGTCATATTTGAACGACCGGCTCAGCAGGAGGCAGAACGGCACCACCCAATGGAAGATAAAGTCGAGCGAGCAGATGACCCACCAGCCGCCGCGAATGCGGTTGAGGTACCAGGGAATCTCTTCCGGCGAGTTGGCCGACCAGATGATGAGGAACTGCGCAAAACTTAGATAAATGTTAAGCATCACGAAGCCCAGCATGAACTTGCCCAGATCGTACTGCTCCGTTTTGCGGAGCGCAGTGCCCAGCGGCTCGAAGCGTGACAGGCGAATGATGGTGTGCACGCCCAGCGCCAGCACGCCGTATCCCTGGCCCACCAGGAAGATCAGGCCATACATGGTGGAGTACCAGGTAATGTCGAGCGTCATCATCAGGTCGATCGCCACGACGGTAAGCAGGACGGCGTAGATCAGAATGCCGATGCCAGAAAGATTCTCAGACCGGATGCGCCAGAACTCGAACGATGCCTGGGTGCCGCGTGCCGGATCCGCATCGCGCTCGAGCGACCAGCGATTCAGGAAGTAACCCCACAGCAGCATGAACCCAAACACAACGGCGATCTCAAGCGCCACGCTCAACGGGTTGAGCATGATGCGCTTCCAGTCCAGGGCATGTGCCTGCGACTCGTCGAGCAGGCCGTTGTGCAGTGCGTTCTCCACCGCTTCGTGGGTTGGGTAAGCGGCCCACAGCCAGAGGCGCTTGCCGAAGACAAGCAGCGGAACGAACAGAACGACCAGCAGCCAGGTGGTGTTGGTCATGGCCTCCATGGGGCGCCGCATGATCAGGCCCCACTTACCGCCGGTGATGTACTGCAGCATCAGCATGCAGAGTCCGCCGCCGGCAAAGCCGAAGCACAACATGAATGCCAGCAGGTAGCCGCGGAGGATGTGGTCGAAGCCGCCCAGGAGGCCGACGATCAGCGAGAGAATCAGCCCGGCCGCAGCCGTGATGAGGGCACGCGTTTTCCAGAGTGCAAGGACGGAGGGCGCGCTCAGGTCTGCGGGCAGGACGCGCGGGCCGTGGTCGGCATGCAGGACGTGGCCTGCATTGCCTGGATCTCCAGCGCCTTCGGGTGCGAATTGTTCGTGTCCGTGTGCCATGACGTTTGCGGGCCTTCTCTACTTCCTTCTGGGACTCGGTAAATGTTTTGTTCTGTGCTGCTTACTTACTTGCGGCAAGGTAAGCGATCACCTTGTCAACGTCCTGCGATGTCAGCTTGCCGGTGAACGACGGCATGTTTACCTTGCCGGTGTTAATACCGGTTGTGGTCACGCTGTGAATGTGTGCGGCACCTACGCGGCCTACGATACCGACCAGCGATGGAATGACCGGCGGCATACCCTGCCGGTTGGCCTGGTGGCATGGGCTGCAATTGGCCTGGTACAGCTTTTCGCCGCCTGCGACGTCAGCCACCGCGGCTGCCGGTGCGGCTTTCGTTGGAACGGTTGCGCTGCCTTCTGCCTCGGTGGCCGTGGGCGTTCCCTTGATTGCTGCTGCTACTTTTGCACCCGGAGCGGCCGCGGCGATTGTCAGTGCCGGTGCCTTTGGATCGGCCTTGGTGGTGGCATTTGGCATGGCTGCGGTGCTGGATGTGTTCATGGCGGCCGCGGGTGCAGGCATCGGCTGCGGCAGTGGTGCCGACGGCGACGGGGAACTCTGCTTCGCCTGGCCTGCTGTCATCGGCAGCTCCCAATCCTTGATGAACGCC
>CAXUEW010000276.1:0-4659 GCA_964250115.1 uncultured Terriglobus sp.
ACCTGGACGCGGCTGGCTGCGGCGCTGCTCGTTTTGCCGTCGCTCGTGCCGGTTCTTGCGCACGCTCAGCAGACGCCTCCCTCTCAGCAGGCAGCGATTCCAGCGATCACCACCGCGCCCGCAGCGCACAAGCAGCCGGCTGTTGCAGACGCTCTCAACCTGCCGGAAGCACCTGCTCCTCAGGCCGCTTCTCCAGCCGTCACCGGCATGCTCAGCACCGTCAAGCCGCGCGATCTCGGCCACGGCGTGTACACGCCCATGTCCACTGCGCGACCTCTGCAACTGACACTCGACGACGCTGTCCACCTGGGCCTGCAGTTCAGCCTGACCATCGCAGTTGATGCGCAGAACGAACGCCAAATTCGCGGCCTGCAGCTTACGGCGCTGAACGCGCTCATCCCTTCTTTGTCAGCCTCGGCGCAGACCAACACAAAGCAGATCAATCTTGCGGCCATGGGCTTCAACCCGGCGACCATCGGCCCACTGCTGCCGCCCGGCGTCGTCCTGAACACCATTGTCAAGGTCGACACGACCAGCGCTCAGTTGAACCTGAACCAGCAGCTGTTCAACCTGCCCGCTTTCGAGGTGTACCGTGCCTCCAAGGTGACGGCGGAAGTCGCCAAGTGGAACACCCTGGGCGACCGTGGGCAGGTCGTGCAGAACATCGCGAGCCAGTACCTTCGTGTTCTGGCCGACACCGCCTCGATCGCCAATGCCGAGTCGCAATTAGCCAGCGACCGCGAGCTGGAACGACAGTCGCAGGCCAAGAAGGAAGCAGGCGTCGGCACCAATCTCGACCTGATCCGTGCGCGTGTGGAACGGCAAAATCGCGAACAGCAGTTGATCGCCAATACCGGCCAGTTCGAAAAAGACAAAATCCAACTGAACCGCCTGATGGGCCTGGCCGCGGACCAGCCGCTGCAGTTGGTGGATGCCGTTCCATACCACGAGCTGGAAACACTGCCGCTGGAGACAGCCAAGCAGGTAGCCTACAAACGCCGCAAAGACCTCTTGTCGCTACAGGCCCAGCTCCGCTCAGCCGAGTTGCAACGCCGCGCCGTAGCTTATGAGCGCTTTCCTGTAGTCAAAGTAGGCGGCTACTATGGCGTGCTCGGCCAGACGCGCGGCCTATACCACGGAGTCTTCACAGCGCAGGGCGGCCTTGATTTCCCCATTTTTCAGGAAGCGCAGATTCGTGGTGACCGTGAAGTGGCCGATGCGCAACTGGCATCGCTTCGGTCGCAGCTCGGCAGCCTGCGTTCCGACATCGAGCAGCAACTGCGGTCAGCCATGCTGGACGTCACTACCACGAACGAACTGGTGCGCGATGCCACCAGCAACGTGAACCTTTCCGCGGAAGCTCTGGACGAAACACGGCAACGCTTCCGTGCGGGCATTGAAGATAACCTGCCGGTCGTGCGTGCGCAGGCTACCCTGGCTGGAGCGCAGGCCCAGTTGGTCTCAGCGTTGTACCAGTTCAATACGGCCAAGCTGCAACTGGCCAGGTACACGGGCGTACTCGAGTCTCAGTACGACACCTATCTCGGCGAGTGACCTCGAAGCCGCCTACAGCCAGTTTGGACGTGTGTCACCATAGAAAGACAGATGGCGAAGCCCCAGCAGGCCAGCGACACACCGGGCCGAAAACGTCCGCTTGACTCTGAAGGTACAAGGGGCGCGGCCTTCTCCTCGCGGAACTTTCGCCGCTACCAGGCTGCACGGCTCTGCGTCATCCTGGGGGCTGAGGCTCAGTCGCTTGCTGTCGCCTGGCAGATTTACCAGATCACCCACTCCGCCCTTTACCTTGGCTATACGGGCCTTGCGCTGTTTCTGCCGGGCATCTTTTTCGTGCTGCCGGCAGGCCACGCCGCTGACCGCTACGACCGCAAGAACATCATCGTCACCTGCTACGTGGTGCAGGCCGTGTGCACGGCTCTGCTGCTGTACCTGGCCATCCACGGCACGCGGCACGTCTTCTGGGTGTACGCGATCCTGTTCTGTATTGGCAGCGGACGCGCATTTTCCGGCCCGGCCAGCTCCGCCATCCAGCCGCAACTGGTGCCGGAAGGCGCGTTCGTCAACGCCATGACGTGGGGTTCCGCCATCTTCCAGACGGCCAACATCATGGGCCCGCGCTTGGCGGCGTGCTATTCGCGATCAGCCTGCCAGACGGATGGGCACGATGGTCCGGCGCGCCACTGGTTTACACGGTCACGCTCATCACCATGATTACGTTCGTAGTTCTGGTCAGCACACTTCGGCCGCGTGAAGAAGCACGGTACAAGGGCAAGGGATTCAGCCTGGCCACCATGCTTGCCGGCGGACGTTATGTCAGCCGGGCCAAGTTGCTGCTCGGCTCCATTTCATTGGATATGTTCGCCGTTCTGCTGGGTGGAGCCATCTCGCTGATGCCGATCTTCGCGCAGGACATTCTGCATGCCGGTCCGCGAGGCCTGGGCATCCTGCGCGCGGCTCCTGCCATGGGAGCACTGACCATGTCCTTGATCATGGCGCGCAAGCCCATTCAGCACCATGCCGGCAAAATCATGCTGGTTGCGGTTGGCATCTTCAGCGTGGCGACGATTACTTTCGGCCTATCTAAGTCATTGCCTCTCAGCCTGTTAGCCCTCTTTGTGATTGGGGCCAGCGATAACGTCTCCGTCATCATTCGGCAAACGATCCTGCAACTGGGCACACCGCCGGAGATGCGTGGCCGGGTCTCGGCCATCAACTGGCTGTTTCTGGGCGCGTCGAACGAGTTTGGCGAGTTCGAATCGGGCCTGACCGCCCACTGGTTCGGCACGGTTCGCGCGGTCATTTACGGCGGCATCGGGTCGCTGATGATCACCGGCCTGTGGAGCGTCTTCTTCCCTACCCTGCGCAACGTCGACTCGCTCGACGCCGAATCGCTCCTGGCCGCAAACCGCACCTTCGCCGACTCCGAACCGATCGATTAAGCTGCCGTTTTGATCGCGAAATTGTGCTTTTCTGCACCGGTATTTGCACCCTGCGGATGCCTCCCGTGCGTGCGTTTGCACAAGATGTTGGGCAACAAAACGCACTCGGAATGCCCTTAGAGCGTGCTGTTTACGCGTCTGTGTCACCTCCGAGGAACAGCCTCCAAGAAGACGCGAGAGGAAGGCGATTTCGGAGGGCAGGAGCTAAAGCCTTGTCCTTACACTTCTGCTCAAAAGGTCGGCTTCAGCCGCTAAGCGAGATGTTGTTCACAGCCTCTGCACCTCACGGCGGAAGCTCCAAATAAAATGTAAGGGTGCTTTCGGAGGGGCAGGGCTTCAGCCCTGCCATTACACTGCTGCCTGAGGAGCGGCTTCAGCCGCTGCGGGAATGCTGCCAACCAAGCGAGTCCACAACTTCGGCACCTACTTCCTCACGGCCAACTGTGCGAGCAAGCGGACCCTCTTTCAGGTGGAGCGGAATGCCGCACTGCTGTTTGAAACATTGCAGCATTACCGCGAGCACTACAAGCTGCACGCCTTCGCCATCATGCCGGACCACATCCACCTGCTTCTGACACCGGGCGACATCACGCTGGAGCGATCCATGCAGCTGATCAAGGGCGGCTTCTCCCATCGCTACCACCAGGCAGGTGGCTTGAAGGATGTGTGGCAAACCGGCTATGCCGATCACCGGTGCCGCGACCGCGAAGACTACCTGCACCACAAGACTTACATCGAGCAGAATCCGGTGAGTGCCGGATTATGCGTTGCAGCAGAGGACTATCCTTGGTCCTCCGCGAGCCGCGTGCTAAAGGAGAGGCAATCCCTCAGCGGCTAAAGCCGCTCCTCCAGCAGCAGTGTGATGGCAGGGCTGAAGCCCTGCCCCTCCGAAAGCTTTCTGCCTAATCTTTTGGGATTCGGGCGCTCACTGGCAGCCGAGGTCATGCTGGAAGGCGGCTTGTTCCCGCACTTCGCTTGCCTCTAGTTGGAGTTGATCCATGATGATCGCCTGCAGGGTTCGCCAGACATCCGGAGCGGTCCAGGGTGTTGTTGCCAGGTCTGGCTCAATCGGGAACTCAACCGTCTTGTGGAGGAAGCGGCGGAAGGCAGGCCTGCAACGTGCCACGCCGACTTTGCCTATCTCGATCTCAGAACCTGGAACGTAGGGCAGATCGAGTTTCCGAACTACACCGCGGTACAGATCGCTGACCGTGAAAATCTTCCCGCATTCCTCATCCGGCAGGCTGATGCCGAAGACCTCTTCGGTTCGAAGCACAATCTCGACTGTGTCCAGGCCCATGTGCTGTCTTCTCTGCTCTACCTTCTCTTAGCATTTTCGGAGGGGCAGGGCTTCAGCCCTGCCATTCACCTGGCCCTGCAGACGGCTTTAGCCGCTGAGGGGTGCCGCTTACGCAGCACATGGCTGGCTGACGACCAAAGATAGTTCTCTGGCGCGGAACACAGCCCGGCCCGCACCGGATTCTCCTCGATGTAGCGCTTATGCTGGAGGAAGTCGTCACGGCTACGACAGCTGTGGTCGGCATAACTTGTCTGCCATACATCCTTCAGGCGGCCTGCCTCATGGTAGCGGCGTGAGAAGCCTCCCCACGCTTATCCAGCACAACTGCATGCACCGCTCCAGCGTGATGTCGTCGCAAGGCGTCAGCAAGAGGTACATGTGATCAGGGCATGAGGACGAAGG
>CAXUEW010000277.1:0-1009 GCA_964250115.1 uncultured Terriglobus sp.
CAGCAGGTCCTGCCCGTCGAAACCGATGGTGCCGGAAAGGCGCGCACCCGGATCGACCAACCGCAGAATGGCGAGCGAAGTGAGCGATTTGCCGGAGCCCGATTCGCCCACTAGCCCCAGCACCTCGCCTTCGTTGATGTGAAAGCTGATGCCGTCCACGGCGGGTCGCTCCGCACCTGGGAAACGAATGGAGAGGTCTTCAATTGCGAGCAGCGGCTGCATAGCTTTGTTATCGCACACGTCTTTGCGCTTCGCGCTTCGCTCAGGATGACGACAGGATGATGCCTAGCTTCAGGATGACGGCGTTGTTGGGTTCAGCAAGGCCAGCGTTCTTTGCAGGCTCGCACTGTCTTCCACGTTCGCTGACACGAGACCACGGTCGATCTGCCGCAGCAGACCGCTCAGAACACGCCCCGGTCCAACCTCAAGGAACAAGGTGGCGCCGGACGCGCGTAAGAGGTCGATGCATTCCGTCCATCGCACCGCGCCGGTCACCTGGCGGATGAGGCAATCGCGCGCCTCCGAACGGCGGCTGACAAGCCGCGCATCCACATTGCTGGCGACCGGGATCACCGGGTCGTTGAAGACAACGCGCTCCAGTTCGCTGGCGAGTTGCTCTGCCGCAGGCTCCATCAGCTTGCAGTGGAACGGAGCCGAGACCGGCAGCGGCACAACGCGCTTTGCACCAGCCTCTTTGCACAGCTCGCTGGCGCGGGCAACGGCGGCGGCGTCACCGGAGATGACGGTCTGCTCCGGCGCGTTCATATTGGCGGGTGCCACGATGCAGTTGCGCTCGTCCGAGGCCTGCTGGCACAGGTCGGTGATCCGGGCGGCATCCAGGCCCAGAATGGCCGCCATGGCCCCGCGGCCTTCCGGCACAGCTTGCTGCATGAACTGGCCGCGGGAGCGCACGGTGCGCACCGCGTCGGTGAACGACAGGGTGCCCGCAATGACGTGGGCACTGTACTCACCAAGGGAATGACCGGCGGCCAGTGTTGGCGTCACACCG
>CAXUEW010000277.1:1019-4588 GCA_964250115.1 uncultured Terriglobus sp.
AGCCACGCGCCGCCCGTCAACGCGCAAACGGTTTTCGGACAGCAGGCGCAGAGCATCTACGAGGGCCGTATGTTCTTCCGCCAAAACGCGGGCGGCGGCGACTGAAGCCGTCAGGATGGCAGGCTGGGTGTACTCCGTCAGCTTCAGTTGGTCCTCAGGACCCTCAAAACAGAGCTTCGAAAGGCCGTAGCCCAATGCTTCGTCGGCCTCGTCGAAAACGGCTTTTGCCGCCGGAAAGTTCTCTGAAAGATCGCGGCCCATGCCCACGGACTGGGAGCCCTGTCCAGGAAAAAGGAAAGCGACGGTCTGGGCGCTCATAGGGATCCTTCAGGTTGTGCGGTGTCGAGAACCGTACTGCCGCCGCGGAGCAGCGGAGAGTGTGCGGCTAGCTAAATGCCGACGCTGTAGTCCAGGTCGGGCGAACGGTCGCCGGAGTGCGCGTAGTAGTCGTACGGCGTGCGCCGCTTGAACTTGTAGCGTCCGCGCAGTTCGCGCCCGGCAATCAGGCCCAGCGTGACCACGCCCAGGCCGCCCAGGACCCACGCGGCTGTGACCACGATGCTGTGAAGATGGCCGTGATCGACGGCTTCACTGCCTGAATCGGACGGTGTAATTCTTGCGAGACTCTTCTGCAGCCTGTCTTCCAGGCCTTCGACAAGGGCGCGGCGTGTGCGCAACAGCTTCATGCGCATCATCATAGCGCACCTGCATGAGCGTTTTGGAGGGAGCGCGGCCAGCGTGCACCGGGAATGATGTCAGAGTGGAACGCCATGAAAATACCTTGCACGCTGTGCTACTCCGGCGGGAAAACTGTGTCCAATAAAGATATGAGGATCGCCGGCGTAAAGCGTGTCGCGTCTTTCTTGGCTGCTGGGGTACGGCTCACGGCAACTGCCTGCGCGGGGTTGCTGTTGACCGCGGCTGCTTCCGGCCAGATGTTGGGTGATCCAGCCGCCCGCAACAGCGCGCCTCCACCGCCTCCTTCTCCCTATGCCGCGCCGCAGGCAGGCAATTCGCTAGGATTTGACGCGGTCATGGCCAGTGCGTACTCCCAATCGGCTTTCACATTCGACCGCAGCATGCTGCAGGCGGCTGACGGCTTTTTCGCGGGTAGTGATCCAGAGACCAGGCGAGTGCTGGCCGGGCTGAACAGCGTCACCGTACGCAACTACCATGCGCACGATTTTGCGCGGTATGACCCGGGTGCCCTGGCCGCAATCGACGGTCAACTGCGAGGTGCGGGATGGAAGCACCTGGTCAACGCCAACGCCCACGGTAGCGCAAACATGACAGACCTCTGGCTGCACTTCGAAGGCACCAATATCAGCAACGTCACGGTGCTGACACGCGGTGACCGCAACATGAGCGTCATCACGGTGGACTGCATCCTGCGTCCGCTAGACTTGCTGCACCTGAGCGGCCACTTCGGCATCCCTAAAGTGGATGAGAACGCGGTCATGGTTCCCGCTCACTAGCGTGCGCTGGTCTACGGTGAGCGGATCGCGTGGGCCGCATGCCGAGGCGCGGGGCAAAAAGCAGAACGCGAAGGACGCTACGGTTTCACGCGAAGGGCGCGATGTGTGGCGTGCCCTTTAGGCATGCGGCCACACCGGCTTCGCCCAAGCTTTGCGGCCTTCGCGTGAGACCTTTCCGACCTTCGCGTTCTGCATTCACCGCAGTGCAGGCAAATGCAGGACCAGCTTCAGCCATCAGCACAACGCATGATGGAGCCAATCACCGCTTGTCGCAATCTGCCTGAAATCTACGTCCGGTTCAGGTCGTGCAGCGTATCGCCCACGGCTCCGGCCACTTTGCCCGCCGCGTCCTTCACGCTGCCCACCACCTGGTCGCCAACGCCTTCAGCCTGCAGATCTTCGTCGCCGGTTGCGCGGCCAAAGCCTTCTTTGGCCTTGCCCAGCAGGCTGCCGCCGGTGCCTTTGACGCGCTGCTTGCCGCCCCACAGGCTGCTTTCGTTGGCAGCGTCTTCCACGTCGCGGTCGGCGTACTGCGGTTGGGGTGCGTTGGCAAGGTAGTAAGCGGCCGCGCCAAATGCGACGCCCGCAATGATCCAGGGAAGGGCTTTCATGTGTGAATCTCCTTCGCCGTAGGATGCAGCCTGCAGACGCTGGGTACCGGCGATTCCATAGCTGGCGATTAGCCGACTGTCCTGACGGCTGCCAGCTACACTCTATCTGCGACATGCCACCGCATCCGACCACAGTCCGCTCCTTTGCCAAGATCAACCTGGGGTTGCGCATCGGTCCGCCTCGGGCTGACGGGTTCCATCATCTGCATACGCTGTACCAGACGATTGCGCTGCACGATGACCTCTCCGTCGAAGCACAGCTTGCCGAAAAGACGACCATTCGGCTGACCTCGAGTGATCCGCGACTGCCCACCGATGCGCGCAACACGGTGTACCGCATGGTCGCGGCCGCGCTGCTGGAAATGAACCTTACGGCACATGTGCATGTGCATCTGCGGAAGAACCTGCCGGTGCAGGGCGGTCTGGGCGCGGGCTCGGCCAATGCCGCTGCCGCGCTGCTGGGGTTGGAACGGCAGCTTGGTGTATCGCTCGATCCACCTGCACGGCTGGTGCTGGCCGAGCGCATCGGCTCGGACGTGCCGCTGTTTCTGCTGGGCGGGACGGTGTATGGGCACGACCGTGGGCAGCTGGTTCTGCCGTATCCTGACCTGCCGGTAATGCCCTGTGTAGTAGTGGCGCCGGGGGTTGGATCGTCCACGCCTCTGGCATTCAAAGCCTGGGATCAGCGCGTTGCCGCATTGACCCCGGCTGCCGCGCAGGATAGACTTTGTAAATTGAGCCGTATCTACGCGTCTGCCTTTACTCCGGTGGGGACAAGCGAGATCGGCGCCTCCGGTGCTTTTGGGGTTCGTGATCCGCAGGGATCGACCGCTGAAAGCCTGGCCGGGAATCCTCTTCCTGCGCTTGTCCGTGCCGGGATTGAAAACGACTTCGAAGAAGTGGTTTTTCAGCAGCATCCCTTTCTGCGTGACATTAAGCGTGCCCTCGTGGGCAATGAGGATCTTCCTGTGGAACAGCGGGCCGTGATGGCTTCGCTTTCAGGCTCTGGATCTTCGCTTTTCGGCCTTTACCGGACCAATGAAGACGCTAAGGCGGCCCAGGCACGCGCACAGGCGCTTGGCGGCAAGGCTTTTCTAACGGAAACCCTTCCTCGCGAAACGTACTGGCGCAATCTCTTCGTCTGAATGGCCATAGTTGCCAAAGGGATGAAGGGACGTGCTGCGCGCAAACGCATGCCTTGTGTTTCAGTACACTGGTAGCGGTAGAACTTCCCCGGGGTATACGGCCCAGGATGAAGTTGGGCGATCGACTAATGGTAGGTCCAGTGCCTTTGAAGCACTTTGTCTAGGTTCGAATCCTAGTCGCCCAGCCAGCAGCGTCGATGTTCCTCTTGCGTGCGGTCAGCGTGCAGATAGTTGGCTGAGGGTTAGCCAGAGGGGAGCAGAGGCAGACATTTCGGCAGAACCAACCAACGCTAAACGGCTTGGAGGCTCGTACCGCATGACCGCCCAGAACAGCATGG
>CAXUEW010000278.1:0-4536 GCA_964250115.1 uncultured Terriglobus sp.
GCAGATGTAACCGTGCCAAACGAGGCAATCCACAAGGCCGCCGTCAACGCTTTTTGACTGCCTTGCCCACGACGACGGTGCGTCGCAGTGGAACTAACCCGGCCTCCTCGCGGGGCGGCTGGTGCATGCGACTCAGCATCTCGTTGCGGACGTAGCTCACGAAGTTCTGCATGTCGGCGTTCATCTGCTCCATGCGTTCGCGCATCTGCAGAATAATGGCAATGCCGGCGATGTTCACGCCAAGGTCGCGCGCCAGGTTCAGGATGAACTCAAGCCGCTCCAGGTCCTCGTCCGTGTACAGGCGGGTATTGCCCTCAGACCGCGACGGTCGCAGCAGACCCTCACGCTCATACAGCCGTAGGGTCTGCGGATGGATGGCGTACATCTCCGCCACGGAGGAGATCATGTACGCGCCTTTCGATCGTCGCTTCGTCGCCACTGTGTTTCCCCTGTCCATTTTACCGGGCCTGAGTCAAAGCAGAACGCGAAGGGCGCAAAGGAAGTGCACGCTAAGGTCGGGGAGGTGTTTGCTTTATGTTCTTCGCGCAACGTGAGCATCCTTTGCGTACTCTCAGCATCCTTTGCGTACTCTCAGCGACCTCTGCAATCTCAGCGTCCTTTGCGTAACCTCAGCATCTTCGCGCAACCTCAGCGACCTTCGCGAAACCTTTGCGCCCTTCGCGTTCTGCATTTTGCGTTCTTCGTGTTCTGCATCTGTCACCACTTGTGAACCCGCAAGCCCCGCGCAACAGCCGCCGCCGGGTGTGCGTCACATAGAGCATGATCCGCAAGCTCCTGAAGTACAGCACAAAGACTGCATGGTGGATGACCAAGCGCAGAATCACGCAGAATCCACTTGAGAGCAGTGTCGCTCTCGGACTGCTGGGCGCAGCCGTAACAGCGAACGAAATCTACAAGGCACAGCAGCGGGCTACCGCCATGCGCGGCAAAGTGGTCGTCATTGCCGGTGGCAGCCGCGGTCTGGGCCTTGAAATAGCTCGGCAGTTCGGCCTGGGTGGAGCGCATCTTGTGCTGGCCTCGCGCAACGAGGACGAACTGCGCGACGCGCTTGGCAAACTTCATCAGGAAGGTGCAATCCCAAATGGCAACGCAGCCCACTTCGTAGTGACCGATGTCAGCAAGCAAGCCGACTGCGAACACCTGATCGCAAGCGCTATCGAACGCTACGGCCGTGTGGATGTGCTGGTGAACTGCGCCGCCGTCATGCAGGTGGCACCCATGGAAGACCAGACGACAGAAGCGTTTGAGCAGGCCATGCGGATCAACTTCTTCGGCCAGCTTTACGCGATCCAGGCCGTGTTGCCGCATATGCTCGCGCGCGGCTCCGGCAACATCGTCAACATCGCCTCCGTCGGCGGCAAGATCGCGGTGCCGCACATGCTGCCCTACGTCGCCAGCAAGTTCGCGCTGGTGGGCTTCAGCGAAGGCCTCCATGCGGAGATGCGGCACAAGGGCATCCGCGTCACCACCGTATGTCCCGGCCTGATGCGCACCGGCGCGCACGTCCAGGTGAAGTTCGCAGGCGACGTAGAGAAGGAGTACCGCTGGTTTGCCTTCGGAGCCATGATGCCCGGCGTCTCCATCGCATCCCGCGCCGCCGCGCGCAAGATCTACGCGGCGACGGTCGCAGGCAAAGCAGAAATCACCATCACGCCGCAAGCCTGGCTCGGAGCACGCGTCGTTGGTCTGGCACCGAACTTCTCGCAGGCGGTTGCAGCGGCCGCGAATCATCTGATTCTGCCCGCAGCGAACGGCAACAAGGAGACGGTCAGCGGAGCGGAGCTTGCCGACAGACATCCTGGCAAGCTTGATAGCTGGAGTCAGCACCTGACTGCTGAGAACAACCAACAGGCCTGACCGGCGGGAGCGAGAAGCAGATCCCTCCGCTTCGCTGCGGGATGACAAATCATGCAAACAGCACTCTGCTGAGTTCTCCATGGGAGACTGCTTCCGCACTCAGAATCTCGGTTTGTCATCCCGCATCCCTTACGTTTGTCATCCCGCTGCGAAGCGAAGGTATCTGCTTCTCTGCCGGTTCCCCCAGAACAACGGCAGCTACACCTTCGAGAACATCTCCTCGCGCGGATCGACCGGGTTCAGCTTCGCAAGTTCCCGCAAAATCTCCTTGGAGCGTTCATCCTGAATCTTCGGCACAACGATCTGAACTTCCACAATCTGATCACCGCGCACGCTCTCACTCGCGGCAGAGGGCACGCCCTTCTCACGCAGGCGCAGCTTCTGACCCGTCTGCGTACCCGGCGGAATCTTCAGTTGGGCGCGACCGTCAATCGTCGGCACGTCGATCTTGATACCGAGAGCGGCCTCAAACGCCATGACCGGTACCGTGACACGGATGTCGTCGTTGGAACGCGTGAATACCGGATGCGTACCCGCCTTGATGATCAGGTAAAGATCACCGGCAGGTGCACCCTGCGTACCCGCGTTGCCCCTGCCAGCCAGCCGAATGCGCTGGCCGTCGCGCGTGCCCGCCTTGATGCGGAACTCAAGCGACTCGCGCTTTAAGATCGAGCCCTCGCCGTGGCATGTCGAGCAAGCCTGCTGAATCTTGCCGCTGCCGCCGCAGCGCGGGCACTGCACGTTGAACTTCATGCGGCCGTTCATCTGCGTGACCTGGCCGCTGCCGCTGCATTCCGTGCACGTTTGCGCCGATCCCACACTGCCCTGCCCCTTGCATGTGGTGCACTGCTCCTGCCGTGTAATCTCAATGCGCGTTGTGCCGCCACGGATGGCGGTCCAGAAATCGACTTCGACCTGGTACTCCAGATCGGTCCCCGCTTTGGGGCTGCGCGAGGCTCCCTGCGGGCTACGACTCCCACTGCCGCCATTGAACATGCCGCCAAAGATGTCGCGGAACGACGAACCGAATCCGCCCTGCTGAGGCTGTCCTGCGCCCGCTCCGCCAGAGAAGTCAAAGCCGCCAAAATCGAACGGCACACCCTGCCCTGGGGTCGGAGCACCGCCGCTATAGCCCGCAGTGCTGCCGTAACCGCCGCGTGCCGCTGCTGCTGCCTGCGCCGGATCAATCGAATCAGAGTAGAAGCCAAGCTGGTCGTAGACCTTGCGCTTCTTTTCGTCTGACAGGACGTCGTTCGCCTCGGAGATTTCCTTGAACTTCTCCTCGGCCTTCTTGTCGCCGGGGTTCACATCCGGGTGGTGCTTGCGCGCTAGCTTGCGAAATGCCTTACGGATTTCGTCCGCGGTGGCGGTCTTCTTGACGCCAAGCGTGCCGTAGTAATCCTTGTTCTGGGTAGGTGCCATAGGTCTGTCTTAAGAGTAGATGGAAAACCATCGCGCTGCGACACACCTAACGTAACAAAGGCCACGTTAACCGTGGCCTCGAGTCAAGTTCACTTCATGCTTACTTCCGCATAAGCGTTTCCACTTGCCCTTCCAACTTACCGGTCACGCTGTAGAACACGCGAAGATCATGTTCGATGATGTCGAGCCGCTTGGCCACATCCGACGTTCCCTTGTAGTTCAGCAAAATGCCGACCAGGACCAAGAATGAGGGGATGCAGATAGTCAGCAGCAACTGCAGGTTAGTCATCGTCATCTCCCGTTTTCGGATGGTATCAGCTTGGTTCAGCATTGGCCACAGATCCTGCTCCTCTATAGGAGGACGCTTTGATGCGTGTGACTTCAGTCTTCCCCCATCCGCGTGTAAACATCGAAGCCGGGGATGGACTTCTGAAAGCGATATAGCTTCCAGACATCCACGAAGTCCGTGCTCCGCGAAAACCACTGCACTGCGTCGAAGGGGCTGCTGTAGCTTTCGCAGGCGTGCACGGCATCGCATCGCTCCACGAAAATTATCGAAGGTTGGGTGCGCCGGAGATCCTCGGCCGTCTCGCTGCGCTGCAGTGCCGCAAGCTCCAGGACGCGTCCCGTTTCCAGGCGATGGTTGCCGCGCGCACCAGGCGCAGGTGCCTCATTCGCGCGGATGGCGGGCAACATCCAAAGGTGCGCAAATCGGCTGCCCCACACCAGGCGATGCTCAATGACCACGGGAAACGAGTTCATACCCACGCTGAAGGCGTACACCGTGGTGCCCTGGGGCAGGCGCGCCAACTCGGCTGAGAGATCGCTTGTCGCGGGCGTTGCGTGATGCTTGTGCACCAGCACCGCGCCGAAGATCGCCATCCCGCAAAGCGGCAACGCAACCCACGCGGATGTTTGCAGGCGTCCTGGAACAGGCGCATCCTGCCAATGTGACCGGAGTAGGTCCGCGGCGATCCATACCGTGCCAATCTCGAGCAATGCAACCGCCGGGAACTTCTGGTGATACCAGCCGGTGTGCTGCACCACATAGGCCAGCCACGCGCCGGCTGCACTGGCCAGCACCGCACCCGTAAGCTGCGGCAGTGCAAGCCTCTGCCTCAGCGCAAACCATACCGCACCCAGCAGCAGCGTCGACAGGGTAAGCCACAGGCCCACGCGCAGGATCATCTCCGCATAGGTGTACTCGCCCAGTGCCCAGTAGGTGCTTTGCAGCAG
>CAXUEW010000279.1:0-778 GCA_964250115.1 uncultured Terriglobus sp.
TGAACCATTACTACTTCCATAGTTGGCTGCCTGTCTCCGGCGCAGCCAAGCAGTTACGTCACGGGTGGAAACCCGATCTGAGCCAATTAAGAATTTCCTTCACACACTTCTCGCTGGTTTTGCTTGCGATCTCCATGGTGTGTGGCATTGCAGCCGTAATCCTGTGGCGAAAGTTCAAGCCGCAAGAGAAGTCACTTTGCTTCGCGGCGATGCTGATGCCGGTTCTTTTCTATGGTGGCGAAGTTTTCACCAGCTCCTGGAAGTTCTGGGGATGGTACATGTACGCAATCCGGTATGCGTTCCTTGGGGCAGTGGTCATCTTCGTTGTGCTGCTGCTTCGTGGATCGCAGGGGAACGCGCGCCATCCAGCCCGGGCCGTTAACTTGCCGTGGGTGGGGGCTGCATGCCTTTTGGCGTGTCTTGTTGCGTTTACAGGCACGCACTACCGGCATGATCCAGTCATGTTCAACATTGCCCAGGAAGACATCGATCTGGACAGCTTCGCCAGGACCCACCCGGGCAGCTACGCCATGGGAGACCGCGCCGGCATGTTCGCGTACCTTTCCACGAATCCTGTGCTGCAGGCAGAAGGGCTCATGATGGACCGCCCCTACCTTGAACACATTCGCCGGGAAGATGACCTGGTGTCGACGCTGAAGCAGTACGGAGCGAACTACTACGTCTATTTCGTCCTGGATAACGAACTCAAAGCCAGAATGCAGGGAAGCTGCATGAAGGTGGAGGAGCCCTCGCTTCCGGGCAAGGACTCCATGCGAAT
>CAXUEW010000279.1:788-4519 GCA_964250115.1 uncultured Terriglobus sp.
GCCCAGCGCTTGACGGAGGGTGCCCATGTCGCCGTGGCCGGGCCTGACGGCAACCTGTATGTTTACAAGTTGCAGTAAATCAAGCTCTAGATATCAAAAGCTACGTGAGTGGGTTCACCGCCACACCGCGGCCGGATCATTTGCTCCTGGACTTCGCTCAAACGCTCAGGCCGAAGATCTCCGGGATCGGCACGATCGAGGTCGCTTTCGTCTTCACCTCGTGATAGACCACAAAGGCCTGCGGCGAACGTCTGTCAGCCTTAAGCGTGACGTACTCATGGCGGCGCGGCGAAGCATCCAGCCGCTTGATGGCCCAGTCCCGCGCGTGGAGTGCGAAAGTTGTGCTCAGGAGCAGGGCCGTGGCGAGGGCTTTACAGCAGAAATCTTCATGCCGAGGAGTCTACGGTGCCGCTGCATGGCTTGCAAGCGGAAGAAGGCTGTCGGTCAATGGCTATCTCAGAGCATCTTCAGCCTGGTAAGAAGCTGGCACGGCGAGCGGTGCCTTGGGCGTACAGAAGAAGTGCGACTACGGTGCAGGCGGGGAAGAGCAGCAGCGGCATGAGAACCAGCACAGTCCGTGCTTTTGCATAACCCCAGATCCATTGCTCAGCCACCTGGAAGGGAACGGCGGCAAGACTGACCAGCAACAACAACACGGAAGCGAATCGCGCGAAACTGGCGAAGCGGTTCGGGCTTTTCCGGTGCCACAGGATGAGTACCGCCGGGATCAGCACCACATCGTTATAGCTCATTCCAGCGCCAGTCGGAGCCAGGCAGATGGTCATCGCGAGCACCAGGCTGATCGCGGTTCCAAACTCCCATGAGTCGATAGAGCATCGACGCATCTTCCACAAAGCGGCGCAGCTCCCCGCGAAGATGCCGAACATCAACGCCGCTCCCACCCGTGCTCCAAAGACATACTGCAGCATGGGCGTGATTCGGGTATACCCGGCGTACTGAGCAACTGTATCGAGCCATCTGGGGAACCAACCCGAAGCAATCCAAAACGACGACAGGATAAGTGCTGAGCTTGCCCCAAGCACGGAAATCACGAACGACCAACGCCGCTGTAGGATGGCCCAAAGTAAAAGCCAAACCAGCAAAGGGCCGCTGAGCTGTGGCTTGATCGTCGAGAAAGAAAAGAGCATTCCAGCCAGCACGGGCCGATGTGTCCTGAGTAGCCAGCTGGCTAACGAAAGAAAGAATGCAATGGCAAGCGTGATCTGACAAAGGCGCAAGGACCACATCACGGGCCAGCTTGCCAGGGTTAGGAAGACCACGGCGACCAACCACTTCGTCTTAAGCTTTATCCCGACGACGGTTAGCCATAGGAGTGCGCTTGCAGCCGTCAGCACTGGCATTATGAAGAGGAACAAGAGTGCCGAATCCGACCAGGGAATTACAGCAAGTGGGGCCAGCACGATAGCCGCGTATGCCGGATAGGCGAAGTGTTGTTGATCTACTACATCAGCCGCGGTAAGTGGCCGCCCATAATAAGCAGTCTGTATTTCGTGCGTAACTGTAGCGGAATAAGCGTCACGGCCCTGCCAGAACGCTTGAACACCTAAAGCTACGGGCACCATGTCCGATCGAGACCAGGGCAAGTCCGCAGTCATGAGGCGGAACTGCAGGATAGGTGCAACTAAAGCGACGCAGAGAGCGCAGAACAAGCTCAGAGACAACATCTGGCGGCGGAATGCCAGCCCAGGTGGAAATCCGGCTGCTGGTAAGCTGGCCTGCTTTGCTGCATCACTTCGACGATCTATCCCATCCATCCTTGGCACTAAAGCTGCCGGGCCAGTACGTGCAGAATGCCCACGTAACCGGAAGGCGGTCGCGATCTGTTCATCGCGGGCAAATCCCATGCCGTCGCATAAAGCATCAGGAGTATGTATCCCATCCAGGACGTTTTACCAGCCGGCTTCGGACTGGACTTCATAATAAGTCCATCGCAGAACAAACAGAGCAGAAAAAGACTGAATAAATGCAGGTGGATCCATCGTCCCCAATCCAATGCATACGCGAAGAGCACAGCAGTGCAGCCAATGGCTACGAGACTGGCTGCAGCGAGGGTGCCGACTTCCCAACGGCGGTTATCTTCACACCAGAACGAAGCAAGCGCAAATGCGCACGGTACGACACCAAGCAAAGCCAGAACCACATACATCGCAACTGGATGAACGCTCTTCATCATTTCTAATACCTGACGGCGCGCCTCACTCGTATCTTGTGCCAGCGATGCGATGGCTCCGGAGCAGAGATTCGTACGCTCCTGACCCAGCGAAGCGCAGACACGCTTTGCCTCATGGGTACTGCCATGGTGCGTTAACACCGCGATGCCACACAGCAGGGCTACGGCAAAAGCCGGCATGGTTGCCAGCAGGAACTGCTTCAGGTTGCGCATGCAAATCGCCACAGCGGCCCCGCAGTACGGCATGAAAAGAAGAAGCGCCTCATGTGAAAGAGCCAGCAGGGCGGTCAATCCTGCCAGGTAGAGAGTGATAAGCAAGGTGCTTCTAGGCGTAGCGCGCAATAGAAGCAGCAAGACCGCCAGCCCGGCTAAGTAGATCACATCTTTACGGAAAGCCCCGCGAAGGTCAAGAAGCGGAAAGGCGAGCGTTGCTGGAGACACAAGAAAGGCTTTCACCCAAAGAGCCCAACCTGATTCCCGGACCAGGAGCCACACCGCCAATAGCAGCAGCAGATAAAAGGTCAACTGCAGTGCCACGATGACTGCGATCGGTGACACATGCATTTGTAAGCTCAGCCTTAGGGCGAACTCACCCAATAGGCCTCGCCGTACAAAGCCACCTTGATAGTTGATGAGCCAATCGCCTATGGACCAGGGATCTTTTGCGCGGACAAGGAATCCAGTCAACGACACCATATAGATCATCACAACGGTCAGGTAAAGAGATACTACGATGCGACTCCTTTTCGTCAGGGTCTTGATCGCTGCTACCTCTGTGCTGTAATGATGGACCATTCGCTTGTAAGTTAGTCTTCCATCAACTGCCACTTCCATGCAGGGGTGCCAGGTAAGGATTATTGTGTTTCCTTCCCCTTCCGGTACCAGGCCCGTGACTTCAAGATCCCTCCGTTCATCTCTTCCACGAAAGTGGGTTTTTCGTTCCGGCGAGGCTGCCCTTGAGTTTGGACATTGGAATAACGGGGAGGATGACCACGGACTTTTAGGCCGAGCGGCAAATACTCCAGGGCAGTGAGGTATACGTTGCTATCACTTGTAGACATGGGCTGTAAGTACGCCCTCAATCTCACTGACTAATAACTCGTAAAGATCATCGTCGTTCTTGGCAGCAGCTATTGCCTCGACGGTAAGCATGGCTATCTGCCGAAGCCGCCGCGGTTCATGCCGCCCATCTGGCTCATCAGGCGGCGCTGCATTTTGCCGCCGCCTGCGCCCATGCCTTTGAACATCTTGCGCATCTGGCTGTACTGCTTCAGCAGCTGGTTGACGTCGGCGACGGTGACTCCGCTGCCTGCGGCGATGCGGCGGCGGCGCGAGCCGTTGATGATCTCGTGGTCGGCCCGCTCCTTTGCCGTCATGGAGTTGATGATGGACTCCACGCGCGTCAGCTGGCCCTCATCGACGTGTTCTGCCGCCTGCTGCAGTCCCTGGAATGGGCCGACGCTGGGCAGCATCTTCAGGATGGATTGCATGGAGCCGAGCTTCTTGATCTGGCGTAGCTGGTCGCGGAAATCTTCGAGCG
>CAXUEW010000280.1:0-4516 GCA_964250115.1 uncultured Terriglobus sp.
ACGGTGAGCACCAGCCGGTCCCTGATGACGACCAGTTCCACGTCGCTCGCCAGCAACTCGTCGACCGTGCGAAGTAGCGAGACCTCGGGATAGACCTCCTTTGCGGTGTCACCCGTCCGCTGCACGATGGACACCAGATCCAGTGAAGGGACTGACTGGACAAACGGTGCATGAAAGACGCGGCCTGCCAGGCCATAGCCAACCACTCCGGTACGAATGCGACGCAAGGTCTTCTCCTCGACGCCCGGCAGAGGATGGCTGGGCGAGTCAACAGGATAAAGGTTGCGTGTGAGAAGGTGCTGCGTGCTCGAAGATTTTGTCGTTCAGAGCGTTACCGAATGTCTCAGGGACTGCATCATCTACGGCCTTGCGGAGGCCCTGCGGAATTTTCTGCATCGGTGCCGCAGGTGCCGAGCATCACATAGGCAACCCAGCAGGCATTAGCCAACCACTTTGCGCAGAGCGCCGGGTGCTGTGCAACGGATCCATGGAGCGTATGGCGCAACACGAAAGATCAAAGGCTGGCTGCATCGCGCTGAACAGAGGCAGGTCGAGAGTCCTTGCGGCAACCGCGACAATCCTCGTTTTGATCGCGCCGCTGATGGCCCAGACGCAGGCGACATCACAGGGCAGCAACGGCAATGGACAGGGTTCTTCTGCGGGAGGCGGAAGTGCCGGTGGGCCGGCTACCGTGCAGGCCGCGCAGCAGACGCTCCAAACCATTTCAGGTGCCGGCCAAAGCAACAGCGGGTCGGGCGGTGCCGATTCCAATGATTACAAGGGTTCGCTGATCAGCGGAACTGCAACTTCCGGTGTTCTCGATCTGACCTTTGACGATGCCGTGCAGCGCGGCCTGCGCACCAATCTGGGCCTGATTTTGCAAAGCAGCCAGGTGCAGAACACGGGTGGGGTACGTCTGCAACAACTGCAAAACCTGTTGCCGACCGTCACCGGTTCAGCGACCTATACCGTGCAGCAGGTCAATCTGGCTGCCTACGGCCTCAGCTTTCCCGGCATCAAGCCCATCGTGGGCCCATTCCAGGTGTTCGATTTTCGCGCGTACCTTTCCTGGTCGTTGTTGAATGTTCAATCCATTCAGACCTATCTCGCCGCGAAGCATAATTTTCAGGGCGCAAAGCTGACTGCTGAGGACGCCCGCAACATGGTGGTGTTGACAGTCGGTAATGCCTACCTTCTCTGCATCGCGGATGCGTCGCGCATTGAAGCGGAAGAGGCGGAAAAGGCCAACGCAAGAGTCTCGCTGGACCAGGCGACTGCGGCGCATGATGCCGGTACCAGCCCGCGTTTGGACGTGCTGCGTGCCCAGGTGGATTACCAGAATGCCGACCAGCAGTTGATCCAGGCCCGCAACACGCTTGAGAAGGACAAACTCGCATTGGCACGGGCTATCGGCTTGCCGCTGGAGCAGAAGTTCCGTGTCTCCGATGTGGCTCCCTACACAGCCGCAGTGGCAACCACACCAGAGCAATCGTTCAGCAATGCCGTTAAGAATCGTAAGGATCTTGCCGGTTTGGCCGAGCGAGTGCAGGCTGCCGAGTCGCAGAAGAAAGCGGCGGTTGCGCAGCAGTACCCAAAGATTAACTTCACGGGGGACTTCGGCACCCTTGGCCAACGATTGAACAGCAATCACGGCACCTACACCGCCACCGGCGAAGTCTCTGCACCCATCCTGCAGATCGCCAAGACGCGCGGCGATAAGGAAGTGGCAGATGCCGCGTTGCAGCAGCAGCGCGCACGCTACTCCGACCAGGTGCAGCAGGTCAATGCCGATGTGCGCAGCGCTCTGCTGGACATCGAAACTGCTGCCAAGCTGGTGGAGGCGACGCGCAGTAACGTCGACCTGGCGCATGAGGCGCTCAGTGAAGCGCAGCAACGCTTCCGTGCCGGAGTGGCGGACAATCTCGCCGTGTCCGACGCGCAAGCGCAGACGCAGCAGGCAAACGATCAGTACATCAGCGCGTTGTACCAGCACAACGTGGCGAAACTTTCGCTGGCGCGCGCCGTCGGCTACGCCGGCACCAACTACAAGCAGGCTCTTCAACTTGGAGGAAATTGATCGTGGCAGATTCCGATCAGCAGAACGCGGCAGGCACGCAGGAACAGGGCGGCAATCCGCAGCAGGACAATAACCAGGCAAAGGCACCGGCCAACGACAAGGCCACGCCGGCAGAGTCGCCCACGGCAAAGGCACGCAGGACCTTCGTCATTGTGACGGTTGTGATCCTTCTGGTGCTGGTTGCGGTGTTCTTTTACTGGCGCTCCACCTTTACAGAGGATACGGACGACGCGCAGGTCGACGGCGACCTGTACCAGGTGTCCGCACGTGTGCAGGGCCAGATCATCAAGGTCAACGTCACGGACAACCAGAAGGTCAATCAGGGCGACGTCATTGCTGACATTGACCCTCGGGATTATCAGGTGCAGTTGGCGCAGGCGCAGGCGCAGCTTGACAACAGTAAGGCTGCTTTTGTGCAGGCTAACGCGAATGTGCCGATCACCAGCGTGCAAACGCGGACGCAGCTCTCAACCTCCGGCTCTGACGTGACAACAGCGGCGGCCGCTGTGGCGCAGTCGCAGAAGCAGGTTGCCGTGGCACAGGCGCGTGTGGACCAGGCCAAAGCCAACGCATTGAAGGCTCAGTTGGATGTCGACCGCTACACGCCGCTCGTCGCAAAAGACGTCATCAGCAAACAGCAGTTCGACCAGGCAGTGGCGCAGGCTGCAGCGAACAACGGCGCGCTGCTGGAAGCACAGCAAAACGTGATCGCGCAGCAGGCGGCAGTAGCGCAGTCGCAGTCTCGGCTGAACTCTGCACGGAGCGATGAACAGCAGGCGCGTGAGAACGGTCCCAAGCAGATCGCTGTGCAGCAGGCCCGTGCACAGGCGGCCAATGCGGACATTGAACAGAATCAGGCAAAGGTTGACCAGGCGAAGCTGAACCTCTCCTACTGCCACATCACGGCACCGGTTTCAGGCATTATCAACCGCAAAAACGTTGCGGTAGGACAGAACATTTCTGTCGGTCAGAACATGCTGACGATCATTCCGTTGGACAATCTGTGGGTCACCGCGAACTTCAAGGAAACCCAGCTGCAAAAGATGAAGCTCGGTCAGGCTGTCACCGTCAAGGTGGATGCTTTGGGTGGCCGCAAGTACCACGGCAAAGTGACACAGGTAGGCGGCGCAACAGGTTCAAGACTCTCCCTGTTCCCCCCGGAGAACGCGACCGGTAACTACGTCAAGGTCGTGCAGCGCATCCCGGTGCGCATCGATCTGGACAAGGGCGAGAACGACGATCATCTGCTGCGTCCCGGCTATTCTGTGGTGCCAGACGTAGACATCAAGTAAGGTCGCTACATCTTGCGTGGAGGGGCTCGCCAGTTGGCGAGCCCTTCTGCTTGTGCCTGCGAAATCTGACATCTACAATCGCGTTCCAGAAGAAATCGCAGCTTTGCGACACCCTGCGACATCTACAGCAGCAGGTTCCCCATGCCCATCGCCCTTGACTTCTTCGTGCACTACGCCTACGGCATCCTGTTTCTGTGGGTGCTGGTGGAGCAGCTTGGTGTTCCGATCCCGTCCGTGCCGCTGCTCATAGCAACCGGAACATTGACGGCGACGCACCGTCTGCATGCCATTCCTGCCATGCTGTCGATCCTGGGCGCGTGCGCCATTGCGGATTCCATGTGGTTCTTCGCCGGTGTTCGCTATGGCGGGCGTGTGGTCCGGCTTGTGTGCAGGCTCTCGCTCGAAGCCTCTGCGTGTGTGCGCAAAACAGAAGGCTATTTTGGCAGGCACGGTGCGACCACGCTGCTGTTCGCGAAGTTTGTGCCGGGCCTGTCGGCCGTTGCGCCGCCCATTGCCGGGCAGAGCGGCATGAGCTACATGCGCTTCCTTGCCTACGATTTGTTGGGTTCGCTGATCTGGGCATCGGCTTATGTCTTCGGAGGGCGCTTCTTCGGTGACGTTGTGAAGCGCTTTACGCCGCTGTTCCACTTCCTTGCGCATTTCGGTCTGCTGCTATTTGTGCTGGCTCTCCTTGGGTTCATCGCACGTCGTATCTGGAAGCAGCGTGCGTTCCTGCAGGACCTGCGTGACGCAGGTATTACTGGACCCGAACTGAATGCCATGGTGCAAAGCGCCGCCAGCAACAGCACCAAGCCGCCTTTCATCGTGGATCTGCGCCATCCACTGGATTACCTGCCCGATCCGCGGGTCTTGCCGAGCGCAGTCCGCATCAGCCCAACCGATCTTGAAAAGCACCGCGACCTGTTGCCGCGCGACATGGATGTCATTCTGTACTGCACGTGCCCGAACGACGAAACCAGTGCAAACCTTGCCAGGCGCTTGCAGAAGCTGGGCGTGCACCGCGTCCGGCCTCTGCGCGGCGGCTTTGAGGGTTGGCGTGATGCGGGCCTGCCGCTCTCCGCGTATGATGCGGCTGCGCCGCGCGACATGGCGCCGGATCTGGTCGAAGCCGCAGCGGTATAGTGCA
>CAXUEW010000281.1:0-2140 GCA_964250115.1 uncultured Terriglobus sp.
CGCTTCGGGAAGACACCAGGTCCTTCGACTCCGCTGCGCTCCGCTCAGGATGACAAAAGGTGGAGGCGCTCAGGATTATGAAGGCAGCACCGGCTCTACGCGACCGTATTGCTCAACGTGCCGATTCCTGCAATGGTGATCTCAATCAGGTCGCCATGGTCGAGCGTAAAGTCATCGCCGGGAACAATGCCGGTGCCCGTCATCAGCAGCGCGCCGTGCGGAAACGTGTTATCGCGGTAGAGGTACTTCGCCAATACCGTCAGTTCGCGCTTGAGTTCGGCGAGCGTTGTCTCGCCTGTGAAAGCCGTCTGGCCCGCACGCTTGATCTCCACACGAATGGTCGTAGATTTCGGCAGGGGATCGGCACTCAGTAGAATGCATGGGCCAACAGCGCACGATCCGTCGTAGACCTTGGCCTGCGGCAGGTACAGCGGATTCTCGCCCTCAATATCGCGCGAACTCATATCGTTGCCAATGGTGTAGCCGACGATGTCGCCCGACGGATTGATCAGCAGCGTCAGCTCCGGTTCCGGCACGGACCACGTGGCGTCGCTACGAATGCGCACGTTGGCACCCGGCCCTACGACGCGGCGGGCGGTGGCCTTGAAGAACAATTCGGGACGCTCCGCTTCGTAGACGCGGTCGTAGAAGGTGCCTCCACCGGCTTCCTTTGACTCTTCCATGCGCGCGCTGCGGCTGCGGAAATAAGTCACGCCAGCCGCCCAGACTTCCTGCTCGCCAATGGGTGGCAATAGGTCAACGGCCGCAGGACCCTCTACCGCACCCGCTTGCAGGCTCTTGCGGACACGCTCGTGGAGGTCCGGGCTGCAGACCAGCTCGTCCCAGCTCTGCGCGGGTACGTGGTGCCATGTTTCCGCATCGTCAACCGGCGTGGCATAGATGCCGTGGGTGGTTTTATAGAGCTTCATGCATTCTCCTGTTCAATCGACACCGCACCGCGTGCCAGCGTGTTCACAATGGCGTCTGCGTCATACACGCATCCGCCCCAGATACCGCCAGAAGCCTGCACCATGGCGGCCCACAGGCGCGTGTCGTCAGGCAGTTCCGGGTGCGGTGCCAGATCTGTACGCAGGCCGCGACCTGACAGCCGCCGCGCACCCTCTTCGGCAGAGAATACTTCGCCGCCCGATCCCACAAGATCGACCGTTGCGTGCAGATCCGTGCGGTCCACCATGATCTGCAGCAGGTCGCCCTCGAGCACCTTGCCGATGGGGCCGCCTGCCAGCGCTTCCGGCGAAATGTGTCCGACACACGCGCCCGTGGAGACGCCGGAAAAGCGCGCATCCGTAAGCACCGCGACATGCTTGCAGAAGGGCAGGTTCTTCAGCGCGGAGGTGACCTGGTAGATCTCCTGCATGCCCGCGCCCAGCGGGCCGCCGCAGATCAGCACGATCACGTCGCCGTGTCCGACCTGGCCCTGCTTGATGGCTGCGATGGCAGCGGCTTCTGTGACGAAGACCTTCGCTAGACCCGTGTGGCGATAGCAGTTGGTTTCGTCGATCAACGATGGATCGATGGACGTGCTTTTGATCACGGAGCCTTCCGGCGCAAGATTGCCGGAAGGAAAACACACGGTCGCGGTGAGGCCGTTGGATCGGGCCTGATCGGGCGACATGATGACGTCATCCGGGTCGACGCCGTCCAGCATGCGGAGGCGTTCGCGCAGTGTATGGCGGCGTTCACTGGCTTCCCACCAGTCGAGATTTGCATCCAGCGTTTCGCCGGTCACGGTGCACACAGACGTATCCAGCAGGCCGGCGCGGCGCAGGTGCAGCATCACTTCAGGCACGCCTCCGGCGAGGAACACCTGCACGGTGGCAAAGCCGCGCGGACCGTTTGGAAGGGCATCGACAAGCCGTGGAACTGCGCGATTTACCGCGATCCAATCATCGACGATAGGCCGTTTCAAACCCGCTGCATGTGCGATGGCTGGAATGTGCAACAAGAGATTGGTCGATCCGCCAAACGCTGCATGCAGCACCATGCTGTTGCGGACGGCGGCATCGGTCAGAACGTCGCGCGTTCCCATCCCGAGTTGCGCCATGCGCAGCAGGGCGCGTGCCGATTGCGCGGCGGCTCGGAGCCATACCGGCTCACCCGAAGGAGCAAGCGCGGTGTG
>CAXUEW010000281.1:2150-4513 GCA_964250115.1 uncultured Terriglobus sp.
TTGCGCATGCTCGGCAGCCTACGTCCGCGGCGTAGTCCAGCGTAATTCACCCTGGGCGTAGCGCGCGCCGATGGTCTGCACCTTGCCCGCGTCTTCGCTGGGATGTTCGGGCGAACTGTCCGGCAGCAGCGTCACGCCACCCGGTACCAGAATGCCGGGTAGCGCGCCGCCAGAGGCCAAAGCCATCAACATGGCGGGCAGGCCCTTGTCGCACGTGGCAATTCCGAGCACGCCCTTGCGCGTGGGCAGGGAACGCATCAGCCGCCGCAACACCATGGCAGCGTCATTGCGGTAGGGTAGGGAATCCAGCATGCCAGCCGTGCCCTGCGTGCGTCCGTCGCAGGGGTCAGTGCAGGCACCGGCAAAGGGCGTCGAACGCAGTGCCCGGAACTGCCTGGCAGCTTCCGCCACCAGCAGACCCACTTCCCAGTGGCCGCTGTGAAAGCCAAGCGCAATGGGCGTCCCATCCGCCGCGCGCAGGCCGCCATGCGTGCTCAGGATGAGGAACTCCGGGTCCAGCAGCCGTTGCGGCTCCCATCCCATGCCCGCGTTCTGTGTCAAGCCGAACAGGTTGCCAGAGGGCGCGGTCAGCAGCATTTCCGCCGTGATGGGCAGCGAACCCTCTGGTCCGGGAGCGTGCGTGCGGGTCTCCGCATAGGTCGAAAGATCGCCGTCTAGCAGGGTCTGTAGCGCGGTGGTCTCAGGCATGTTGCACCGTGACTGTTGTGCCGGGCATTTCCACCTTTGGAAACAGCAGGGTGAGAGCGGCCGCAGCAATCAGCGACAGCGAGAGCAGCAGATCGCCAGCGCGGTGATTTCCGGTTGCAGCCTGCAGCGCGCCTACGGCATAGCTTCCTACAAAACCGCCAAGCGCACCGCTTGCATTCACCATGGCAAACGTCTCGCCGGCCAGGTGTTTGGGCACGTACTCCGGCAACAGCGCAAAGAACGGGCCATAGGGCGCGTACATGGCCGCTGCGGCCACCATCAGGCAGCCGAACGCCAGCGGAAAATTGTCTGCCGAGGCGAACGAGCCGAACATGGCAGCGCCGGCGACAAACAATGACGGCCAGATGAATGGCAGGCGCAGCATGGTGCGGTCGGACCGCTGCGAAAAGAACCACATCAGCGCGATGGCGCATACGTAAGGCACGGCAGAGAGCAGCCCGGTACTGCCCATGGAAAGCGATGAGCCTCGCCGCACAATGGCAGGGAGCCACAGCACGAAGCCGTAGACGCCGATGCTCCACAGGAAATACTGCAGGGCAATCAGCAGCACACGCCCACTCAGCAGCACCTTGACCAGCCGCTGGCTCTCTGAATCAGCGGAGGCAGATGCAGGCCGTTGCGCAGCGATTTCCGCCTCAAGCGCACGTGCGTCCGCCGGGTCCATCCAAGGGGCTTCGGTGGGGCGATCCTTCATGAGAAAGACCCAGCAGAATGCCCACATGACAGCTGGCAGACCTTCGATGATAAAAGTGGCCTGCCAGCCGAAGCGCTGAATCAGAAAGCCCGTAATGACTGACATCCAAAGCACGGTAACGGGATTGCCCAGCAGCAGGATGGTGTTCGAACGCGACCTTTCGGCGCGCGTAAACCAACGCGTCAGTAGCAGCAGCATGGCGGGAAAGATAACGGACTCTGATACACCCAGCAGGAAACGCACAATCGCCAGGGTGTTGTAGGTCTTCACAACGCCCGTCAGCGCGGCCAGTGTTCCCCAAATGAGAAGCATGAAAAAAACCAGCTTCGAAGGCGAAACACGCCGTGCAAGCAGCATGCCCGGCACCTGGAAAGCGAAGTAGCCCAGGAAGAAGAACGCTCCCAGAAGCGCGGTCTGCTTATCAGTGATGTGCAGAGTTTGCGCCAGACCCGCTGCCGCGCCGAAGCCGAAGTTCGCGCGATCCAGGTACGCCAGACTGTAGGTGACAAAGACAACAGGCAACAAAAAAGCGCGTTTCATCCGATTCCGTTCTGCACCGCATGCTAAGCGCGCTTGTAGACGTTGGGCAAACTTGGCATCGGCAAGTAAATCAGCGCGGTGGATACCAAGCCGGAGAAGATGTCGCCATCTTATAAGCCATTCCGGCTGATAAATCTTTCATCGTAGGGTTTGTGCAGATGTGTCAGCGTATGTGTGGCGAACGTCCGCCGTGCCGCAGGCGGCCTCGCAACCATGAAGCCAGCCGTACCAGCGGAAACAAGAACAGCAGCGGCCGCGGCAGGCGCGTTTTTAGCAGTTCATCGGGGCGGTAGCCCCACGTTCTGAGTTCTGAGGCGAGCGCGTCCAGCCCGCTGCCCAGCATCAGCCGCGACAGGTACACCGAGGTTGTGCCGAAAGGCATGTCATCCACCTCATCAGT
>CAXUEW010000282.1:0-4508 GCA_964250115.1 uncultured Terriglobus sp.
CTGCGGATTTGAAACGCTTGTGTTTCGTGAAGCGGTGTAGATCAGCGCGAGAAGAGGCGAGCTGTTGCTGGAAAGCGTGCCCAGCTTGTCGCCGGCATCCGCGAGGCTCGTGTAGCGGACAACATTCGCATCTTTCAGGAAGGCGCGCCATTGCGCGATGTAGTCATTCGTGTAACGCGTGGCCAACTGCCCCTTGATGGAGGCCGCGTCAATCGATGGTGGAGCCTGGTCACCAAGCACCCACGCCTCACCCTTGAAGTAACGCTCGGGATGGTCCAGTGCGTCGTGCACGAAGGCGTAGCCGGGCTGCGTGAAAGCCGTCGCGATGGTGTGGGGCTCCACGACGGTCTCAGCCGAACCGGGATGTTGCAGGTTGAACTGGATGGATCGTCCTGCCTTTGCCGATGCAGTCAAGATGCTCTGATAGATACGCTCAAAGCCGCCAAACGCGGACAGGTATCCGCGTGCATGCGCAACTGCCTGCCCGGCGGGAACAATGCTGTACGGATTCCCCGCTGGCAGCACGGATGCGTAATAAGTGAACTGCCGCTCTGCCAGGGTGTTCTGCTCGACCGTACTGAGCGCGCCGCTCGCGGAAAGATGATGCAGCAGAACCGGTGGAAGGAAATCCGCGGTACTCTTTTCCGCGTTTGTGGTGGTGATCAGGTAGGCACGCAGAGACGCGTACACGGTGTTGTAATCCGCGTCCGCTGGTGGAGTGGTACCTGGGTTTGCGGGAAGAGCGGCGAGCCGTGCGGTAATGTTTCCCTGCGTACGGTTCAACAGCAGGGTGCGGAAGTTCGTGAAGTATGCGCGGCGGGCAGGCTCCAGCAGGCTATCTCCGCGATAAAGGCCCCAACGGTAGGACAGCGGGGCACCGTCAGCCCGGTATTGCTCCAGTTGAAATAGGTCTGCGCGAAGGCTGTCGAGCTGCACCAACTGCTGGGTTGCGATGGGGCCAACGCTGCTCGCCGGATTCGCGGCAAGTGCATCGGATGCAGACAGGAGGCGTTGTTGCAGAGCGCTGTTATTGAAGTACGAGACCGTGAGCAGGCATAGGTAGATGAGAAAGGCGAGCGCAATGCTGCCGCACAGCACCCGTCGAAACAGCTTGCCATAGCCCGTCTGTGCGGTGGCACTCAGGGCCGCGCTATCGCCCAGCACGGCATCCTGAAAGAAGCGGGGCAGGAATGTCCATTGCGCGATCTTCTCTCCGAAGGTTGATGGCGCGGCTATCGGCGCAGGAGTGCTTCGTTGCGGCACGGAGAAGACGCCCGTCGCGTCGGAAGCGTTACCCGGCGTGCTGACGACTGCCTGGGACGTGGAGGCAATCTGTTGCTGCACGATGGCTCGCACGCCAGTGAAGTAAAACCCACGCAGGTAAGGATTGCTGTCCAACTGGCTTGGTTTGACCAACTCCACTAAGTAGGTGCCAAGCAGATTGCGAAAGCGGCGCAGTTCCCGCGGAAACTCATAGGCGGGCCCAAGACGCTGGGCATCGCTCTCGCGATACAGCACGTCCAGGCGTGCCTCGCCCAGCGAGAAAACCAGCTCATCGTAGGCTTTGGCAGCTGCGCTCAGTGCATGCTCTGCCTGTGAGCCTGATCCGTGCGACAGGAGATCTGGTGCTGAACCAAGCAGCGCAAATCCTTCCTCTGGTGATAGGTTGCGTACGAACTCGACAAAGCCGGGTACGCGGTCGAGCTTGGTCAGCAAAACATAGGTTGGAACCTGCGTCCCTAACTGACGGGACAACTCGCGCAACCTTGCACCCTGCACGGCAGCAGCGGTCTGCATAGACTCAGAGGTTTGCTGGCCCATGAACTGCTCGCAACTGACACACACAATGGCGGCGCGGAAAGGCGCGCCCTTGAAGGCTGCGCGTATCGCTCCCGGACGTGTTCGCGCGATCAGTCGTGTCCAAAGGCCGGGTGTCTGCCGAAGAGCCTGCCCTGCCTCCACAATGACCGCCGTGCCGCCATACCAGATGTTGACGACTGGAGTGGCCACGACGTCTTTCTCACGATAAATCTGCCCTGCCAGCAACTCTGCCTGCATGCCCGACTTGATGACTGCTGTGGTCTTCGCGCTATTGGATTCACCCAGTATGTAAAGCAGGGGAATGTCGTTCAACTTCTTCGCGGTGGCGCGGGGCGAGGCTGCGAGTTTACTGTTAGCCTCCCGCAGCAGAGCGTCAAGAGCGGTTGTGTCCACGGGCTTACCGTCATCATGTTTGCCTGCGCTTGCCGTACGCTTCCTCTTCAGCCAGACGAGCACTGCTGCCCCTGCCAGACCCAGCAAAAGAAGAAGCACTCGAACCACGATCAGCGTGACGCCATGCAGTGCGCTGATGGAGCCAACTGCAAACAGCAGCACAAGGGAAAGCAGGAAGGCCAGCGCGGCGCAGATGTACAGGATCATCGATTCCTCTATCGCATCTCAACGGAACTGCTGCTCAGGCGCGAAACGCCTGCTGACAGTGAAAATTCATACCCGGCAAATGCCCCCAGCGTGACCACGGCAAGCACAATGGCGGAAACAAGCAGGCCTCGGCCCAACAGGTCCTTGCCTGCACGCATGGCAGGCGCTTCAAGCGAAGGAGCCGGAAACAGCGGCTGTTTGCCACGTACACGCAGAATCTTCTCGCGGCACATCTGGATGATTTGCCGAAGCTCTGCGCCATTGCTAAAGGCGTACCGGCCCTTGTATCCGAGTTCCAGACAGATGCAGTGGATCTCAAGTACATCTGCGAGTTCCGGTGAGTCCTGCTGCTGCAACAGCTGCCGAAGATTGGCAAAAACGGTTTCGCCGGCAACGTGGCCGCCAAACAATTCCTCCTGCAAAGGCCGGCGTGCCCACTCCGCGACGACGTTTGTGCCCAGGTTCAGGACGGTCTCGTCCAGGAATCCGACCGATACCAGGACGGCCATCTGGATGAACTGGCTGTTATAGCCCAAGGCACGCGCGTCATTCATGGCAGTTTGCAGCAGTTGCCGCAACTGGGTGCGGAATGCCTCGTTGTTCTGAACGGACTGCCGTTGCGAACGCACCCGCAGCACCGCGGTTAGAACTTCCTGAAAGCATGAGGCAAGATTGGATGTCCTCTTCGCCAAGCTGGCAGGTTCACTCATTCACTCGCCTCCACGATGATGCTCAGGTCAAACTCCGCATCGCGCAGTTCGCCTGGTATGTATACGCCCACCCGGCGTGTCTGCTGAATATGATCCCAGCATGGTCCCGCCAGCTCCAGTGAAAAGTACTGCTTGTCCGCCTCTGCACGAATGGCCGAAGGAGGCACGGGGAGATGGTTCAGGGTAAGCCCGGGCAGTGCTCGGCGCACCAACTCCGGCACAAACCTTGCGGAGCAAACCTTGATGAGCCGCTGCGTTGTGCGGATCAGGTCTGCCTCGCCCAGCGAAGACCGCAGCCCCAGCACCCACCGCGCGCGACGCAGACAGCGCTCGTCTGAAACGTCTGCCTCGTAGAAGTAGGGCTCAGCGGGCACGAAGTTCAACGACACATAGTTGGTCGGCAGCACGATGTCCATATGGCGGCGGATGTGCTTGTCAAGCGCGTAAAAGCTATCGCCAGGACGCATGTGGTCATACGCTGGCAGGTCCATCACGCTGGACTGGGCGGCGAAGGTACACAACGAACCTGCCAGCCTGGAAAGTTCGATATAAACCTGCTCCGGCCGGCTTTGCTGCGTGCGAGATAGATGCTGCAGAACCGGCGTGGAGGTGGAGAGCGCATGCAGAAACCAGTAGTTTGCAACGTCAAGCGCCGAAGTACCTGACTCAAATCGGGTCCGCTTGTGTGCAGACCCTGTAAGCGTGGAGATCTTCTCCTGAATGCCTTCGATCAACCGCTTCAACAGCAGCATCAGTGCGTCGCTGGCGCCAATCTGCAGGCAAGCCGGTACGAATTCCGGGTCATAGAAAAAATGGCCCCGGCCATCGCGCACCACACGCGCAAACGGTAATGTAACCAGGTCGGATGTGATTTCCGATTCGGCCACGACGGAAAAGTTCTTGCTTCCAAACGCAAGATCGCGAACATCCATGCCGTTCGTTTCATCAGCCACGCTACGCGTCAGAGCGGTGTATCGAAAGCTGCCTGCCGGCTGCTCAAGGTCAATCACCTGGCCTGATCCGGACCGACCAGGGACGGCAAGGTACAGCAGCAGGGAAGCATCGGTCGGCGAGAACAGGTCACCAAGCGTGCGCGTCGGAGGGAACTGATCCGAAGCCGGGAAGTCAAAGGTGAGACCATCCGGCAGAATGCCTGTGGCACGCACCAGGGAAACATTCCCGTTGCGCACGGCTTCGTGATCCAGTTCGAGGTAAGACAGACCCCACGGTGAATTCCAAAGGTTTGAAACTAAAAACGAGAGTGTGTCTTCCTGGTGTCGTGTCTGGGTCTGGAAGTGCAGCGGACTGAGGTACATGCCCTCGGACCAGACCACATGGGAAAGCAGTTTCATGCGTTAATCCGTGGAGAGGTTGACG
>CAXUEW010000283.1:0-4448 GCA_964250115.1 uncultured Terriglobus sp.
AGGCGTTGTTGCCGGGCCCGGGGTACAGCTGCTGGCCCTTGCCGTTGGTGCCGACCCACAGTGATTCGGCGGTATCCGTGGCAAGGGCGGTGACTGTGTCCCCTGGCAGCCCATTCGCCACGGTGTAATTGGTGACGGAACCTTCGTGAATGCGTGAGAGACCCCCCAGCGTGCCGATCCATTGATCTCCGGCTGCGTCTTCGACCATGGCTCCGATCAGGTTGCTGCCCAATCCCTGAGCCGTTGTCCAGGTAGTGATGCGGCCAGACTGCATGCGGTCGACGCCGTGCCGCGTACCGATCCAGAGCGCCCCATGGCGCCCGACCAGCAACGATCGCACAAAGTCGTCAGACAGGCCGTCCGCTGGTCCATAGGTGCGGATGCGACCGTCCTGGAGATGGTTCAGGCCGTCGGGTGTGCCAATCCAAAGATCGGTGCCGCCCGTGGCAAGCGCAAGCACGGTGTCGCTCGCAAGGCTGTCCTTCACCCGGTACGTGCGCGCCGTGGTGCTGCTGCCCATGTGGCTAACGCCGCCGCCATTCGTTCCCACCCACAACGCACCGTCGTTTGTCTGGGCCACGGACGTGGCAGAGCCCTCGCCCAGGCCCTGCGATCTGCCGGTCATCTCGAAGACGCGCTCTTTCCACTCAAACGCGCCCGCGGTTTCCGTGCCCACCCACAGGTCGCCGTCGCGATCTTCATACATGGAGAGGACAGCGAACGAAGCGTCCGCCTTTGAGGATTCCACCTGGCCCTTCCACCAGCGGGCCACGCCCTTGTCCGTGCCTATCCACACCGCGCCTTGCCGATCCGCAAAGATGGTCTCGACCTGATCGCCGGGTAGTGTGCGTCCGGTCTGGAATGCTGTCACCCCGTGTTGCGCAATCAGCAGAACACCGCTCTTGCCCGCCGCCCAGACTGCGTCCCCCGTAGCCAGGAGCTGACGCACACCGCCCGCGGGCAAAGCTTCGCGCTTGGCAAGCAGCTTGATGGAACCCGCCCGCAACTGGAAGATGCCTTCCGCCGAAGCGAAGAAGACCGACCCGGACGCGTCCGCCGTCAGAGCCTCGATGGACACGTTGGACGCGACCTGTGGGGCGCGTGTGACGCCGCTGCTGCTGACGCGGTAGAGGCCCTTCGAGGTGGCCGCCCAAATGCCTCCGTCTACGTCCTCGGCTATCGCGTTGACCTCGTCGGCCAGCGGACTACCGGCCTGCGCGTAGCTTTGGAAACGGACACTTGCAGCCTGGTTGTCAGAGAGTACAAGGCTCGACAGCCCGCGGTTCGTCAGGATCCAGAGGGTACCGTCTCTTGCCTGCAGCAGTGAACGTACCGTGTCGGAAGCCAGACCATCGTTAGTCGTGTAGGTGTGCGTTACGCCATCCTGCAGGCGCGTCAGGCCAGTGGCCGTGCCTATCCATAGCGCGTGGGATCTGTCTTCAAGCAGGCATCGGACGTCATTACCTGCAAGGCGTGGCTCATGATCACGATCGAAGACGCGAAACTGGTAGCCGTTGAAGCGGGCGAGACCGCCTTCTGTTGCGATCCAGAAATATCCATCGGAGGTCTGCAGCATTGCATGCACGGAGTTTTGCGGCAGACCGTTCTCTGTGCTCCAGGCCTGTCGGGTGTACTGGTCATGGCTGGCTGTCAGCCCTGACGCGTGTGCCTCGTGCGACCCACAAGCCATCAGAACGCAGCACATGAGCACTTGTAGCAGCCGATAAAGGGCGAGGTGTCTCATGGCATGAGATCTCATCCTTTCACATGGCTACAGACGAACAGTCATTTCCACTTCGGCGAGGAATGCGTATCGTTTCCATGCGACGCGGCTTTGTGCGCGGCAACACGTTAGTATGTTCAAGCATTGCGACACATTCTTGCTCGGACGCGAGAAGGTCGAGATTGTCGCAGCATAAGAAAGAAGACTCCAGCTTGATGCCACGCCGTCTCTACCTGCTCGATGCGTTGTTGTTCTTCGGCATGCTGCCGCATGCTGTGGCAGCGCAGTCCACTCCGGGTCAACAGACACAGCGGTCCAATGAGGGTGCGCAGCCTGCGTCCCGCGGCGGAGTCAATACCGGCACGCCGAACGCCGCTGTGCTGGACGATCAGCAAAGACCCATCACCGCCGGCGGCTTTGTCGCTTCAGGCCCCATGATCTTTCAGGACACGGCGGGAAAAGCCGGCCTGAGCAAGTGGGCTCACGTCATGGGTTCGGGCGTGCAGAAAAACATCCTTGAGACGATTGGTTCGGGTGTCGGACTGATCGATTACGACAACGACGGCTGGCTCGATATCTATCTGGTCAATGGCGCCACCGATGGTAAAGCCAGGCCTGGCGGTGCCGTGCCGCACGCCGCGCTGTTCCATAACAATCACGATGGAACATTTACGGATGTTGCTGCGAAAGCCGGGGTGCAGAACGATCGCTGGGGCTTCGGTGTTGCCGTCGCGGACTACGACAACGATGGCTGGCCGGACATGTACGTCTCCAACTTTGGCGAGAACCGGCTGTACCGTAACAACCATGACGGAACGTTTTCCGATACTGCTGCAAAGGCTGGCGTAACGCTCGGCAACTGGTCCACCGGAGCCACCTGGGGCGATTACGATGGCGATGGAAAGCTGGACCTGTTCGTTCCCGGCTACGTGCACTACGACCTGGAGCACCCGCCGTCACAGGGTACGAAGGATGTCGCCCTGAGCTTCTGCCAGTTCCGCGGCGTTGCCGTGATGTGCGGCCCGAAGGGGCTGCAGGGCGAGCCCGATCACCTGTTCCACAACAACGGCGACGGCACCTTTACCGACACCAGCCAAAAAGCAGGCGTTTCCGATAACAAGGGAAAGTACTACGGCCTGGCATCGCTGTTTGTCGATGTGAACAACGACGGCAAGCCGGACCTGCTGGTGGCCGACGATTCTACGCCGAACTACCTTTACCTGAACAAGGGCGACGGCACGTTTGAAGATGCCAGCTTCGCCTCAGGCTACGCCTTGAATGAGAGCGGCCGGGAGACGGCGTCCATGGGCATCGCCGCCGGAGACATGCTGCACAACGGCCTGGTCGACGTCTTCAACACGACATTCTCGGACGATTACAAACCGCTCTACCGCAACGATGGCGACGGCAACTTTACCGACGCCAGTTACCAGTTCAAGATTGCAGAGCCGACCATCCCGTTCCTCGGTTGGGGCACTGCCTTTTTGGATTACGACAACGATGGCTGGCTCGACCTGATCTTCGTGAACGGCCACGTCTATCCCCAGGTGGAACAGCAGCACTGGGGCACCAGCCTGAAGCAGCGTGCCGTGTTGTTTCACAGCAAAGCGGGCAAGCTGGAAGTGGTGCCGGCGGTTGAAGGCAGCGCGCTGGCGAAGATTGCCGTTGCCCGTGGGCTGGCCTATGGCGATATCTTCAACGATGGCAAGGTGGATGCGGTCATCAACAACCTTGACGGCACGCCTTCGCTGTTTCGCAACGTGTCGCCGGGAAAGAATCATTGGATCGGCCTGAAGCTGGTGGGTGGCCCGAAGAGCCCGCGCGATGCCGTCGGCTCGACGGTGTATCTCACCGCTAATGGCTTTCGTCAGCGGGCAGATGTGACCAGCGGCGGCAGCTTTGCCTCATCTTCCGATCCGCGGCTGCACTTTGGGCTTGGAGCCGCCGCCAAAATAGACGGCATTGAGGTTCACTGGCCGAGTGGCCTGGTCGAACAGTATGCCGCGCCCGGCATCGACGGTATCTTTACCCTGACGGAAGGTAAGGGGACCGGCGCGAAAGGTCGGTAAAAGCTTTCATCAACCGGAAGTTGCAGATCCGCCTAACCCATTCGACTCGGGACAAGTGTAGAGCCGCTGGACTAGACTTGCCCCGTCTCATAAATTGCTGATTCCCTCCGCTGAAGGTCGTTGCTGCTTGCCAGATTTCCTGCAATCCCGAATCCGCTTCGCAGCAGGCTGCCTGCTGGTCTTTGCAGCGCTCTGCACAGCGGCCGGAATATATCTGCGTGAACCGGCGACCGCGCACGCAAGCGAGAACGGCACTGCGGCGCGCAAGATCTACAGCGATGCTATTGCGGCAAAATATTACGCGCACTTCGACGATGCGGCACCCTTCCTGCCCTCGAATGCGACCACGGACACAGGCGAGTACATCGATCCAAAATCGATTCCCACGGCTGCTTACTGCGGCCACTGCCACCAGGAGTCGCACAAGGAGTGGCGTCAATCCGCACACGCCAACTCCTTTCGCGCACCGTGGTACCAGAAGAACGTCAAGCTGCTGATCGACACCAAGGGTGTGGAGTATTCCCGGCACTGCGAAGGGTGCCACAATCCGATCGCGCTGACCACAGGGACGATCACAAAGGGCGTCGAGCAGAAGCGAACCCGCGACGAAGATGGCGTGACCTGCATGGCATGCCATTCCATGCGGCAGGGCGATA
>CAXUEW010000284.1:0-2830 GCA_964250115.1 uncultured Terriglobus sp.
CCAGAACGCTCACCCTCCGCGCGCGCGCCAGCCGGCTTTCGAACGGGATAGCTGCTCTTGCGATCGGGGCTGCCGGAGGTACCAAACTTGGCGGCACGCTCCTCGATCATGGCGCGACGATCGTCATCCTCGTAACGCGACCGGGGCGAGGCTACGTGGGCTGCGGTCCTGGGGGTCTCTGCCGGCAGCTGCTCCAGCGCGCCGGGCATGAACATGAGCGTCTTACCCTCGAGCACGACGGAGTCAAGCTGCCGTGAAGCGGCCAGTCCGCCAACCACCTCGCGCACGCGCGAACGTGCTGCCAGCGGCGAAAGGAAAATCTCCATCTCATCACTGCTGGCCGCAACCGCTTTGGAAAGGTAAAGCGACAGCAAAGCGGAGAGTGCGGTTGGCTGGCCCGCGTTCGAACCGGCTTTCAGATGCCGTACAAAGCGGCCAGTCAGCAACTCCCACTTTGCAGGAGCGCCGTCCGGATCGGGAACCGGGATGACACGCTGAATCGCCCAAAGCTCACTCAGCGCACGCAGAACGGCAGAATCGACGACACCCTGACCCAGCTCGGTCGAGAGTTCATGAGGTGCCATGGCACCCTTCTCCTTCAACGTGGCATGCACCTTCACCGCAAGCGGTGATACCCGCATGGAACCGGTTTGAGACGGCTCCTGCTTCCAGCCCTTGTCTCCACGCAAGGTGTAGACAAAGGAAAACGCCTGTGCCGAGCAGACAAAATCCGGTTCGCCGGTGGTCGATCCCAGCAGGTTGAGAGGCACAGCCGAGCCTTCCGCAACCATCCGTGCCAGCGTGCGGCTGACCGTGCTTTTCTCTTCAGGGGAGAAACCGTTGATGGGTTCAGGTGCCGGAGCTTCTTCTTCCGGCTCTGAGACGGCTGCAGTACCCTCTTTCAAGTCGTTCGGCAGTGGGTCGTCGCCGGCATGGATGCGATCGATTTCCGCGATCTCGTCGCCTTCGTCCTCCGCGAATTCATCTTCGTTGGAAAGCATGATCTCCGGGTCGGAAGCCTCAGGAGCTACGCCGGCTTCGTCGCTGTCCTCATGCTGCTCGTCTTCCCCTTCGTCAAGGTCTTCGTCCTCATCGTGGTCGAAATGTTCGTCGATTCCGTCTTCCTCTTCGTCAGAGCCGGCGGCATCGTTATCCGTGTCCTCTTCGCTGACCGGCGAGGCGGCAGCAGTCGGTATCCATCCGATTTCAGGACGGCCCAGAATCGCCTCGGCAAAGCTGGGTTGGGGAGCCGCTGCAAACTGCGCATGGGGGTAGTACGGCACAAGGCCCGCGGCATCGAGCCACGAGCGGGCGTCGTCCAGTGTGCGCAACGCGTCGCCGTTCTGGTGCCAGAGCGCGGTGCGTGCCAGTTTAAGTTGGTTCGGGGAAATGGTCTCAGTAGATGCCATGCGGTGTGCCTTCTTTCGGCGGTTGGGTTCGCCATGTATGCGCAGAAAAGGCTCAAGCGGAGACGACCCGCCTTGCTGTCTGCGTGCTGTATTAGATATGTCCGGAGCAGTCGCGGCCAAATGCCGGAATCTGCCCCATGCGAAACATGCTCCGTTGCCAGAGTTCGTCGTCCGCTTCGTGCTAGAGGAACCGAGATACCCGGTTCGTAGAAGAAGGCAGTTGGAATGCGTCGCGCAGGTACTAAATGCGCTGGAACGCCCGCTGGATCTCCTTATGAGAATACCGCAACGCGATGGGCCTGCCATGAGGGCAAGCCATGGGATTTTCAGTTTTTCCCAGTTCGTCCAGCAGCCACTGCATTTTGCTGTGTTCCAGCGGCATGTTGATCTTTACCGCGGCGTGACACGCGATGCTGGCCGCGATGCGGCGGCTCCGCGCCTCCAGGTTGTCCGCCTGCGCGGCATCATCGTCGATTTGCAGCAGCTCTGCCAGTGCCATTTCAAGCGCACGGCCCTCAAGCCCGATGGGAGCTGCCTTCACGGCAAGCGTTCGTGGGCCGAACGGCTCTGCCTCGAAGCCATTGCGCTGTAGTTCGTCCGCCATGTGCGCGAAGTTCGCCATCTGCGCCGGCAAAAGATCGATCAACAGCGGCATCAGCAGTCGTTGACGCTGCACGCGTTCCACCTGGCGTTCGCGCAGTACCTTCTCGAAGAGCACGCGTTCATGCGCCACATGCTGGTCAATGATCCACAGGCCCTCTTCGTTGACCGCAAGGATGAAGGAGTTTTGCACTTGACCTAATGGCCTGAGACCTCCCAACCCCGCAAGATTGGCGGTATCTTCGATGCGCTCAGCCGCAGGTCCACCAACAGATGGAGCACCGGGCGGTAGATGGGTGGCGGCATGTGCGTCCGGAAGGCTTGCGAGGTCCCGCTCATCCGCGATGGTGCTGCGCATGAACGGGGCACCCGCCGTCTCGCTAGGCTGGTCCGTTGGGTTGCCTGTAAATGCAAGACGGCCCGGTAAGGGCGGCAGCGTACGTTCGGTCAGCGGGAATCTGGCAGCGTCGTTCTCCTCCACCGGATCGCTTGCCCGTTCCAACTGTCTTCGGGAAGCCTGTTCTTCCGCAGACATGGCTTCACGAATCTGGTGTTCGCTCCACGGCGCATCGCTGCCTGGGCCGGGTCCGCGCAGCACCGGGTCGAGTTCGAAGCCGTCGCGGTCGTTCAACAGGTTGTCACCTGCACGCGGAGACACCGGAGCAGAGATAGCAGACAAGAAGTTTGCCGCCGGACGTGCTTTCAGCACCGTGTTGCGTACGGTATCGCGCACGAAATCATGCACAAAGCTCGATTGCCGGAAACGCACCTCCGTCTTTGCAGGATGAACGTTGACGTCGACTTCCGCGGCAGGCATCTCC
>CAXUEW010000284.1:2840-4446 GCA_964250115.1 uncultured Terriglobus sp.
AAAAACAGCAGAACGACGGGGAAAGACGTTGGCGGAATGATGTTGCGGTAGGCCTCCGACAACGCGTGCAGGATCAGCCGGTCGCGCACCTGCCTGCCATTGACAAAGACGTAGATGGAGCCGCGGTTCAGCTTCTGCAGTTCTGGCTTGGAGACGAACCCACTCACCCGCAGCGCTCCCGGCTCGGGCGCTTCGTAGTCCGCTTCGCGACGCCATGGCGGCGGTTCCGGCAGGCCGGCACGGGCAAAGTCGATTTCTGCAGCACACGGCAGCATGTCGCGGGAGACATCGCCGCCCAGTATCTGAAACACACGTTCACTGCTGTCGCGAACCGCAGGCGCTACCAGCAGGGCCTGCGTTGCGGAGTGCAGCTCAAAGTGCTTCGTGGGATGTGCCAATGCGTAGTGAGTCACCAATGCAGCTATATGCGAAAGCTCCGTCGGCTCTGACTTGAGAAACTTCCGCCGTGCAGGCACATTGAAGAACAGGTCCCGAATCGCGATGGTCGTCCCGACCGGCGTACCCACGTCTTCCACGCTGGTCATCTTGCCGCCGTGGATTTCAATGCGAGTACCGGCCGCATCCTCTTCCGCGCGCGTATCCAATTCGACCCGTGCGACGGATGCGATGGACGGCAGAGCTTCGCCGCGGAAGCCCAGGGTGGCTATGTGCAAGAGGTCGTCGGCAGAGCGCAGTTTGCTGGTGGCGTGCCGCTCGAAGGCCAGCATGGCATCGTCACGGCCCATGCCGCTGCCGTTATCGACGATGCGGATCAGCTTGCGTCCGCCACCCTCGACTTCGATACGAATGCGCGTGGCACCCGCATCCACAGCATTTTCCAGCAGTTCTTTGACCACGGAGGCAGGCCGCTCCACCACCTCGCCCGCGGCAATCTGGTTCGCAACCTGGTCGGACAGTACTCGGATGCGCCCCATGCAATGATTCTACGGTTCAGAACAGGTGAAAAAGCTGTCCCGAACCCGACGCCCGCTGCGCTTTTCTAGCTGCGCTTGAACTTGTAGACCAACTCCAGCGTGATCTTGTCTTCCACGCTCAGCAGCCGAGCCAGCGTGGGCTTGGTCAAGCCGAAGTCGCCGAAGGAGATCGTGGTTAGCGCGCGCCCTGCCACCGTGGACGAACGTGGATCGATCGTTGCGATGCCGCGAAACGTCACGGGTTTGGTGACGCCATGGATGGTCATGTTGCCAATCAGCGAAACGCCAAGCTGGCCCGTGCTGGGCACCATCTTGGGGACACCTTTCACCTCGGTTGGCACAAAGACGGCTTCCGGGAACTTCTCGGTCTCCAACGTGCGATTGCGGATGTAGCCGTCGCGCATACTCTGGTCGCTGCTTAGCGACTTAAGATCGATCACCATCTTGCCACCGGGCGCGATGCTGCCGTCCGGCAAGATCTGCAGAAAGCCGCTTACTTTGCTGGTTGTGCCCACGGCATCATTCGGAAAATCGACGCCTGCAAGCTGCTCCGTCACGCGGTAGGTAGCGGAGGAACCCTCAATAATCTCAAGCTTTGCACCGGCCGTGGGTGGCGGGGGCGGAGGAGGCGGGCCGCCGCCAGGTCCGCCAGGACCCCCTTGCCCGCCGGG
>CAXUEW010000285.1:0-2144 GCA_964250115.1 uncultured Terriglobus sp.
AAAAGGCTTCTGATCGTGGGGCTTCAGTCCCGGCAAGGTCCCACGGCAGAATGCCAGCCCTGAAGGGCCCACTCAGCCACGCTGGTTCAGCGGGCTGAAGCCAGCTGCTTTCTCCAGAAGCAATGCAGAACATGAGCTACTGCGGCAGTGCGCGCACCAGTTCCGCAAAGACCCGTCCTCGGTGCTCATAATTTTCGAACTGGTCGAAGCTGGCGCAGGCCGAAGCCAACAGCACCGTCTCACCCGGCTGTGCAGCCGCTGCTGCCATTCTGACAGCGTTCGCCAGGGTGCCCGCACGTTCCAGCACCACTTCACCCGCGAGTTGTTGCTCGATCAACTCTGCAGCCGCACCAATCGTATAGATCGCAACGGTACGTTCGCGGAGAAGAGGCAACAGTTCGCTGTAGTCAGAACCCTTGTCCTTGCCGCCCAGAATGATATGTACACCGCCGGGGAACGATGCGAGCGCCTTGGCTGCCGCATCCACGTTGGTAGCCTTCGAGTCGTTGTAGTAGTCAACGCCCCGCATGTTTGCCACAAATTGCAATCGATGTTCGACGGCCTGAAAGCTGGCGACCGCCGCACGTATCTTGTCAGCAGGAACATTAGCAAGCCGCGCGATAGCAACGGCTGCAAGCACGTTCTCCACGTTGTGCGCACCACGCAGCGGGATCTCCGCAAGCGGCATCACCGACTCCGGCGTGCCGCCTTCCTTTGCCAGGAAGTACACACCGTCACCATGCACGAAGGCTCCCTGCTTGATGCGTCGCAGCGCGCTGAACCAATAGATCTGCGCATTGGTTTTTGCCGCGACCATCTGCGTCGGCTTGTCTTCCGCATTCAGTATCAGAGAGTCGTCGGCGGTCTGGTTCTCCGTGATGCGCGCCTTTGCCGCGGCGTAGTTCTCAAACGTTCCGTGCCGGTCCAGGTGGTCCGGCGTGATGTTCAGCACCGCCGCAATCTTTGGGGCAAAGGTGTCGATGGTTTCCAGTTGGAAGCTGGATACTTCAAGCACGCTCCATGTCTTCTCAGTCGAGCCTTCGATCAACTCCACGACGGGCAGGCCGATGTTGCCGCCGACCCTCATATCCAAACCCGCATGCCGCAGGATATGGCCGACCAGCGATGTCGTTGTGGTCTTGCCGTTCGATCCTGTAATCGCGATCACACTGCCCTGCAAACCCTGCGACGCAAGCTCAAGCTCGCCAATCAGCGGGATGCCGAACGCGATTACCTGTTGCACCTCCGGCGTTGAAAGTGGCACACCCGGCGAGATGACGATCAGGTCCTGCCGGCGAAATGTCAGTAGACCGTGGCCGCCGGTCTCAACCATGACACCAGCTTCCAGTAGCGCAGGAATCTCCTTCGCCAGCGCCTCACCCGAGCGTGAATCACTGACCGTCACCCGCGCGCCTAGCCTGCGCAGGTACAGCGCCGCAGAGATGCCGCTCTTACCCAGGCCGACTACCAGGACGCGTTTGTTCTTTAGATCCAATCCCGCCTCCGTCAGTGACCTTGGCTCAATAGCCAAAGGAACCACAACACAAAGGCGACGATACCACCTGCCATGAAGAACCACGCTCTTGGGCGCAACAGTCCCGCCGCAGTCGCGAATGACAAAGCAATGACAAGCAGAGCGATGGTGATCTTTGCTGAATTGAACAGGCTTGGTGATAAGAACGAGGCAACCAAGCTCGCAACGGCGATGTAACCGCTTTTGTTACCTATCTTCATCGCAGCTTGAGCGTCGTCAACGCGAACAGCGCGAAGACCAGCGCCAGAATCCAGAATCGCGCGATGACCTTGCTCTCGCTCCACCCGGCAAGCTCGAAGTGGTGGTGCAGCGGGGCCATGCGGAAGATGCGTTTGCCGCCGCGCAGCTTGTAGCTGCCTACCTGCAGCATGACACTGACCGCCTCCAGGATGAACACGCCGCCAATAAATGGCAGCAGCAATTCCTGCTTGATGAGCACGGCCACGGTGGAGATGGCGCCCCCAAGCGCCAGCGAGCCCACATCACCCATGAAGACTTCAGCCGGGTGCGCGTTGTACCAAAGGAAGCCGATGGACGCGCCCACCATGGCTCCGCAGAAGATGGTCAGTTCGCCTGCCAGCGGCATACGTTGCAGTTCCAGGTAGTCGCT
>CAXUEW010000285.1:2154-4423 GCA_964250115.1 uncultured Terriglobus sp.
AAACAACGTGGCCGCTCACATAGGTCAGCACGGTAAGCGCGCCCGCCGCGATGATGGTGCAGCCAATCGCCAGGCCATCCAGCCCATCGGTAAGGTTCACCGCGTTGGAACTGAAGCTGATCACCAGCATGACGAACAGCACAAAGGGCAGGAATGAAATCCAGTAGAGACCATGCGTATGGTGAATGGCACCAATGATGAGATCAGGCCGCAGGCGCTTCAGAAACGGCACCACCAACCGGGTGGAGTACATGCCGCGTGTCTGCATCCACACCAGCACACATGCAATGCAAAAACTGGCTATGAATTGCAGCAGCAGCTTCTGCCGGCCGGTCAGCCCCTGGTTCTGCTTGTGGATCACCTTAATGTAATCGTCCGCAAATCCAATCGCGCCGAAGGCAGTGGTCGAAAGCACTGCAATCCAGACGAACGGGTTCGAAAGATCGCTCCAGAGCAGTGTTGGCACTAGCACTGAAATGCAGATCAACACACCACCCATGGTGGGTGTGCCGGTCTTCTTCTTGTGGCTCTCAGGCCCTTCATCGCGAATGTATTGGCCAATCTGAAACTCGCGCAATCGACGGATCACGAACGGCCCGATCAGCAAACCAATAAGCAGCGCCGTTAGGCTCGCAAAGACGCACCGAAACGTCAGGTACCGGAAGATGCGGAAGAGCCGGAAGATCGGATAAAGCTTTTGGTAGAGCAGCCAGTAGAGCAACGGTCCTCCGCCCGCGCAGAAGCGGGTTCATATACAGGATCGCTTCTCAGCTTACGTTGCAAGCGTCCCCCGACGTCGCGACAGGTTCCAGATCAGGTACTCCCGCGTGATCTTGCGATCGTAGGCAGCCCTGAGAATGCAACGGCGTTGGGCGAACGCAACGGTTTCGGGCGAAGCCACGGCGTTGAGAGAACGCAATGGCGTCGGAGAAAGCAGCAGGCTTTAGCCTGCTGAACAAAGGCGTCTGTAAAAGGGGCTTTAGCCCTGGAGTAATTACGACAGCGAAGCCTGCAGCACGCCCAGCGCACGTTCAAGCCGCACGCCACGCGAAGCCTTCATTAAGACGGCATCGCCCGGTCGCATGTTTTCACGCATCCACACACCGGCTTCTTCAGGACTTTCGACGAAGACCGAGTTCGGCCCAGCAGCGCTGACCAATGAAGCCGCATGGCCGCGAACGCCCACTACAAAATCCACACCACGCGCGGCCATGTGTTCACCGCAGCACGCGTGAAGCCGGTCTGCATCCGGTCCAAGCTCCAGCATTTCACCTGCAATGACGATATGGCGCTCCGCTTCCACTGCCATCAGCGCATCCACCATCGCGTCCAGCGCACGTGGGTTGCTGTTGTAACAATCGTTGATGAGGCGTGCGCCACGCCATTCCACCTGCTCGCCGCGTTTATCGCCCGGGTGCAGTGTCGAAAGGCTCTCGATACATTGCGGCAGCGGGATGCCGCTCTCAAGTCCCACGGCAATGGCTGCAAGAGCATTGTAGACATTGTGTTCGCCCAGCAAAGTAAGATGCGCGGGGGCAGTCTGCTCGCCCACCTGCACCTTGAAGCGCATCCCATCCGCGCCAGCGCTTTCGACTTCCGTCGCCTGGACACGAATACCCTCGGCATGGATGCCGAACGAACGCACATGAGCCTCACGATCCCGCCCAAAGCGAGAAACGTGCGCATCATCCGCGTTGAGGAACGCAATGCCATTTAGCGGTAATGCCTGCACCAGCTCATACTTGGCGGCTGCGATGCCCTCCATGCCGTTTGCAAAATGCTCAAGGTGTACCGGCGCGACGTTGCTCACCACAGCCCAGTCCGGCTCCGCGATCCTTGCCAGCGTAGCAATCTCGCCGCCATGATTCATGCCCATCTCGATCACAGCCACATCGTGCTCGGGCTGCAGCTTCAACAATTGCAGCGGCACGCCAAAGCCATTGTTCAGATTGCCCGCAGACTTCAATACGTTGAATTGCGAAGCAAGCACTGCCGCTACACACTCCTTTGTGGTCGTCTTGCCAGCGGAGCCTGTGATGCCGATGACACGCTTGCCCCAGTGCTGCCTAACCCGCCGCGCAACTGTCTGCAAGGCACGCAGAACGCAGTCTTCACTCTCTGGAACACGCAGCAGCCGCAACGGCTCCACGTCCGCAGGGACAATCCAGTGCGAACTGACCACGGCAGCCACAGCGCCTGCACGCAACGCGCTCTCAACAAAGTCATGACCATCGAACTGCTCGCCCTGCACTGCAAAGAAAAGGTCTCC
>CAXUEW010000286.1:0-4358 GCA_964250115.1 uncultured Terriglobus sp.
GAAGACACTGTGCATTTTTTGCGCGTCGGCGGAGGGCAACCGGCCAGCCTATCGCGAGGCTGCTGCAGAACTTGGGCGGGAGCTTGCCCAACGGGATATCGGCCTGGTCTACGGGGGTGCCACGGCTGGGCTAATGGGCGCGGTGGCAGACGCTGCGCTGGCGGGCGGCGGCAAGGTTATCGGGGTGATTCCACATGTCCTGGTCGACAAGGAAGTGGGCCACACAGGCTGCACGGAACTGCACGTAGTGGACACCATGCACACCCGCAAGGCGCTGATGGGCGAACGCTCGGATGCTTTCCTGATCCTGCCGGGTGGTTACGGCACCTTTGAGGAGTTGTTTGAGGTGCTGGCGTGGCAAACGCTGCGGCTGCACAGCAAACCCATGTGCCTGCTGAACACGGCTGGGTTCTATGACGGTCTGCTGCGATTTCTGGATACGTGCGTTGTAGAAGGTGTACTGAAGCCGCAAGCACGCGAGATTTTGCTGGTAGCCGGTACGGTGACGGAGGCGCTCGCGAAGATTGAAGCTGTGCTATAGCTCCACGCTCCTCTTAGAGGCGCGACGAACGGACGAAGTCTTCCAGCAAATTCTGCGCAACACGCGTGCGATAGCTTGCGGTGGAGCGGATGTCGTCGATGGGGAGAGTCTTCCGCGCGAGAGCGTGCGAGGCGTCCCTAAGCGCTGCGGGGTCGTCAACATGCCTGCCGCGCAAGGCTGCTTCTGTGCCGTAGAGTCGTGACGGACGATCCAACAGGCTGGCGGCTGCCAGCGCGACTTCAGCGAACATGCCGTCCTGTACCTTCGCGGCGCAAGCGAGTGCGACCTTTGAGATGGCCTGTGCGTTGCGCGCTCCTACCTTGCGCACGGTCTGCCGATGGTCTGCAAAGCGGCGTGGCAGACGTACTGCAAGGATCAGTTCATCGATAGCAAGGGCTGTGCGTTTGTAGCCGAGATGGAAGTCGCGGTAGGGCAGCACGCGCGTGCCCCGGCTTGAAATCAGTTCGAGCTCTGCGTCATAGACAAGCAGTGCCGGAGGCGTGTCTGCAGCGGGCGATGCGTTGGCAATGTTGCCGCCCAGCGTGCCTCGGTTTTGATTGGCAATGGAGCCGGTCCAACTGGCGGTTTGCGCGATGAGTGGGAACTCGCGCGCAACCACGTCGCTTCGACGCAGATCGGTAAAGGTTGTGCCCGCGCCGATTCGCAGGGTATCTGCATCAGAGGCGTCTACAAAGCGTAGTTCGCGCAGGTTCTGCAGGCTGACAAACTTTCTTTGAGCGAGCCGGCCCGCGCACAGGGCGACCATCAGCTCTGTTCCACCGGCAAAGGGTAGGCGCTGCTCGTCTGCCATGCTTTGCAGAACGGCATCAAGCGTTGCCGGAGCGATCAGGTCGAAGTCTGCGGCGTTCGATCTCAAGCGGTTTGTGCCTTGTCTGAATGGGTGGCAGCAGCCTCACGTACAGCGTCGAAGATGCGCACGTAGCCTGTGCACCGGCAAAGATTGCCAGCCAGGCCTTCACGAATTTGCTCATCCGTGGGGTCAGGGTATTGCTGCAGCAGGTGGTGCGTCGCCAACATCATGCCCGGCGTACAGATGCCGCACTGTGCGCCGCCCTGCTCAAGGAAGCACCGCTGGATCGGGTGCAGGCGACCGTCATCCGCCATACCCTCAACCGTGCATAGCGTAGCCCCGTCTGCCTGCAGGGCCGGTACCAGGCAACTGTTGACCAGGTCGCCGTTCATCAACACCGAGCAGGATCCACACTCGCCCTCACCGCAGCCTTCCTTGGTGCCGGTCAGGCGCAGATCCTCGCGCAGAACGTCCAGCAAGCGGCGCATGGGCGGCACGTCTACGCTGTGCTGTTGGCCGTTGACACGCAGGGTGATGTTGCTCATGCGTGTGCCTCGCTGTAGTATGGCCCGGCGATGGCGGGCTCCAGGTCTTCACTGCCGCCCCCGTCACTGCGGGTCATACGTTCAAAGATGTCTTCCGGCAGTAGCGGGCAGTGCGTGAAGCTGATGCCGGTGGCTGCCTCGATGGCGTTCAGGATGGCGGGCGCGGGGCCGTCCATGGGCAATTCGCCTATGCCTTTGGACCCGAATGCGCCGTGGATGGAGGGTATTTCCTCGAACAGCACATGGATGGGCGGCAGGTCGGCGCTCGTCGGCATAATGTAGTTCGTCATCTGGTTGTTCCGCAGCGCGCCGTTTTGCCACTCGCATTTTTCGTAGAGCGCGTAGCCGATGCCCTGGGCCACACCGCCTTCAATCTGCCCGGCGGCCAGCACCGGATGCAGCACCTTGCCCACCTCCTGCATGGCCCAGAAGTTGGTACAGGTGGCCTGGTAGGTGCGCGTGTCGACGGCGACTTCTGCCACGTAGGTCGCCCATCCAAAGGCGGGGTAAGCCTCACCGCGAAACTTCTCATCGTCCCAGAAAATGTCGCCCGGCGACTGGTAGCGCGCCTCGGCGGTCAGGCTGCCGTGTGCCGCGCGGTAGGCCAGCGCAGCTTTGCAGAACTGCTGCGGCGTGTACTGCTCATTCAGCAGGTTGTGAACCCGCAGAGTCAGCAAAAGGTTTTTGCAGGCATTCTCCACCAGTTTGCCGACGATCATGGCCGTGCGTGAGGCGACTGTGGGGCCGCTGTTCGGTACGCGATGCGTATCGGGCTGTGCGATGAGCACCTGTTCATACGGGATCTGCAACGACTGCGCGGCCACCTGGCACAGGATGGTATTGGTTCCTTGGCCAAACTCCGCCGACGACACCAGCAGGACCACTCGGCCTTCTTTATTCACTTCGAGCTTCACCAGCGAGTTCAGCCGCCGCTCGCCGCTGCCGGTAAATCCCGCGCCGTGGAAGAAGCTGGCAAAGCCCATGCCGCGCTTGATGTGTGAGTGCTCGTTCTGTTCTGTGAAGCGGGCTTGGCGTGCGTGGAAGTCACTTTCATCCAGCACGCGCGTCAGCATGGCGTTCATGTCGACCAGGTCTTTCACTACCTGCCCGGTGGCTGTCGTCTCACCTGTGCGCAGGAAGTTGCGGCGTCGCAGTTCCTCCGGAGAGATGCCGACGACTTTTGCAATCTGGTCCATGTGGCGTTCCAGCGCGAACAGCGATTGCGGCGCGCCGAAGCCGCGAAACGCTCCATGCGGCGGCACGTTTGTCGCCATGGCCTTCGCGTGGATGCGAAGCGCGGGCCAGTTGTAACAGCCCGCCGCGTGGATGGTGCCGCGCGACAGCACCACGGGCGAAAGCGTCATGTACGCGCCGCCGTCGATGGCGAAATCGATCTCGCAGCCCAGCAGCTTGCCGTCCTTGCTGACGGCTGTTCGGTGCCGTGTACGCGAGGGGTGCCGCTTGGTGGTTGCGGCCATGTCTTCGCCGCGGTCGTAGACCAGCTTCACGGGTTTACCGGCTTTTTTCGCGAGCAGGGCAGCGTGCGTGCCGATGACGGAAGGGAAATCTTCCTTGCCGCCAAACGCGCCGCCCGTTTCGGTCTGGATCACGCGGCACTTGTCCGCGGGTAGGCCGAACGCCAGCATCAGCGCGTGCTGCAGGTAGTAGGGGCATTGCATGGAGCCGCGCACGGTGACGCCTTCCGTCTCGCTCCACTCGCCGATGCAGCCGTTGTTTTCAATGTAGAGTTGCTCCTGCGCGCCGGTGCGGTACTCGCCTTCGACGATGTAGGCAGCATCGGCCCACACGCTGTCCACATCGCCCTTCTCCAGCCGGTAGCTCTTGAAGGTGTTGTCGTCGCCCCAGATGATGGGGTTTTCCATCTCACTTTCTTCGATGGAGAAGACGGCAGGCAGGGGGTCGTACTCGATCTCGATGGCGGCAACGGCGGCGTGCAGCACTGCCTTGACGGCGTGTGCCAGCAGCAAGACCGGCTCTTCCGGGTGGTTCACGAAGCCGTCGGCAAGGCAGACGTGGTCTTCCGCCAAGTGAACGATCGTGTTCTTGCCGGGGATGTCGCGCGCTGTGACGATGGTGAACTGGGTCCAGTCCACTGCATCGGTAAAGCGGATGTCGGTGATGCGCCCACGCGCAATCTTGGATCGCACGGTGATGCCGTGCAGCATGCCGGGCAGGACCAGGTCGTCAACATACTGCGCCTGGCCCAGAACCTTACCAGCGCCTTCCTTACGCACCACGTTTTCGCCGATGGGCGAGGTGGAATCGCGGAGGATTGGGGGCGACAGTTTCATGCGTTTGCCGGGCAGAATGTCCAAGCATAGCAAACGCCGGCACCTCAGGCTGTGCTGGTTAGAAGTGCCGCAGAGTCCTTGGTGGTTCGGGCGGGGTGCGATCGGCCGCGCGGTCGATAGGCGTCGCCCGCTCCGCTGTCTTCTCAATG
>CAXUEW010000287.1:0-4319 GCA_964250115.1 uncultured Terriglobus sp.
GCCGTGGAAGCGAGCGCACATGCGAGGACTCCGCTTTGGCTGCGGGAAGGTCTTGTGGAAGTACTGACGGGTGACGCGAGTCATGCCGCGCCTTCGCTCTCCGCGGAAAGCACCGAACAGATGCTGCGGCACACCAACAGCCGGCAGGAGAGTCAGGCTGCGCATGTGGCTGCGGGTGCGCGTGCACGGCTGCTGGTGGAACGCTATGGAATGTCGACCGTGCGTGGTTGGCTGGTTGCAGGTTCGCCCGTTCCGACAGATTGAATTCGTAGAACCGCCTGCGCCATAGCTTGCAGCAGCAGAGCAACAGAGATTGCACTTAAGGCGATCAGGATAGACACGCGAAGCACAAGGCTCAGCATTTCCACTCGGATTCCGTGGCCCGGCGTCCACGCCAGCAGCGCGGGTGTAATGCCCACACCGACGATCATCAGCAGCAACAGGGTGCCCCAGTACTTCGCACTGCCAAAGATCGCGCGCACACCGAACAACAGTCTGTCGCAGGTAATGCATGCGAATATCGCTGCCGCCAGCAGACCTGCAACTCCCCATCGCAATGCACGTCCCGCCCACTCGAACCAAAGGAACAAGTGCTCGTACGAAAAGGCTTGCCGAAGCGAGGCTGGAAAGCGTGAGTTGAGATAGCCCACCCATAATCCCTGTTTCGTGCTCAGGTGGTCCACGCCGAGCGAGATCGCAAACCACAGCAGTGCTGCAAGGCACACAGCACCAGTGCCGAGAAGAAGCCTTCGCGTGGTCGCCCTACGGTTCGTCAGGCGCAGTGCAATCGCGCTTTCTCCCGCGCCCGCAACAGCGGCAATTAGCAATGCCGTGACGACGCTGCCAAACACCTCAATGGCGTTGGCATCCGGAATGTGCAGCCAGCCAATCAGCAGCAGGAACAGAAAGGCCGCGAGCGCGACATGCTGCAAGGCAACAGCGACCATACTGCGGAACGATGGCACCGTCATTGCGTACCTCCCGGAGCGGGAACATCTAAATGCAGCGCATCGCTTGAGGCGTTCACGTCAGGCTGGTACATCGCCTCAACATGAGCTGGGCTGATGTTGAAACTGCCCGGATTCACAATGCGGATCAGGTAGAAGACCTCCTGCCGTCCGCTGAAGTCGCTGGCGAAAAAGGCCGCGCGATCGTCATGGAACTCCCGCCGAGTGAACCAGTCGACCCATCCGCCGGGCCGCTTATCGATAGGATAGCTGCCTTCGTTGGTGATGAACTCCGCACCTGCCGGGATGGGGTCTTCCAGCAGCAGGTAACGCATAGGCGAGCCATTGATCGCTTCGTGCACCGCAAGCACGTCGCCCACCTGCGCATTGCCTGCAAGCGGCACGAGGCTATATACGACTTTGCCGTCTTTCTGCAGAGGCTGCAGCTTGTAGTAGTCGCGCGTCAGGTTCAGTGACAGCATGCCTGCCTGGTAGTCCTTCTTCTCCGTGGAGAAATAGCGACCGCGCACTGACCAATACACCCGACCGGAGCCGCCCCGCCGCACAACCTGGATGTTGTTTGCGGTAGGGGCAAGCTGCGTACTGCCAAGGTCGAGCTTGAGTGAGGCGCCGTTCAGTGCATCCGCTGCCGTGAAGGCGCGCTCTCCTACCTTTGTACCGTTCACCAGCACGTCCACGCTGAAGTTTGCGTCCAGCTCATGCGATGCTGCCAAATAATCCACGAGGCCGAACAGGACCATCGCGGTCTGCTCCGTGGATTCCCACCACCCGCCGCTGTTGCGTGCCAGCATCAGCCACTGTGCGGCACCCGGCAGCAGCGCGTCATTCGGATTGACCTTCGCAATCAGTCGCATGGCGTAGGCGGTGGCCTCCGCCTCGTTGTTGTATTCCGCATCCAGCAGAGGCACGTACGATCCGGTCCAGGAAACAAGCTCGCCCTTGCGGACTGCTTTGCTGCGCAGCAATTCTGCTACCTCGGCGGCGCGCGCGTCTTTCACCTGCAACATGGCCAGGCCGGTCATGGCAAGTGCTTCCGGCTGTAAGTCTTTGCGGCGGTCCCACTGCGCGTCCAGTGTGTCTTTAAGATTGCCGTCACCGGCGCTGGCAAGCGCGTATGCCACGGCCGCTCGTAACTCTGGACGCATCTTTGGGTGCTGCTTCAGCGCATTGCGCAGATACTCCATGCCACGCGCAATCATCTGCTTCTGCTCGAACGATAGCGGCACGTAAGCCGCGCCCTGACCCAGTCCGCCGACCACGTATGCGGTCATATAAATGCGGCTATCATCTTCCTTCCACCAGCCCCACCCGCCGTCGTCGTGCTGGTAGTCGCGCAGACGATCGAGACCCGCCACCATCTTCGCCTGGAGATCGGCTTCGTCGACGCGCGTTCCCGGCTTTAGGCGCGCCAGCGTCTCTGAAACGATTACGTTCGGCAGGAAGCTGGACATGGTCTGCTCTGTGCAGCCGTATGGGTAGCTGGTGAGGTAATCAAGCGCGCTGAAAAGCGAGCCGGCAATCGATGGGCTGACCTCAATGCGTAGAGAGTGTGCCGCAGCATCCGTGCCATTCGGAAAGTTGATCGCAGCGTTCCCCTGTGACGCCGCCTGCGTGATGACGCCGCTGGAAGCGAGTGACTTCGCCACACCTGCGGGCTGCACGGGAAAGCTGATCTCCAGCGCGTCGGACTCCGTGTCGGTGATTGCCGTGCCTACCAGCTTCGCGGTGCCTACCTGCGATGCACGCAGACGCCACAGCATGGTGGCCTCACCTTTGCTGGCAATCGTTACGTTGGCATTGGGCGCGTGCACCACATCCAGGCCCGTGACGTTCAAAGAAACCGTCGCGGTCTTCGCCATACCCAGATAGTTATGCACAATCACGGGCAAGGTAATCTCGTCACCTTTCAGGATGAAGCGCGGCGTTCCCATGCGGACCAGCACGTCTTTGCGCACCAGCACCTTGCTGGACGCCGAGCCTGCCCTTGAGTCATCCGTAATGGCATGCACGGTAGTGCGCCATGTCGTCAGTGAGTCTGGAAAGGTCAATGTCACGCGTGCGTGACCATTGATGTCCGTGTGCACGTCAGGTGCCCAGTAAGCCGTATCCGGAAAGGCTTTGCGCACCTTTGGAGCGGCCTCACTGCCAGGCTTGACCTGTGCAAATTGCGGTCGATAGCGGCGGTTGCGTTCGGCCAGCATGGGCGACTTCGTGCCTGCCTCGCCGCTGAAGTAAAACTCCAGCGACGAAGTGATCTCACCCTCACTGTAGCGTTGCGGGTACAGGCTCTTGATCATGTCGCCGCTTGCATCGGGGTACAGCGAGTAGATGGCTTCGTCCACCACGCCAAAGCTCACATCCGCGCTGACCGGCTTGCCCGCGAAATCCTTCGTGGTGACGTCATAGGTGGCGCTTTGCTGCGGCTGGAAGATGTCCTTTGTGGGTGTGACCTCAACCTGCAGCTTCTGCTGCGTGGGTGGCACCTGGATGCGTTTGGATGCCTGGTAAAGCGTGTTGTTCTTCAGGAAAAGCGCGGAGACAGTGATGTTCGGCTGAGCTTCCGCTGTGATGGGCAGATCGAATGACAGGGTCGTGCCGTCGGCATGCAGCACTTCGCGTTTGAGCAGCGATGCACCTTCTGTGACGACGAGCGCATGAAAGCCCCGCGCTTCCGACACGATACTGATGTGCGCAACCTCGCCGGGCGCGTAAGACTTCTTGTCGGTCACGATCTGCGCCGTTCCGCTGCCGCTACCCCATGACTCTTCGCCCGCACCAAGTATGTACAGGGAGCTTGCATCCACGGGGTCCCGTGTGCCGCTCTGCACGGCGGACGCAGTCGCCAGCAGTTCCACGGACGTGTACTTCGGTGTACCTACGGCAAGCTCGCCCATGGCGTGGCCCGACGCGTCCGTGGTGACGTCCGTTGAGGCTCCGTCGCTCGAAGTCTTTGTACCGTTCTCCCAGTGAGTGAAGCGTAGTTGCAGGTGCACGTGGGTGCTCACTGGCTTGTTGTCGTAGTCCACGGCGGTGACGCGTACTTTGGCCATTTCGTTCGACCGAACGGCGTAACTGACCGGCTCCACGTTTACGCGGAAGTTGCTGTACGTGGCAAGAAAGCGACCGCGGCCCGTGATCTCGCGGTTTGCTGCATCGGTTACACCGGCTTCCACCGTGTAGTCCAGGTCTGGGTGCGATCCGCCCTCAGGATGCGTCGGCACCTGCACGGTCAGGACGCCATTGCTATCCAGCACACCGGTCTTTTCGGCCTCTTCATCGCCGTTGTAGCTGCTGCCGGTGTCGTCCTCACTGCCCGCATCTTCCGGCGAGCCGTCGTCCTCTGATTCGCCC
>CAXUEW010000288.1:0-4309 GCA_964250115.1 uncultured Terriglobus sp.
AGGCGCGGCATGATAGCCGCGCCCTCAGGATGAGAACGGTCCACTTAGAACTTCAAGCGCGCCGCAAACTGGATGATGCGTGGGTTATAAGCGTTGGCAGTGCTGGTGACAGTACCGAAGGTACTTGCCGGTGTGAAGCCGGCAACCGGGTAACCGGTGCAGGCCGCCGTGGTTGCACCACCGCATGCCTGGAGCGAAAGCGACGAGATCGGGTTGATGAACTGTGCCGTGTTCAGAACGTTGAAGGCTTCCGTACGGAACTCAAGCTTGACGCTCTCGTAGATGTCGAAGTTCTTGAACAACGACAGATCGACGCGCTGCAGTCCCGGTCCATACAGCTGGTTGCGGTGCTGATTGCTCACGGTTCCTGCAGGCTGGAAGGCGAAATCGTTGGTGTCGAACCAGCGACCGATCGTTGGATGATCGACCTTACCGTTTCCGATCATGTTCGAACGATCGCCATTTGCCACCGTCGGACGTGTTCCGCTCCGGTTCACGTTGTTGGTGACCGAGAATGGAAAGCCGGTGTTCCATACGATCAAGCCATTCGCCTGCCAGCCCTTGAACGCGAACGACTCCAGACCACGGGAGGACTGCGCAAACGGCAAGGCATAGTTGAAGGTCGACGTCACTCGGTGACGCACATCTAGGTTGCCATTGCCGTATTCGATGAGCGGAATCAGATCCACCGAGGATCCATAGCCATTGCCACCGTTGTTGCTGATGGCTTCCGAGTTATCGAGCAGGCGAGCAAAGTTGTACGACAACTGCATGTCAAGACCCTTGCTGAAGCGGCGCTTCAGCACAGCCTGCAAGGCGTGATAGCTGCTGGAACCCGTGCTCCGATAGAGCGGGATGGAGGTAACATTCGGCACGGTGGAGACAAATTTGCGGCGTGTGTTGAAGTCGGTCACCGTGGCGGGAGTATTCGATGTGGTGTCGAGTTGTCCCTTGGGCGTGGTACCGACCGCGGCAGACGTGAAGGACTTGATGCCATCAGCAACTGAGATCGTGTTGTAGTCGGATAGGTAGTAGCCATTGCGCCGACCAAGCTCTCCCACGTAAGAGAGAGTCGCCACGAAGCCCGCGATTTCGCGTTCGGCCGTCAGGTTGAACTGCTCAATGTAGGTGGACTTGAAGTTTGGATCGAGCGCCGCCGTGATGCTGCCACTGGGATCGGTCGCACTGTTTACGGTTGGCGTGGGTAAACCGCCCGCAAACTTCAGGTACTGCGCAGCGTTAGGCAGACCGAGGAACTGAGCGCGGTCGCGGGCCTGGGGTGGCGTGTATGCGCCCCAGGTAGCGGTGAAGGGCTGGTTCACCAGCGCCGATCCGGACGTGGTGTTTTCCGGTGCGAAGGTGAGGCCAAAGCCGCCGCGGATAACAGTTTTCGGAGCCGGTGTGTAGGCAAAGCCGAAGCGCGGTGCGACGTTGCTGTAATCCGTTTTTACGCCGCCCGTGGAACCCGTGTTTACCCCGGCGACCACAATCTTGCCCTGGGTGATGTCAAAGTTCGACAGGATGTTATTGATTTCTGTGTAGGGCGTGAACAAGTCGTAGCGAACGCCAAGATTGATCGTCAGTTGCGGCGTCAGGTGGTAATCGTCCTGCACGAAGCCATGCGGCTCCCATGTGCGATTGCGAGGCGTGTACAGGATGGAGTTGCGGCCGCCGCTGATGTAGTCGCCAGTCAACAACGTGGAGAAGGTTGCGAAGCTCCAGTTGCCGTTCGCGGTGTCCGTCTGTGTCGTTGCATCCTGGCGGCGGATAACACCCGCACCCACCTTGATGGTCTGCTTGCCGTGGATCCAGTTAATTACGCCTTCGTACTGCCACGTGTTCTCGTGATAAATGATTGGCGGACGGTTGCCGATCGTCGATCCCGTTCCCTGGTTCACGGTGATCGCGGACAGTTCCGTACTGCGGAGATCCACGTTGATGTTCGGCTGTCCGAACTTCGTGTTAATGGCGTTGCCGTAGTTCAGGGGCAACTGTGAGTTGTCCAGCAGCGTGTAGCCGGCCTTCAACTCGACCAGCAGGTTCGGTGTGAAAGTGTGGATGTAGTTCAGGTGCGCCTGATGAGCCCGCGTAACAGCCGGTCCGGGGTAGTTCGCAAGATTGCCGCCCGGCTCCACAATGCCTGCGGCCGCGGTTGTGACCGCCGGGAACAGCGTGCCGATCTTGGTGTCCACCGCGTTGTAGGTGTAGCGCAGATAGAACAGGTCGCCGTTGCCGAAGCGATGATCGAGCCGGCCATCCGCCGTCTTGTAGAACTGCGAATCAGCGCGTGCGCCAATGTAATTGCCGGACGTGTTGTTGTTTGTCGGCAACGGATACAGATTGAAATACTGCCGCCCAATCGGATCGATCTGTCCAGCCGGAAGCGTCGTCAGCAGGGCGCGATCCGCAGCCGTGGGCACGGTCGTCGTCGTAGGATTCTGGTTCCTGATGATGTTCAGGCCTTCGTAATCCGCGAAGAAGAACGTCTTGTCCTTGAAGATGGGCCCGCCAAGGCTGCCGCCAAACTGATTCTGACGAAACTTCGGTTTAGGGATATTCGCGCCAAACTTAAACGGATTCGCGTTCAGCTTGTCATTACGGAAAAACTCGTACGCCGTGCCGTGGAACGCGTTGGTGCCGGACTTGGTAATGACGTTGATGATCGCGCCTGCGGCACGGCCAACCTCAGCCGTAAAGACGTTGGTCTGCACGCTGACTTCCTGGATGGCATCAACCGAAGGGCGAACACCGATGGACCCAATGACGCGCTCGTTATTGTCGATGCCGTCGATGGTCTGGTTGTTGATCATGTCGGCCTGGCCGTTGACTGAGACCGACGAAGTTTGCCGCCGATCGTCAGGGCGGTTCCCGCTGGCAAGACCGTTGTTCAGGCCCTCTGTCGCACCGGGCGTCACCTGGACGAGGTTCATGAAGTTACGTCCGTTGAGCGGCAGTTCCTGCGTCGCCCGTTCCGTCACAGTCGAGATCAGTGCGGACGAATCCGTCCTAAGGGCCGCCGTGGTCGCTTCCACCGTAACGGTTTCGCCCGCTGAGCCCGCGGACAAGTGCGCGTCTTCGCGGGCGCGGTCGCCTGCGGAAATGCTGAACGATGAAATCTGGAAGGCCTTGAAGCCGGGCGCGTTGGCCGTCAGCGAATAGGTGCTGGGCTTCAGCAGCGTAAATGTGTACTCGCCGCCGGAACCTGACTGCACGGTGCGCTTGTCGTGCGTGTTGACGTCGGTCAACTCGACGGTGGCGTTGGGGATTACCGCGCCGGTGGCGTCGGTCACCGTACCGACGACGTCGGCGGTCGTGTTCTGCGCGAACAGCGGAGTTCCCGCTACAGCAGCCAGCACAACCGCACGTACTGCATGCTTTACGGTGTTGCGGGCGTGCTTGGGCTTAAACGCGCTCTTGTTACGCTTCCGGGTCGTCGGACCAGACTTCATGGGTACTGCCTCCAGAAAAATCGAATACATCACGTGCAACACTGCGGCTGCTTGTCAGAAGAAGGCCCTGAGACGTACAAACAGCCTCTCTTGGGAGCAGCTCAACTTCACGTTAAAACTTGCAGCCGCTGCGCGTATGCGCAACAGAAACATCTACGAGCCTTCAACGGGAATGCCGTAGTGCCCTCTTTACAGGCAGCCTGGCAAGTGTGTGCGGTTCGCCGTCAACGAATCAAGCAATTCAGGTGTGGATAGTTGATAATAGCTACGTACTGCGGCACGGTCAAGCAGCGAGTCTAGCCCGCGACGGAACATTGTGCGCCATCGCGTCGCATGCAGCAGTACCTGACTCCAGTGTGATCAAAGTTACAGCCTGCAGATGAGCAGTTCGCGTTCGTAGATCATCTCCGGCGGCAGGTGGTCGTGGAGCAGGAGGAAGACTTCTTCATGTCCCATGACCTCCTTCTTCCAGATAGCGCGATCAACGGTCTGCAGGGCGCAGAACTGCTCCTCAGTAAAGTCAAGTCCTTGCCAGATCATGTCGCTGTACTTGGGTGTCCATCCGATGGGCGATTCCTGCCCTCGCACACGGCCACGGCAGCGGTCGACGATCCACTTCAGAACGCGCATGTTTTCCGAGTAGCCGGGCCACAGGAACTTGCCGTCGTCGCCCTTGCGGAACCAGTTGACGTGGAAGATGCGCGGCGTGGTGGACAGGTCGCGCTGCATGCGCAGCCAGTGCCGGAAATAGTCTCCCATGTGGTAGCCGCAAAAGGGCAGCATGGCCATGGGATCGCGCCGCACCGTGCCGATCGATCCACCGGCGGCAGCGGTCTGTTCGCTGCCCATGGTGGCACCCA
>CAXUEW010000289.1:0-4291 GCA_964250115.1 uncultured Terriglobus sp.
GCAAATTCGTAAGCCGAACCGTGCAGGGAGTTGGTGCCCGACTTGGTCACCATGGAAACCACTGCCTGACCCTGGCCATACTCTGTCGAGAAGGTCGAGCGCAGCAGGTTGAATTCCTGAATGGTGTCCGTATTCGGTACCAGCGACAAGGTATTGAAGCGGACGGAACGGATATAGGTACCGTCCAGCACGTAGTTGGTGGACGAGGCCCGGCCACCATCCACGGTGATAAACAGGCTGCGTGAACCACAGGCGGCGCATGGGTTCCCGGTTTGGCCGGTCTGCGCGGGTGATACGCCCGGTGCCAGTGTGGCAAGCTGTAGAACGTTGCGGCCGTTCAGCGGCAGGTCGTTGATCTGCTTCTGATCGATTACCTGGCCCACAGTGGCTTCCTGTGTCTGCAACTGTGGCGGCAGGGTTGTGACTTCAACCGTCTCGTCCGTTCCACCCACCGCAAGGGTTACGGAGCCGTTTGCCGTCTTGCCAATTTCCACAGCCAACGCCGGAATCTGGCTGATCTTAAAACCCTGCTTCTCGACTCGCACGCGGTAGCTTGCCGGTGGAATGTTCGGGACGGACCACTCGCCTGCGTCGTTGGTTGTGGTGGTACGTTCCGCGCCGGTACCGTTGTTGATCACGTGTACGGTTGCGCCTGGGATGGTCGCGCCGCTAGCGTCAGTTACCCTGCCCTGTGCGTCCGAACTGGAGCTGGCCTGACCGTGAGCAGCAATCGTTCCTACAGTCAGAACGGAAAGCGGTAGCGCCATGGCCGCGGCAAGCGACGCACGCCTGGCGGCGCGAAGCACTGCGCCGTGCCACTGGCCTGTATGGGAGATGTGTTGCTTCTGTCCGAACATCCTGTTGCCTCCACGAATTCTGCTGATCGATCGGTTCCTTGCGCTCTCGGGTACGCATGGGATTGGTGCGCCATGTGGTCCGTAACGTCAAAAAAGCTACGCTGCGTCTGTGCGCACCGGCTTCCGCTTGCAGATAGAAGCCAGCAGCGTGCATTTCCAGCGACGACGGATTATGCCACATGAAAATAACGCTTGGGAATCAGCAAAGAATGATTTTGAACTGGCGGGGCAATTATTTTGAAACGTCTCAGTGCCACAGGGAATTTTCCCCGGATTGAAGCACTTTCGAGGTAGGTGCCCGTTTTGAGTCGTCTCAGATTCCGGCGCGGAAAGCGCCCTGTCCAGGTTGCCCTTCCTTCTAGACAGCAGTCAAAACCTGCCCTGGCAGCGATAGCGATAGCGACGGCTGACTCAGCCCGTAAAGGCAGCCTCTTGTCAGGCCTCGAGCGCAGCGAAGGATACACACAGCAGCCGGTGTGCCTCAAGAAAGTGGCTGCGTTCCGCCTCGACCCAGCCTGCGTCCGTATCGTGCCGCGCGGACGACCGCTCCAGTTCCGGGGTCATCGCGGTAGCAGACGGGCCGCCAGCCACGCCACGGATTCGAACGAAATGGTCCGGGTCCAGCGCCATCCGGATCTCCGCCTCGGTGATGCACAGGCCTTCCGCCTGTGCCCTCGCATACAGGTCGGCTGCAAGGGCCTCGGCGTTGTCGCTCGGCGCGGCTTTTACCGCGGCTGCTACAAGCGCGTGCGCGTGATGGAACGAGGTACCGCATCCGCGCACCAGAGTGTCCGCCACCTCGGTCACCGTAAGGAAGCTGCCGTGCGCCCGCCTGCGCATACGGTCCGTATCGAAAGCGGCTTCGGACAGTGCGCCTGCCAGCAGCGAAAGTGCTCGCTGCGCGTCGGCGAAGGCCAGTGCAACAAGCGGTTGCAGCGAGTCTTCGCCGTCGTTCATGTCGGCAAAGGGCGTGTTGTGCAGCGATCCCAGCACGGACTGCGCCTCGCCCAGCGCGCGCGACGCTAGGATGCGCGCATGCTCCAGCGGCACGGGATTGCGCTTTTGCGGCATGATGCTGCTGATCTGCACATAGCCGTCAGAAAGGCGCAGAAAGCCAAACTCCGCCGTGGACCAAAGGAGCATGTCCTGCGTGAACCGGCCCAGGCTGAGCATGGCCGTGGCCAGAACGCTGCACGCCTCGGCGACGTAATCGACGGCGGCAATCGCACCGTACGAGTTGACGACCAGACCGCGAAAGCCCAGCAGGCGTTCCGTGTGGTGTCGGTCGATGGGAAACCCCGTCGTGGTGATGGCGCAGGCACCCAGCGGATTGCGATTTACCCGGTGGTAGCAGGCGATCAAGCGCTCGGCATCACGCTCCAGCACCTCAACCATGGCCATGAGGTAGTGCGCCAGCGTGGTGGGTTGCGCGGGTTGGTTGTGCGTGTAGGCCGGCATGACGCAGTCGCGGTGCTTTTCAGCTATGTTCAGCAGGGCACGGCGCAATGCCAGTGACGATTCCAACACGCGCAGTAGATTTTCGCGCAGCACCATGCGGTACATGGTCAGGTCGATGTCGTTGCGCGAGCGCGCGGTATGCAGGCGGCCCGCGTCGTCCGCGCCAATTAGCTCGGCAAGCTGCCGTTCGACAAGGAAGAACAGGTCTTCCACGCTGCCGTCGTACCGTGCCGTTTTTAGAACATCCTGATCCAGCAGGCGAAGTCCCCGCGCACAGGCCGACGCCGTGGCAACCGACACGATGCCCGTCGCCCGCAACATGACGAGATGGGCTCGGTCGATCTCCATCAAAGACGGCAGGAAAAGCCGCTGTGCATCCGCAAAGATATGGCTAAGAACCTGTTCGCGGTAGATGGTGGCGGGAAAGACTGAAAGAGCAGGGGTGGGAGATTGCATCTTCTTCAGGATAGCGTTGGCAGCTCCTACTCAAAAGCAGAACGCGAAGCACGCGAAGGAAAATGCACGCAAAGGGCGGGAAGAATGCTGAGCAGCTCGTGGTGCAACCGTTAGTTTTGAACGGTTGCCCTTGTCTCGCAGTCTTCGCGTGCTTTTCCTTCGCGCCCTTCCCGTTCTGCAGTTGGCTCTTATAAAGTCCGCCGCGTCAAACCGCAGGCTGGTGCGTCAGAAGCGGAGGGCGAAACCAAACTGAACGATACGCGCTTCCAGTACGGTGCTGCGCACCAGCACGGGCGCAACGTTATTGGCCTGGCCTGCGTTGGCGTTTTCCGCCGCGGTGCCGCCGATCACAAAGCCGTTGACCTGCTGCGTGCGAGCTACGCCGGTGATGTTGGTGTGGTTGAAGACGTTGTTCGCTTCCAGCAGGAACGACGGCTGAAACCGCTCAAACAGGCTGGGAAAGGTGCGCGTGTAGCGCGCATCCACCTGGTAGATGCTGGGTGTCTGGAAGGTATTGCGGCCCACAAAGACGGGGCGCTGCACCGCTCCCGTAGAGGTGTCACCGTTCACCTGGGCAAGGAAGGTGCGGCCTGCCAGCGTTACACCTGCCGGAGCGACCACTGATGCGATGACGTTGGACGAGTCGCCCGAGGATAGATTGGCCAGGATCGCAAAGCGATTGCCATTGGCAATAGTCCGCACGACGCGGTTGCTGTAAGCGAACGTGGGCTCCAGCACCGCCGTGAGATTGAAAGCATTGGGACGATTCACGTAGGAGTTGCCGCGATCGCGCTTCTTGAAGTTGGTGTCTTGAATGTTGGCGCTCTGCTCAAACGTGTTGACTTCCGGCGCATCCGTAATGGTGTGCGACCAGGTGTAGTTCGCGTTCAGCTGCAGACCATGCACGGGGGAAAGCGTGTAGTTCACTACAAGCGCGTTGAAGGAGCTGTTTGCGCCTGACTCCACACGGTTGATCTGGCCGAAGCGCTGGTCCACGCGCGTGGTCACCAGGTTGGAGTTGTAGACCTGGCGACCGTCCGCAAGCGTGCCGATCGGGTTCTGCAGGTTGATGTTGCGCGAGTACTGCAGGTTCCTGCCGTTTGCCAGGATATAGCCGATCGTCAACGAGTCATGCGACGAAAGCTGCTGCGACACCTGGGTGTTGAAGTTCCAGGTGTACTCATTCTTGAAGTTGGGCGAAACGGTTGTGACGTTCTGCGTTGCCACTGCACCCGTTGAGGCAGGGATGTTGGGGAACGCCGGAGAACCGGCTTGCGTGGGCGTATACGTATACGCATTTACACGGTTCGATCCGTCCAGGTTCAACGCATTGAACCACAGGTTGGTAGGCGTCTGCTGATAGAAGACTCCGGCAGATGCTTTATACACCGTCTTATCGGTGAACCGGTAGGAGAAGCCGAGGCGGGGCGCAAAGTTCGTTGCCGGACTGCGGAAGCTGCGCGAATCCGGATAGAGCGCGTTGCCATTTGGGTTGGGCGACTTGAAGCGGTCATAGCGCA
>CAXUEW010000290.1:0-1055 GCA_964250115.1 uncultured Terriglobus sp.
GGTGGACGCCACCGACATGGCCAACCACCTGCGCAGCAGCGGCTCCTCGCCCGAGGGTGCGCTCTTGGCCCGCGAACAGGCGCTGCAGGTGCATGACGCCATGGAAACACTCTCGCCCAACCAGCGCACAGCCTTTCTGCTCCGCTTTATCGAAGAGATGGAACTGTCGGAAATTGCCGATGCGATGGGCATGCCGGTAAATACGGTCAAGACGCACCTGCACCGGGCAGTAAAATCTGTGCGTGCACGCGTCGGAGGAGGTAGGGTATGACGCCACAGCAGCAGCCAATTTCAGATGAAGAGTTTGCCACACTGCTCGCTCGGCCTTATGCCGAAAGCACTGGCCCCGGCACGGACAAGGCAGATGCGACCGTTGACGATGCCGCTGCACGCGATCTGCGGCAAGCGTTACGCAGTTATCGCCAGGAGACGCTGCACTGGGCTGAACGCCGGTCCGCAGGGCAGCCTTCGCTTGCCACACTGGCACGGCGGCAGGAACGTTGGGCCGCGCTGCCAAGGTGGTCGCTTGCACTGGTTGCCCTGGTTACCATTGCAGGCGGGGTAGCACATCTGGCGGGATCCACCGACACCGCGGATCAGCCGCTGCTTGTGCTGGACGCGTCCGCATCACCCATCGACCGGCCATCTACGACCGCGGATATCGAGGCGGACAATCTCCTGTTGTCGTCCATCGACGCAGAGCTGAGCTACCACGCCGCGTCACCCGTGGACTCGCTCCACTTGCAGAAGCATCGGCAGGAAAGCGAGACAACTGCCCGTTCGGGAGTAAACGATTGACCAGTTGCGCCCCAATTCGGTTGCTGGGTCTTGCTATGGTTCTGACCGGCTGCTGCGCGGTACACGCCCAGGGAAGAGGTGGCGGCGGCATGGGTATGCCGGGCGGCGGTATGGGCGGCGGCCCCATGGGTATGCCACGCGGCGGGGGCATGGGAATCCCGCGCGATGGGATAGGCATGCCGGCCGGAGGCGCCAGCATACCTGGCGGATTTCCGCATGGCGGACCGCCACCGGGCACGGGTGGATCCACTAACAGC
>CAXUEW010000290.1:1065-2867 GCA_964250115.1 uncultured Terriglobus sp.
ACTGGGACCGCCGGGCCGGTGGTGGGACGACAAAAAGTTTGCAAAGTCGCTGGGTTTGAATGGCGATCAGCAAAAACGCATGGACAGTGTCTTCGGCCAGAATCGCGATGCCCTGCTCTCCCGCTACGAAAGCCTGCAAAAGGCCGAGAACAGGCTGGAAGCGCTGACCCGCTCCGGAAAACTCTCAGAGGCAGCCCTGTTCCCGGAGATCGACCGTGTCGCACAGGCCAGGGCCGATCTGGAAAAGGCGAATACCCACATGCTGTTGCAACTGCGGGACGAGATGACGCCGGAACAGATTGGCAAGCTGGACGACCACCGCTAACGGCCGCCGCACTACTTACCGGTCAGCGCGCGGAACTTCAGCACGCCGTAGACCAGCATCAGCAGCACCACGGCGACCCCAATGGAGCAGCGTAGAAGAAACGGGAACGCATCCCGGCGCGGGCGCATGCCCGCATCCACCGCCATGCGAAACACCGCGTGCATAGTCCCGAAGTAAAGAAAAAGCCACATGGAAAGTGCACGGGAGAGGAACCAGCCCGCCACCAGGAAGCCAGTGAGGCTGCACATCAGCAACCGCGCAATCCGCCGGATGTCTTCCTGTTGCTCCGCGGTTGCTGGAATGCGATCAAGAGTTGGCGGCATGACACCGATGGCACGGTTTCTCAGGGGCAGCGTTCCTGCGCCAGACGCGAGCGAAGGCCCGGCCAACACAGCCGTCTGCATGTACGAAGGCGGCCCCACGTGGGCGGCGGTATTCCGGAGCCGAAGCCCGGCAAACCTGGGCCGCCGGCCGGATCGCAAGGTGAGGTCAACCGCTGTGGGTAGCGTCTCTTCAGCGGCGGTATCGCTCCCTTTCGCACCGTTCACGGCCATGACGTTGCGGAATGAAGAGAACATCATAAAGACCCAGCACACAAAGCCGGGCAGGCCGATCTCCGCCGCGCACACCACGACGGAGTTATGCGCCGTGATGTCGTTGAAGTCCGCAAACCGGCTGGCACCCACGCCAAAGATTGGATGGCTCCGGATGAACTGGATGCCGGTCGACCAGGCGTCCAGCCGGTCTCCACCCGCTTCCACGGACACTTCGCGGCCGCCCGACCAGCCCACCGCAAGCGACGCAGCAAACAGTGACCCTGCCAGCACGATGGCCGGGACTGTTCCTACTTTTCGCCGAATCGCGATGATGATGGTCGCCATCAACGCCAGGGCAGCGCCGCGCGAGTGCGTAAAGTACATGCCTGTGACCAGCCAGGCCAGGGGGACGCCGACCAGGAAGATGTTGAGGAAGCGGTTTTTACTGCGCCACAGAAAGACCATCGGCAACAGGCTGACCAGCACCTGCCCCAGATCGTTCGGATCGTAGACAAAACCCAGGCCGCGCAGCCGCCGCAACTCTCCGTCGCCGTAGATGAATGGGCTGGGAATGACGTGGTTATGCAAGTCCACCAAGCCGTTGTAGATGAAGTAAGTACTGCAGAGCAGCATGGCGAACGCGCCGCTAAGCCAGCCACTGGCCAGGATCGACATCGGCACGGCCACGCAAAATCCCAGGAACGCGTAAAACTGTGGACTTTGCTCGAAATGCGTCTTCACGATATTCGGCAGCGAGGTCGCCACTGCCAGCATGGCCAGGATCACCTCAATGCGGAACTGCGCCAGCGGCCCAAACAGCACCTCTGGCGTGATGTACGCCGTAACGATAAACAGCAGCGTGAAGAAGAAAGCCATGGTGTCACAGCCCGGCAAATGCGGGAACAACCTTCGACGATACAGGACGGTTCATTGGAATGAGC
>CAXUEW010000290.1:2883-4285 GCA_964250115.1 uncultured Terriglobus sp.
ATCCAGGCTCTCGAGCCGCAGCAGATCCTGCGGCGTATCCACGTCAAACTCGCCACCCGGCAGCGCCACCGTCAGCACAGCGTCATCCTGCAGCAGTTCGCGCGCGCCTGTGTCACCCTGCAGATCCTGCAACGCGTGAAAGGCAAACTCCGGAAACAGTGCCGGTATTCCGCGCCGCTCCCAGTAGTAAGACGCAACCACATGTTCGCGCTTGGACACTTCTGTCAGCCGCAGCAGATGCTCCGCAGTCACCGCGGGCTGGTCGCACGCAAGCACCAGGAGATCATCGACGCCGGCGCGCTCCGCGGCTGCCGCGCCCAGACGCAACGAACTCGCCATGCCACTGCTCCACGCCTTGTTGACAAGGATGCGTGGCTGGTACGGGTTACTTGTAAGTGCCTCGAGAATGCGTTCGAAGTCAGCACCAAGCACGACAAACACCGGCGAAGCCCCAGCCTGATGAGCTAAACGGATGGCGCGGTCAAGCAGCCGTTCCCCCTCGAACTCAACCAGTTGCTTTGGCCGGCCCAGCCGCGACGACGCGCCCGCCGCCAGTACCAGCGCCGCCAGGCGGCGGCTCACCGCGACACCGGAGTCTGCGAACGAAACTCGTCCGGCAACGGCACCGAGCAATTTTCATTTGGGAGGCATGCGGGCGCTGCAAGCAGCAACTGGCCGACATCCTGCAGGCTAAGCCGGCGCGACCCTACGCCAGCCGCAATCGCTGCCGATGAGAGCACACTCTGCACCTCTGCCACGATCGCCAGTGCGACTGCTTCCGGACCTTCGCCACCAACTTCCAGGCCTATGGGAGCGTGTGTCCGCTCTACCGCCAGAGCCAACGGCAACTCGGCAGTTTCGGCGGCTTCCTGCAACAGCAGGGCAGACCGGTGCCGCGCTCCCAGCAGCCCAAGATATCGCGGCGCAAGTGGCAGAAGCTCAGTCAGCAGTTCCCTGTCCTGCTGGTAGGAATGTGTCATCAGAACCACCGCATCTGCTGGCAGCACCGGCACATTCGCGGCTCTATTTGCCAGGATGCAGGCCGCTGCCGCAAATCGCTGGCTGGTAGCGCGACCGGCGCGGCTGTCTACCACCACGGGCAACCAGCCCATTTCCAATGCCATGCGGCACAGCGGACGCGCGTCTTCTCCCGCACCGAAGATCACAAGGCGCTGCACCGGCAGAAGCCGCTCGATGCACAGCTCGCCCAGCGGTGTTCCGATGCAGCGGCAAACCACACCGCCTGTTGCATCCTTGCGAAGCAGGCTGCGGAGCAGGACCACATCCTGAGTCGGCAGCGCGTCGCTTGCAAACAACACATCCCCGTCGGGGTCGAGGACCGTCCTGCGCAAGGCACCGGTCGACTCGCCCGGCAGCAGGGTTGCGACCAGCCGCTCTTCTC
>CAXUEW010000291.1:0-4235 GCA_964250115.1 uncultured Terriglobus sp.
AAGGGCAACATGACCAGCGAGGGCAACACCCTGCTGCTGCGCGGCTACATTGGCGTCAGCCTGTTCGGTCGCACGGCAAAGTGGGACCGCGTCACCACGCCTATAGAGAGTTGCACACCGGACACTGCTGCCACGCCTAGCACGAAATCTTAGAGGATGAATGCGTGCCGGCGTGCTTGCTCTGCTATCTGAGGAGCCTCGTGAGTCTGGCTAGCAAAGCAGGTGTTGACCATGCACTGGGAGTCAAACCAGGCATGTCTCCGGAGGCATATGCATAGCTGCGGACAGTAAGGTGCGGCTTGCCCTGCCTTCGCGCTTCTTGAGGTGCATTCGCCGGTCGGCGACGGCCAAAAGCTCTTCCGCGGAGTTACCGTCTACCGGGAACTGGGCAATGCCCACTCTGATTGAGACCTCGGTCTTCACCCCTGCCTCCAGACGCGCCGCACACAGCGCGTCTGACAACCACAGCAGGCTGTCCATGGATGGCGAGGCACCTTGCTCGGGCAGCAAAAACGCAAATTCATCACCGCCAAGGCGTGTGGCTGTGTCGCAGACCGCGGTCTGCTTCTGCAGTTCCCTGCCGAAACAGTTCAGCAGAAGGTTTGCCTCCGGATAACCTTCTAGGTCGCTGACTGTTTTGAAGCCGTCCAGGCCGCATACCACGAGTGCTTGCGTGTGATCGCCGCAGCGGCACCCCTTCATTTTTTCATCCAGCCGTTGGAACAGGCTATGTGAATCTAGCAAACCGGTAAGAACGTCGATTTCCCCTTCGTTCGCCGGATGGGAGCGCCGGATGGCGTTCTGCAGGGCCAGCGTGAACTTCACCTCGGCATCCTGCAGAGTAAGCATGTGGCCGCGGCTGAAAGGATTCTCGTCTGCCGAATACAAGGTTAGAACACCATAAACCTCGTTCTGGAGATCGAACAGCGGAATGGCAAGGGCAGACTGCAGCTTCAGACCGCTCGCCGGTATCTCCCGGTAGTTGGGTTCCACGGTCGCGTTGCCGTTGATGATAGGACGTCCGTTTTGGGCCACCCATCCCGAAATGCCCGCGCCCAGCGCGATCGGCTCCTGGGAAAAGCAGGCAGCGTATTCGCCGTCGAGATATTGTTCTGCCAGCGCCTCGTTGCTGCGGAGGTAGACCGCGCAGCAGTGAAATGGAACCAGTGGACGCAGACGCGATGCCATGAGAGACACCGTCTCGACAATACTCAGCGACTTTTCGACGGCCTGGCTCTCCTCCAATGGTGCCTGCGCCTCAGGGCCTGCAGCCGGGCTCCAGGTCGGCCTTGGCGGCACCGCTTGCTCTGCCGGTAAAAGAGTCTCATGGGCAATCGGATGGTTCCCGTCCGACGCCAGGCCGGCCGCCGGACCTTCACCACGGCTGACGTCTACATTCAAATCGAGAGCAACAAACTTGTTGCTACCTGCGTCGACCTTGCTCTTCATCTGCTCATAACGCTGTTCCAGCAACGCCACAATCGCCGGATCGAACTGGGTGCCAGCCATCTCCTTCACAATGGCCATGGCTTGCGCCATCGGCAGCGCTTTGCGATACGGCCGGTCAGAAGCCAGGGCGTCGAAGCAATCCACTACGCTAAGAATCCGCGCACCTATGGGAATCTGCTCGCCCTTCAAGCCGTCCGGATATCCCTTGCCGTCCCAGCGCTCGTGGTGCGAACGAACGATGGGCACCACGGGATAAGGAAAGCGGACTCGCTCCAGGATGTCGGCACCTACAGTGGGATGAATCTTCATCTTTTCAAATTCTTCCGCGGTCAGCCTGCCCGGCTTGTTGATGATGTGCTCCGGAACCGCCAGCTTGCCGATGTCATGCAAAAGGGCGGCTGTCTGCAGGGCCTTCTTTTGCGTTTCGTCCAGTTCCATTTCCTTCGCGATTTCGGTGACGTAATCGCGCACGCGGAATAGGTGCTCGTGTGTGTTCTGGTCCTTGGCCTCAATGGCCATGGCCAGGCCCTCAATGGTGCGCTGGTGTAGAGCTTCCGTTTCTTCCAGATGGCGCTGCCGCTCCTGCATGCTGCGCGTCTGCGCGATGTACGAGCGGTACACGATGTACACGGCCGGCAGCATCAGGATGGCGGTTCCCCAGCCAAAATGCCGGCAGACCATGTCAGTCAGCGCGGCCAGCATGGCACCCGTGACGTAAAACCGCAGAAACCAGCGGAACTGTTTCCTCCAGACCTGGAAAGGGTTCGTTTGCTGCGACCACGCAACGGCAACCGCGACCGGCACCGTGTTCACGAAGAAGTAGGCCATCGCCGCTATGGCAAGAGCCGGTGCCCCGGAAAGCCCTCGCGCGCGCAGCCATGCACAGCAAAGGTAGGCAACCGCGGCACTGGTGATACTGTTGGCGATGTTGAAAAGAACCTGCACATGAGTGAACGCCTTCTTCACCTCAATGCGGCCCTGCGCGGCCACGGATACCGCCGTCAGCACGCCCGCCTGAAAGGGAGACAGTTGCAGGATTGCCAGAAAGATGAAGGGGTAATTCAGTGTCATGGTTACGCTGTCGTCGGGCAGCGGAACTTTCAGGGTGGAACTGACCAGCGCCAATAGGAGATACAGCACAAAAGGCAGCCAGGCCGAAGGGACATCGTGCATGGACCAGTAGCCCGCCGTTATGCCGCACAGAACTGCCGCGGCAATCAGGATTTTTGCGGGGATGGGCATCGGTCTACGACTCCGTGGTGCTTCGGGTTAGTGGAGTGGCGAAGGACGCGGGATGCCACAGGCACGTCATCGTGCACCGGCTTGTAGCTGGTGCTGGTGACACCTGTTCTCTGTATCGGCTTGATGGATGGAAGCTGTAGCGAATCGCTGCTAGCGCAGAAATTCGACCACGGAGAGGGATTGATCGCCGGCAGCCGGGCGAGCCAGGATGGTCTCGCCGCGAAGTGTCACCTTCACAATCTGCGCTCCGGTAGCCGTGTCCACAACAAAGGAGTCACGGATCGGCAGACCTGCTGGTTCAGCGCTTGTAGCTTCGCCGTTCACAAGCACCGGATCGCGTTCCCGGCTGAAGTAGCCGCGAGGCCGCGTGATCAACAGGGTGGCTTTGCCATCAGAGCCGGTCGGCGATGCTGCCGGGAGTGGCAGAAAGCGAAGATTCAGATCGGAAGTGGACCTTGACAGCGGCGGCAGGAAATAGGTGATGTGGCGCCCGTCGCCTTCCAGATCGAAGGAATACTCCGCGCCGGGATCGGCACGGAACGGACCCCATGTACCGTTGGCCGTGGTGGTCGTCTCGTAGACTTTTCGGCCGTCTGCGCCTCTGCGAACCTCTGCAATGCGGAGGTGAATGCCCGGTACCGGATCATTCGTGGCGGCTGCCCCGGCGAAGTCGGTTATCAGCCCTGACAGCAACGGTGCCTTTTCAGGTTTAACCGTCATCGTCTTCGGCTGCCGCCCGGTAATGAACTGGAACATGGCCGCGAAGGCTTCGTTGGAGAAGGCTACTTCACGATGATCCTGTCCGGGCAGCACGGTGTTCTGAGCGCCCTTCAGGGCAGGGCCTTCAAAGGTAACGCCGGTGGAGACCTCCGGCCTTCCCGAAGCGATGCCCGTGGGCTGCGCGTACTTGTCGAAGCGGTCACTGCGCAGCGTCAGGGTGCGGACGCCCGGCGACACTTCGTTCCCGCTCGCGTCCGGGTGGTTCAGCCGGGTAAGAAAGTCACCCGCGCCATTGAACTCATTGTTCCGGTTGTTGGGCGACGCATTCACGCCGTGATTCGGTGTGCCGCACAACACCTCGGCCTGAACAAACTGCAGACCGCCACCGTTCTGCACGTAGTTGCGGATGGTCATGCCGCCACGGCTGCTGCCCACCAGGATGACCTTCGCGGCATGCGTGCGATGCAACACGTCCTGCACGTAGCGGCCCAGCTCCTCCACGGCCTGCGCCGTGCTGGATCGGTCAGCTTCGTCGCGCGTGTCATCCGTACGCGCCACAGGATTGTGGAAGCGAATGGCGAACAGCCGGTCCGCAGGGTAGCCGTTTGATTCGAAGAGCCACACCGTCGGGATCCAGCGCGAGGCGTCATCGCCATTCCCGTGAACAAAGATCACCGGTACGGGCGCGATGTCAGCTTTCAAAGGCGCGGCGGCAGAAGAGGTCGCTCCACCTACGTGAACCTGCCCTGGAAGTGACAAGACGCAGCAAAGGCTGAGGGAACCGACAAAGAGGAGCATCCGCATGGAGCCAATACTAAGGCCTG